>NZ_RYDG01000013.1:0-79195 GCF_003970305.1 Flavobacterium sp. LB2P53
TGCGGACTTGTTTCATAGGCTAAAATTAAGATTATTTCTTAACTTAATGTGATGGCTAAGTTAGCATGTCCAATTTGTTTTTTCTTATTAATACGGAAAAGACAAAAAGGTAACCCTTGAAGATATTTTTTTTATCACTTGTCGAAAACGCTTTTTTTGTTTGTGATTTTGCCTTTAGAACCATCAAAAGTAATTGAGCTATGAGTGTAATCCAGATTTGGGTCTTGATTCCGTTTTCGGTCTCTGAATAAAATTAGTGCTGTTGAAAATTTTGTTTTAGCTTCTTGAAAAGTAACTCAATCTGCCAACTAATTTTATAAATCAAAGTCACCTATTCATTGCTTATCTCAAAGTTATTGGTGATAAATTCATACACTCTTTCTTTGTCATCTCGGTACGTAACTTTTCGTAAACAAAGGGTTTTTTCTTGATTTTATTCTTTGTATTTTAAGTGAATATGTTCTTCTTTCAATACTCCAAAACCAGTTGCCTGAAGTACTCTTTACAGGAGATTTATCGTGTCCTAAATGATTTAATTCACCTTGCATTGCAAGCATTCCATCGCAAATTTCTCCCATAGAATCACAACAACTAAAAACTCCAAAAAGTAGCGTTACAAGTTGTGTTCAAGCAGGAAAAGACTTGTAATATCGGTCGGTTTGGTGTTTTTTTTCAATATCTTTAGAACTCCTATTTTATTGTTTTTGGTAACCAAAAGATATAAAAAAAAGGGCTTACTATTAAAAGTAGCCCTTTGTCTTGAAATTATTTTGTTGGTTAGTAGTGAATAATTATATACTAATCTTTTCCGTCTTCATTTTTACTCATAAAACTAAGAGCAATATAACCCAATACAAAGAAAATCGCCAATATAAAAATTGAATTCCTAATCGAATTTGTAATTGAAGCTACAAAACCAAAAATAAATGTACCAAGCACTATGGCAATTTTTTCAGTAACATCAAAAAAACTAAAATAGGTAGCATGATCTTCCGTTTCAGGCAATAACTTAGAATAGGTTGAACGTGATAAGGATTGAATAGCCCCCAAAACCATTCCTATCATTCCTCCAAGCGCATAAATTTGGATATCAATATATGTACTTTTAGCATCTAAGAAGTAGACCGTAAACCAAATAAACGCCCAAATTGCTACAGTAAGTTTTAGTGTTTTTATATTTCCAATTTTCTCTGATATTCTTGAAAATAAATAAGCGCCGAAAATAGCAATTACATTTATTAATAAAATTATAATAATCAATTTACTCGTACTAATTCCTAGTTCTTTTTTAAAGAAAATACCAGCCAATAATATCATTGTTTGTACCCCTATGCTGTAAAGAAAAAAAGCGGTTAAGAATTGTTTTAATTTTGTTAGTTTCTTTATACTTTTTGAAACAACTTTAAGCGCTATTAATCCTTTAAAAATATAATCTTTTTCGGGTTTTTTATGAAATACATTATTAGGCAAATAATAAAAAGTTACTTGGGCAAAACCAATCCACCAAATACCAACAGATAAAAACGAAATCCTCGCCGGTAAAGAAGAATCTGTTATCCCATACCATTGAGGCATCATAACCATCGTCAAATTAAACGCCAATAAAATTACAGAACCAAAATAACCATACATAAATCCTTTTGCACTTACTCGATCATGTTGTTCTGGAAAAGCAATTTCTGGCAAATAAGAATTATAAAAAACAATACTTCCCCAAAAGCCAACACTGGCTAAAATGGTACCTAAAATTCCAATCCACAATGTGTCCTGTCCCTTAAAAAAGAATAAACTCATGACTGATAACGAACCCAAGTAACAAAAAAACTGCATAAATCGTTTTTTGTTACCCGTATAATCAGCAATTCCAGACAATATTGGTGATAAGAGAGCAACTACCAAAAATGAGAATGATAAAGAGTAAGATAGCAAAGTTGAATTAATGAATTCTGTTCCAAAAAAATGAACAATCCCATTGTTTCCGCTTGTTACCGTTTCATAATAAATGGGAAAAACAGCTGTCGAAATTACTAAACTATAAACGGAGTTAGCCCAATCATAAAAAGCCCAAGCGTTAATAAGCTTTTTATCTCCTTTTTGTAATCCTTTCATATTTCATTTATTTATGCTACGAATTTATTTATTTTTTGTTTAACATTAGACAAAACGGGATGAAATCGTACATTAATAATCCGTTATCATAAGCACGCCGTTAGGATAAACAAAAAAAAGCTTTTCTGAAAAAGAAAAGCTTTTGTATAAAATTAGATTTACTAATTAATATGATTTTTATCTGTATATAATTCCAACTTTTACAGCTGTTGCTTTAGCTTCAGGAATTAATGCTTTCAAATTCGCAATTCGGGTAGCATCAGAGGGGTGTGTACTCATGAATTCTGGCGGTGCTTGCCCAGCGGATTGCGCTGACATCCTTTGCCAAAAAACAACTGATTCCTCTGGATTGTATCCTGCAATAGCCATTAAAGTAAGTCCTATTTTATCGGCCTCCGTTTCATGACCTCTACTAAAAGGTAACATTCCGCCATATTGTGTGGTTACTCCGTAAGCCTGTTGCCAAATTTGTTGATTCTCAGCACTTTTTCCTCCCGTTGCAACAGCAACTCCTACAGCACCTAATTGTTGCAATTGAGCAGCACTCATACGTTGAGCTCCATGATTGGCTAATGCATGCGAAACCTCATGTCCCATTACGGTAGCTAAACCCGCATCATCTTTAGTTATAGGCAGTATTCCGGTATACACTACAATTTTTCCTCCTGGCATACACCAGGCATTCACATCTTTATTGTCAATTAATTTATATTCCCAACGGTAATCCTTCAAATATTGTGATTGATCTAAATATATTAAATATTTTTCTGCAGCAGCTTTAATTCGAAGACCAACTGTTTCCACTTTTTTTGCATCAGCAGTTCCAGTAATTACTTTGTTTTCACTTAAAAAAGTACCATATTGCTGAAATGAGGTTGGAAACAACTCACTATTGGGAACAAAATTTAAGTTTTTTTTTCCTGTAAGCGGATTAGTTGCACAAGAAGATAAAATACCTAGAGCTAAAACCCCTACTATTAAATGCTTTTTCATGATTTTATTGTTTTTAGATGTCATACAAAAATACAATTATTAATATTTTAAAATTTATAAAATTAAATTTAAAAGTATCATTTTTTTGTTATTCTCCAATAATATACAAAGCTGTAAATCCCTTATCAACAATCAAATAGCCCTCATTATCCAAAGTAATTTTATCAAATACAACTTCAACGTTATCAATTTCTATTGTTTTGACTTTAAAAGGAAGTCCAATCAAATTTAATTTATACTTAGAATAATTAGTGTCGTATTTTCCTTCTTTATGCAACTGAATGATCAGTTCCTTCTCTTTTCCGGTTGCTTGAAAAGACAAAAAGCTATACCGTCCTTTTTTATAATCATATCCATCTTGCGCATCTTCATACACTACTGATTTTTCTTTTCCTTCGTGATAATAAATATCCAGTGTTAACTCATCAAACTCCAGTTCGCCAACATATTGTTGAACCGGATATTTAGGAATAATTGCTCCTGCTTTTACAAAAATTGGAATTTCATCAAACTTAGTACCTACCCATATTTCTTTTCCGCCATTGACCAATTCGTTGGTCCAATAATTATACCATTGTCCACGAGGAATATACATGCGCCTTCCTACTGAATTAGGTTCTAAAATAGGACAAACAAGAATTTGATTTCCAAAAACAAATTCGTCATTTCTATAATGCGTTTGAATATCTTCCTGATCATAATACACTAATGGCTTCAACATAGGAATTCCTTCCTCAATATATTGCCAAAACATGGTATATAAATAAGGTAATAATTGGTATCTTAAATTCACGAACTTTCTAGTGATATTGATCACTTCTTCATCAAAAGCCCATGGTTCCTGATCGCCGTGATCTCCTGAAGAATGAGTTCTGCAAAAAGGATGAAAAACACCCAATTGAATCCAACGGGCATACAATTCGCCTGATGGTTGTTCTGCAAATCCACCAATATCTGATCCTGTAAAACCCATACCAGATAGAGACATGCGTTGCACCTGGATATTTGCAATCCATAAATGTTCCCAAGTGGCTACATTATCTCCAGTCCAAGAAGACGTGTACCGTTGTGCTCCTGCGTATGCTGATCTTGTTATTACAAAGGGTCTTTTTGGATATGCAAATCGTTTCACACCATGATAGGTTGCTCTGGCCATTTGTGTACCATAAATATTATGTGCTTTTCTATGACTGCAAGGGTTTCCGTCGTAATCATGGCGCACATCCATTGGAAATGTCTTATTAGGAACCTCCATTACTGCGGGTTCATTCATGTCATTCCACACTCCTTTTACTCCAATTTCCGAAATTAATTCTTTGAACAATCCAGCCCACCACTCCCGTACCGCAGGGTTTGTATAATCCGGAAAATTACATTCTCCCGGCCATACTTTTCCTTTCATGTATGGACCGTCAGCTCTTTTGCAGAAATAATCTTTTTCTAAAGCTTCTTGATATACCGAATATTCTTTGTCAATTTTTATTCCCGGATCGATAATTACAACTGTTTTGAAACCATCTTCGGCTAATTCAGCCACCATTCTTTTTGGATCCGGAAAATATTCTTTGTTCCAAGTAAAACATCGAAAACCTTCCATATAATCAATATCCAAATACAGTGCGTCACATGGAATTTTCAACTCTCTAAATTTAGCTGCAACTTCTTTTAAATTGCTTTCCGGATAATAACTCCATTTGCATTGGTGGTATCCAAGTGCCCAAAGTGGCGGCAATTCTGGCTTACCGGTCAAATCAGTATACGTTGTAACCACATCTTGCATTTGGGGTCCGTAAATGAAATAATAATTCATTTCTCCACCTTCAGCCCAATAACTGGTTACATTTCTTCTTTCGTGACAAAAATCAAAATAGGTTCTAAAGGTATTATCAAAGAAAATACCATAGGATTTCTTGTTTCGTAATCCAATATAAAATGGAACAACTTTGTATAAGGGCTCTTGGTCTTTTTGAAAAGCATATTGATCTGTTGCAAAATTTTCCAGTCTTTTTCCCTTCAAATTCATTTGGGTTGCTTTGTCACCAAGTCCGTAAAAACATTCCCCATCTTTTGAAGCCTTACTCATTTTGACAATGTTACCGCCATATTCATAGCTTTCTTCCCAATGAAATCCAAGCTCATCTTCTAAAATAATATTTTCTTCTAGATCATAAATAGATACTCTCATGTCTATTTTTTGAATCCTGCATTGTACTTTACTGGTTTTTATCTGATAATACTCTTCTGCTTCAGAAACTTCCAGAAAATTATAACCATGAGAATGACTTTTATCAATTGCATAAGAAAAATCATTGCTAAAATACCCTTTTGTTGTAAATCTAAATCGGATTAAACTATCTCTTAATATGGTTACTTTCAAGATGACACTATTATCGGTATGAAAATAGATTGAATCAACTTCCTGTTCAAAAGAAATTATTTTTGTGGGATATAAATCTCCCTTATATTCTAATTCTGTATTTGTAATCATGTTTTATGGTATTAATTTTAATCTTTTTCTAGCATTCAAACTTACGAAATTACTTTGTAAACAGTTATATGTGTGGGGTTTATTAACGAAAACGTTATAGTTTTTAGACAGTTAAATTTAGAGATAAATAGGTGTGTTTTTTAAAACAAAGAAGGTAAGAGATTAGGAGTTAAAATCAAAAAAAACGATAAATCAACACTAAATTTAAATTAGTTGTTACACCTACATAATTAAGCTTTAAATACTCTTAATCTCTAATTCTCATTGTAATCTAAAGTTCTCTTAACCTCTAAATCGTTTTGTTAAAAATTATCCGATTTTAAAAACAATAACACTTAACGGCGGCAATAGCAATTCAGCAGAATAATCTCTTCCATCATAAGGCAATGCCTCAATTGCTATTTTTGTAGTATTAGAAATGCCGCTTCCTCCATAATTTGAAGCATCACTGTTAAAAATTTCTGTCAATTTTCCTTTTTTAGGTAAACCAATTCGATAATCAGGGCGCACCACTTGCGTGAAATTACACACTACAATTATATCGTTTTTTAGATCATTTCCTTTTCGAATGAAAGACATCACCGCATTTTGATGATCCGAATAATTAATCCATTCAAAACCTTCCGGACTGAATTGTTTTTCATATAATCCAGGTTGTGTTTTATACAATTTATTCAAATCTGTAATTAATTTTTTTACGCCTTCATGATAGGGATATTGCAATAAATGCCAATCTAAACTTCCTTCAAAATTCCATTCGTTGCTTTGTCCAAATTCACTTCCCATGAACAATAATTTAGTTCCGGGATGCATAAACATGTAACCATAAAGTAATCTTAAATTCGCAAATTTCTGCCATTCATCTCCCGGCATTCTTCCTGCTATAGATTTTTTTCCGTACACCACTTCGTCATGCGAAAGCGGCAACATAAAATTTTCCGAAAAAGTATAGGTCATTGAGAAAGTCAAATCATTTTGATGGTACTTTCTGTACACCGTGTCTTTTTGAAAATATTCCAAAGTATCGTGCATCCAGCCCATCATCCATTTCATTCCAAAACCCAAACCTCCGATAGATGTTGGTCTCGAAACCATTGGGAACGAGGTACTTTCCTCAGCTATGGTTTGAACGCCTTCATAATTTAGATACACGGCTTCATTAAATTCTTTCAGGAAACTAATAGTATCTAGATTTTCTCTTCCACCGTAAATATTAGGTTCCCATTCGCCTTCTTTTCTGGAATAATCCAGATACAACATCGAGGCGACGGCATCTACCCGCAAAGCATCCGCATGGTAATGTTGCAACCAAAATAACGCATTACTAATCAAAAAAGAGCGAACCTCATTTCGTCCATAATTGAAAACTAAACTTTTCCAATCTGGATGATAGCCTTTTTTACGATCTGGATGTTCAAAAAGATTGGAACCGTCAAAAAATCCTAAACCATGTGCATCATCTGGAAAATGAGAGGGTACCCAATCCAGGATTACTCCAATTCCTGCTTCGTGCAATTTATCTACTAAATGCATGAATTCCTGTGGATTCCCAAAACGGGAAGTTGGTGCAAAATACCCCACTAATTGATAGCCCCAAGACGGATCGTATGGATATTCCATGATGGGCATGAACTCCACGTGCGTAAATCCAGTTTCTTTTATATAATGTACTAAATCTTCGGCAAATTCTAGATACGTCAGAAAGCGATTATCTTCTGCATGCCGTTTCCAGGATCCTAAATGGACTTCATATACTGAATAAGGCTTGTCTAAACCATTGTGGTTCTGACGCGTTTTCATCCAGTTTTTGTCTTTCCATTGATACTCTAAATCCCAAACTACTGAGGCAGTGTGTGGTGGTTTTTCACAATAAAAAGCAAACGGATCCGCTTTCTCTGTTATGATTCCACCATTATTAGATTGTATTTTATATTTATAGGTTGTCCCTTTTTTGATGTTTGGAATAAATCCTTCCCAAATGCCAGAGGAGTCCCAGCGAACTTCCAACAGATGTTTACCTTGTGTCCAGAAATTGAAATCCCCAACTACAGAAACAGACTGAGCTGTTGGCGCCCAAACCGCAAAATAAACACCGTCTGTTCCATCAACTGAAAGAAGATGTGCACCTAGTTTTTCATACAGACGAAAATGTTTCCCTGATTTGAATAATTCAATATCGAAATCGGTAAAAAGGGAATGCGAGATAACTTTGCTCATATAACAATTGTATGCTTCTGCTTTGTGTAAAAATCAGAATATTAGTGTAAGAAAAACAGTTTTTAGGGTTACTTAATAATGTAATTGTCTGGTATAACTGCTCCTTTTTTGATAACAACAATTCCATCTTTTATGGCATACAACTCATTAGAAAAATCTTCTAGATGGTTTCCACCATTGATATATACATCATTACCAATTCTGCAGTTTTTATCCACGAGAGCATTACTTATAAAACATCTTTCCCCAATTCCAACCAATTGTCTGTCGCTTTTAAGATCTTCATTCATATCATCAATATTCTGATAGAAATCATTACCCATTACGTAGCTGTTTTGAATGATAGTTCCCTCCCCTATTCTGGATCGAATACCAATTACAGAACGATTAATTTCTTTGGCATTCAAAATGCAACCTTCTGAAATCAATGATTTATCAACCATTGTTTTTTGGAATTTTGATGGCGGCAATAATCTTGGTCTGGTATAAATTTTATTAATATCATCAAATAAATTAAATTTTGGCAAGTCATCCGTAAGTCCAATATTCGCTTCAAAAAAGGAATCTATATTACCAATATCCGTCCAATATCCTTCATATTGATAACTTAAAATCTTTCTGTGGCCTACCGCTTGCGGAATAATTTCTTTGCCAAAATCTTTGGTTTCTTTATTGGACATGATATCGACCAACAGTTTTTTGTTAAAAATGTAGATTCCCATCGAAGCCAAGTAATTTTTTCCTTCACTTTTCATTTGTTCACTCACATCCGATTCCCAATCCGGTAATAATTCCTTCGCTGGTTTTTCGATAAAGGATTCAATACAGCTTTCGGAGTTTGTTTTTAATATCCCAAATTCAGGCGCATCTTTAGCATTTACTGGCAAAGTAGCAATAGAGATATCAGCTTCGTTCTTAATGTGTTCTTCTAACATATCGTTGAAATCCATTTGATACAACTGATCTCCGGAAAGTATCAACGCATAATCGAAATCATGGTTTAAGAAATGAGGCATACATTGTCTTACGGCATCGGCAGTCCCTTGAAACCAGGTTGGATTATCAGGAGTTTGTTCAGCAGCAAGAATATCAACAAAGGCATGGCTAAAAATACTAAAGTTATAGGTGTTTTTTATGTGTGCATTCAGGGAAGCCGAATTAAATTGTGTCAATACAAACATTCTGTAAATATCTGAATTCATACAATTTGAAATAGGAATATCAACCAATCGGTATTTTCCTCCTATTGGCACAGCTGGTTTTGATCGTGATTCTGTCAAGGGATACAATCTTGAACCTTGTCCTCCACCTAAAATAATTGCAATAACATTTTTCTTTTTGGGTTTCATTTCTTGTTGCTTATTAGTTTGTACATTTCTATATATTCCTGACAAACACGCTCCCATGAATGGTCTGTGTTCATTCCTATTTTTCTAATTTTGTTCAGATGTTCTTTATCATCATATAAATTGACGGCTCTTTGAATAGAATAACAAACATCACCAACTGTAGCCTGATCGTGGCAAATTCCGTTTCCGTCATCGCCAAAATCAACAACTGTGTCTCTTAACCCACCAGTTCGTCTCACAATGGGAATTGTTCCGTAGCGCAACGAATACATTTGGTTTAAACCGCAAGGCTCTACTCTGGAAGGCATTAATAAAAAATCAGAACCGGCGTAAATCAAGTGTGCTAATTCTTCATTATAACCAATAAACGTATTGTAATTTCCTTTGTAATCTTGTAGCAAAGTATTCAATTGTTTTTCAATAATTGTACTTCCGGATCCTAAAATCAAAATATTAATTTGTTGATAATTCTCAGATAAAGCAAGAGCTGCGGCTGGTGGTAATAAATCCCCTCCTTTTTCTTCTAATAATCTTCCAATAAAACTAAAAAGTGGTTTTGTTGGATCTAAATTAAAGAGTTTGCATAATTTTTTTTTATTTTCCTGTTTTCCTTTTTCAAAATTTTTAATCGAATAGTTTTTTTCTATCATCGCGTCTTTTTCCGGATCCCAAACTTCAATATCAATTCCGTTCAAAATCCCTTTAGACTTATACCGAACCAAATTAAATAGTGATTCCAGACCATTTGCTGAATAGTTGATTTCATTTAGATAATTTGGAGAAACTGTGGTAACAGCCCAAGCACATTTTATGGCTACTGCCAATGAATTAATGCAATTATCCCATTCTAAAACATTTACGTGAGCCAAATCAAATTCGGGTAAATAATATAATTTATTAAACCCAAACTGCCCTTGGTATAAACCATTATGAATGGTAATCATGGAAGGAATATTTCGTAATTTTTCGTATTTGTGACAATACAACATCATAAATGGAATCATACCTGTATGATGATCGTGACAATTAATGACATCAGCAACTTCGCTTCTGCCTGTAATCCAATCCAAAGTGGCGATCTGGAAAGACAAAAAACGTTCAATATCATCTTCGTAACCATACACGTCTTTCCTGTCGAATAAATCCGGAATGTCAACCAAATACAATTCAAATCCTAGTTGGTCTGTTTTTTCTTTTAGAATACTATACGGAAAATTAAAATTTCCAAGTTTTACAGAACTCCAATGAACACATTCAAACTCATTTTCTTTTTTAAACTTTGTATCATAACAAGGTATTACAACCCTTACACGATGCTCTGCATTGTTTTGATATTTTGGTAATGCGCCAACTACATCAGCTAAACCTCCTACTTTTGCAACAGGATAACACTCTGCACTGATATGAAATATTTCCATGTATGAACTTTTGATATTTTTAATTAATTTTAACCCCTATTTTAGTCTTTTATATAAATACGCCTGAAAACTTTCTAAAAAATACTACTTTTATGTTTTTCTAAATTTACTAAAAAAATTATAATATAATAACCTGCTTGAAAATTTATTAAAATGACAAAAAAGTCTTCTAATCATACCCAATCATTGAAAATTCCTAAAATTATTTTATTAACCAGTAAATTAATCTCTTTTATTTCACCAAAACTAATTACATTATTTGCAGCTAAACTGTTTACTACACCCATAAAACATAAGATTCCAAAAAGAGAGTTAGAAATGGATCGAAATAGTATACAAAAATTAATTTCAATTCCGGCAATTGGCAAAGAAGTTGTTGTATATGAATATGGAAAAAGTGACAAGAAAATTTTATTAGTTCATGGTTGGTCAGGACGTGGAACTCAATTATTCAAAATAGCGGATGAATTGCTTAAAGCCGGATATTCTACGATCAGTTTTGATGCTCCTGCACATGGAAAATCACCTGGAAAAACGACTATTATGGTCGACTTTATTGATACAATTTTAGAAATAGAGAAGCAATTTGGGCCCTTTGAAGCAGCTATTGGTCATTCATTAGGAGGAATGTCCGTTTTGAACGCCATAAAAAAAGGTTTAAAAGTAAATCATGCCGTAGTGATTGGCAGTGGTGATGTTGTAGAAGATATTATAGATGATTTTGTGGCAAAATTACAATTGAAACCAAGTGTAAGTACTCTTTTGCGTTTGCATTTCGAAAAAAAATACGGAGAAAAAATGAATAGTTATTCTGCTTTTTTGGCTGCAAAAGAAACAGCGATTCCTATTTTAGTAATACATGATAACCTTGATCATGAAGTTCCCGTAAAGGCTGGAATTCACATTCATAAATATTTAAAAAATGGAGAGTTACTATTAACAGACGGATTAGGACATAGAAAGATTCTAGGCAACCTTAAAGTAATTGAAAAAACAGTTCAATTCATCCAAAATAAATAATTGAAATACAACACTATACAATTAATAAAAAAATAATCATGAAATATCCTTTAGAAAAAACAGAACAAGAATGGAAAGAAAAATTAGGAGCAGAACGGTATAGAATTCTTCGACAAAAAGGAACTGAATACCCACATACTGGAACTTATAACTTACATTACGAAAAAGGAACCTATTGCTGTGGTGCCTGCGGTGAATCTTTGTTCGAAAGCAACTCTAAATTTGATGCCCATTGCGGTTGGCCTTCATTTGACGAATCCATTCCTGGAAAAGTAGAATATATTTCTGATGTAACTCTTGGTATGAAACGCACTGAAATCCTTTGTGCTAATTGTGGCAGCCATTTAGGACACGTTTTTGATGACGGACCTACAAAAACCGGACAACGCTATTGCGTGAATTCTTTATCAGTGGACTTCAAAGAATAGTGATACGGATTTATTTGAAAATGCAACGGAATGGGATAAAAATTTAGAATCATTATAACAAATAAGTAATAACCATGGTATAATGTCGTATTTTAAAATCAGGATAAAATTATGTAACAATCTGATTTAAAGCTGTTTTACTTAAAGTTAATTCTTTTGACTTTACGACTTTTAAACTTTCGACTTACTTATATAGGCAAAAAACATCCGTTGGAGTTAGAGTAGTGCCCAGAATTTGATTAATCCCAGAATCCGAAGACGGAATCAAAGCTGAGAAACAACTCTTGCAAGTTTTACCAAAAGAAATTTGGAGCGAAATTAGGATGGCTATTTCCTTTTGAGGAAGAGAAATTTCTAAGCCTCAGCCCAAATGTCCGGAATAACCGATTAATTCCATTTGTCAGTATTATAAAAAAAATAAAAGGGTAAAAAGTAATTCACCCTTTTACCCTTTTAAATACCTATAAAATATTATAAAAAAGAAGGTTTAAGTCCCGGTTTTATTCTCTTTTTAGATACTTGTTCATACGCATAGCCCAATCCTATTAATTTCCCTTCTGTATACGGCATACCAAAAAATGATAAACCAACCGGCAAATCATAAGCCAGTCCGCAAGGAACTGTAATATGTGGATAGCCACTTGCTGCAGCAGGAGAAGTTAAAGAATATCCTCCCCAACGATCTCCGTAGATCATATCAATACTGCAAGCAGGTCCCATGGTGATTCCACAAATAGCGTCTAATTTATTTTCTTTAAAAACTGTATTTAGCACACTTTTACTTCCTTCGAAACTTACGGTTAATGCTTCCAGATATTTTTTGTCCTCTAATCCTTTTTTAGCATTAGAACTTTCTAATGTTTCTTGCTTAAAATACGGCATTGCTTTATCTTCATTAGCAGTATTAAAATCGATAACATCTTTCAAACTTTTTACTTTTGCATTGGCTGTAGCCAAATAGGTATTCAATCCATCTTTAAATTCATATTGTAAAACTTCGAATTCGGCCTGACCCAAAGCATTAATTTTCTCCAAATAGTCAATTTCGATAATAATAGCCCCTTGTTTTTTTAGCAGGTTGACAGCAGCATCTAAAAGTGCATTAATGTATTTATTATTTTCTTGTGGCTTTTTTTCAATACCAATACGCTTGCCTTTCAAAGCATTTTTATCTAAAAAAGTTGTATAATCCTTCTGTGCTTTCCCTTTACTTTCAAGGGTTACAGTATCATCTTGGTCTACAGCAGCAATTACGCCTAATAAAATAGCAGCATCCGTTACGGTTCTGGCCATTGGACCAGCCGTATCTTGTGTTTTTGAAATTGGAATAATCCCAGATCGACTAACCAGACCTACAGTAGGTTTAATCCCTACAACTCCGTTTACCGAAGCTGGACAAACAATAGAACCATCCGTTTCTGTCCCAACAGCAACAACACAAAGATTGGCTGAGACTGCTGCTCCTGAACCAGCACTGGAACCGCACGGATTATGATCTAAAATATAGGGGTTTTTAGTCTGACCGCCTCTACTGCTCCAACCGGAACAGGATTGGGTCGAACGAAAATTAGCCCATTCACTCAAATTTGTTTTTCCAATGATTACTGCACCGGCTTCTCTGAGTTTTTTAACGACAAAAGCATCTTTTGAAGCACTATTTCCTGCCATTGCCAGAGATCCAGCCGTGGTTAGCATTTTATCCGCTGTGTCTATGTTGTCTTTTATTAAAACGGGGATTCCATGCAAAGGGCCTCTGCTTTTACCAGCTTTTAACTCTTTATCCAGTGCAACAGCGATAGCCAGTGCATCTGGATTGACTTCGATGACGGAATGCAATTGAGGCCCATTGGTATCAATAGCTTCAATCCGTTTTAAGTATAATTGTACTAATTGTTCCGAAGTATATTTGCCAGAAGTTAATTTCTCCCTTACACTGCTGATGGTTTCTTCGTCTAGTTCAAAAACGGCATTGAAATCTTCAACAGATACTGAATCTTCATTTTTTTTGGTACCGGAGGTACAGCCTGTAATCAAAAGTGTAGTTAAACCTGCGGAAGCAAGTGTTGCTGTAGTTAAAAAAGATCTTCTTTTCATAGATTGCCAAATAAATATTTATATACTATTAATTTCGTTAACATTGAATACTATCTCGAAATAGATGCATTCAATTAAAATCCTAAATTAGTTTTTTTTTGATAAAATCAGTTCATTATTAAATGAAACAAAAGTTAAAGTTTGAAATGGAACAAAATTGGAATAAAAAACCAGAATACTAAAACCAATTGAGCCAGGCTAAATTGTAGCAATACATTTAATAATTGATTAACTTTGCCAAATAGAATTATTTAAAATCAAATTGATATGACAAAGTCTTCACAAGAACAAATGCTGCAAAAAGGAGTTTATACAGGAATTATGGAAAAAGATGAAAACAACAATTTTTTTTGTGGTGCCTATCTTCTGGACTATAAAATGGCTCAAAAACACAGTATTGGAGATTGGATTACGATAAAATCAATCATCGAAAATCCGAGTGATATCAGTTATAATAAATATCCAAAAAAATCCAAAAATTTCGATAAAGCAAACAATAAGCCCCAACAATAAAACTTTTTCAGTTTTTTATTCCTTAAATCTATTGTTTCAGAATACTTTTTTCGGAAAATTTATTGGTCTGAAACCAAAAAAATAAAAAAAAGTGTACCTTTGCAAAAAATTTGTCGCTTTTTGAAATCAAATCACATTGGTTTTATAGTAAAAGACAAGTAGTTACCTTATTTATGAAAAAAATAGTTGAATACCGCAAACTGCTAAATGTAGACAAAACTGCAGAGCTGAAAGATTTGAAAACGATATATCGTAATGCGATGAAAGAAGCGCATCCTGATAAATTTCAAGGAGATGAAACTGGTTTAAAAGCAGCTGAAGAAAACAGTAAAAAAATTATTGAAGCTTATCATTTCTTAGTGAGTATCAATCCTGAAACTCTAAAACAAAACTTACCGGAATACACTGAAACTATTGCAACTGCAAAAATTTCAGACTATAAGTTCGTAGAAGGACGATTGATCATCAATTTTTCAAATGGAAGTGTTTACGAATACATTAGTGTGCCTAAAGCTACTTACGTAAAAATGGTAAATGCTGAATCTCCTGGAAGATTTGCAAAAAGACACATCCTGAATTCCTTTACTTGGAGAAAAACAATCAATCAAGATTAATTTTTTTTAAGTCCAAAATAAAAAAGCATCCTTCAAAAAAAGGATGTTTTTTTATTTTGGACTTGTCCCGTTCTGAAATAGCAATATACAAACGCCTGCTTGCAAAACCTAAATAACTCGTCTAGAAAGTGTTTTAAATCCCATTTATTCGCTATTTTTTTTATAAATCTTAATTGAAAAAAAATTGATTGTCCCAAAACACATCATGATTAAAAGGTTTTATATTCAAAAGAAGGAAGTAAAATAACTACTTGTAAAATAAATGCTAAATCCTAATTAAGAATGAAAAATAATAACAAAAATTTAGGTTGTAAAATTATATATCAATTAAAAATTTAAATACTTTTGCACTCTTAACTTAACTAATTAATAATGAAAAAAATAATTTTATTACTTTCGGCTACTGTTGTTTTACTATCTTGTAGCAAAGTTGGCAAAGATGAATACATCATTTCAGGGACTGCAACAGGAATTGAAAATGGTAAAACAATTATCTTAGAAACACAAGATGCAAATGGCATGGGACTGATTGCTAAGGATACCGTAAAAGTTGAAAACGGTAAATTTGAGATGAAAGGATCTATTACAGAGCCATCGTTTTATACAATCCAATTAGAAGGGGCTCAGGCTAAAATACCTTTCATATTAGAAAATGGAGAAGTAACGATTGCCATAAATAAAGACAGTATTCAAAAATCTAAAGTTTCAGGAACGTATAACAATGATGAATACGCAACCTTCAACGAGGAAATCACTAAAGTTCAAAAGAAACTAATGGATTTCCAAAACAAAAACATGCAAGCAATGGAAGCTGCTCAACAAAGCAAGGACACCATTGTGATCAATAATTTGATGCAGGAATTTTCTAAACTTCAAGAAGAAGTTGGTATTGCTTCAAAAGCAAAGTATTTAGCGTATGCTGAAACACATCCTAAATCTTTTATTTCAGCGCTAATCATCCAAGGAATGTTAAACGATCCTAGTGCTGATGTTGCAAAATCTGAAAAGTTATACAACAGTTTAGAAGAAGCATTGAAAAAAACAAAGCCAGGAATTGCTATCAAAACCAGACTAGCTGAAATGAAAGCACCGGCTGCTGTAGGCGCTACCGCTCCAGCTACTGCTCCAGCTACTGCTCCAACTACTGATGGTAAATGAAGAGCAGATTTTTCAGGTCCTAATCCTCAAGGGAAAATAATTTCTCTGAAAGAAAGTTTAGGAAAAGTAACAATAGTTGATTTTTGGGCATCATGGTGTGGGCCGTGTCGTCAAGAAAATCCAAATGTTGTGGCCATCTATAAAGAGTTACACAGTAAGGGTCTTAATATTATTGGTGTTTCTTTAGATAAAGATGCCAAAGCCTGGAAAGAAGCCATTGCTAAAGACAAGTTGACCTGGAATCAGGTTTCAAATTTGAAATTTTGGGACGAACCAATTGCTGCTTTGTATAAAGTAGAATCTATACCTGCCACTTTTATCCTGGATGCATCCGGAAATGTTGTGGCTAAAGATTTAAGGGGAGATGCCCTTAGAGCCAAAATAATTGAGCTTTTAGAACAATAAACACCTTATATCGTACAAATAAAAAAAATCTCCCTAGTGGAGATTTTTTTTATTTTATTCAATACCAATGCTTTAAAAATAATAGTAAAATTAAGTACTAATATAGTTTGGAAACTTGAAAACAGTTTTTATATTTGCATCCGGTTAGCACAATAAGCACTGCTTATTGAGTCTTGGGGAGATACTCAAGCGGCCAACGAGGGCAGACTGTAAATCTGCTGTGTAAACTTCGCAGGTTCGAATCCTGCTCTCCCCACAAAACTCTTCAAGCGATTGAAGAGTTTTTTTTTGCATACTACTGTTGTGAATTAATCCAAAAAAATCTTAGCAAATTGATATTTTGAACGGAATTTTTTAATACTTGCAGCTTCTTCTATTCTAAAATAAAACTTACCGTTACATTAGCCGTAATGTTGATTTCGCCTACCGCCATCGTTTCTCTTGAAACTCTAGTATCGCTCATTTCCATTTTCATGGCAGCATACATTGGTTGTGGGCTATAATTTTGTGAATTATCTGATATGATCATGGCACGTCCTACTTTTTGTCCTAATACTGAAACATAATCTTCTGCTTTTAATTTAGCCTCTTTCATCGCTAATTTTCTAGCCTCAGATTGATATTGGGCCAACTTAGAAGATTCAAACACAACAGTATCAATTCTATTAATCCCTTCGTCAACTAAACCTTCCATCAATTCATCATATTTTGATAAATCCTTCAATACAATTTCGATTGTTTGTGTTGCATTATAGCTGTGTTTCTTTTTTTCGTAATCGTATTGTGGGTTCAACGAAACACGTTGCGTTTTATAATCTGCAGGAGCCAAGTTCATTTTTTTGATGAACTTAAGCACAGCTTCAATCTTTTGATCATTTTGCTTTTTGACGTCTTTGGCATTATTCCCTTTTGTTTCAACAGTCACCGTTATACTTGCTTGATCCGGAACAACCTTTACTTTTCCTTCGCCACTTACGCTTATTTGAGGAACTTGTTTGATTTCTTGCCCGTAGGACACTGAAATAAATAAAATAGACAAGATTAATAGTGCTTTTTTCATTTTTTTATCATTTAATTGTTTGTGTTAACTTCTTTTCAAAAGTTGTGCCATTATAATTTTCCCATTTTTGCCATTACGAACAGGATAATTATAGGAATGGCTAATAAAACTGCCATTAAAGTATGATCCACTAATAACTGTGGCTCGTTGACAAGTGTAATCAAATAACCGCCAACAGCGCCTCCAAAATGGGCGGTATGACCTATATTATCGTTCTTAGCTTTCATTCCGTAGATTGAATACAATAAATAAAGGATTCCAAAGATATAAGCAGGCATTGGGATAATAAAGAAGATTCCCAACATCATGTCTGGCTGTAACAATATGGCCGAATATAAAACCCCAGTTACGGCTCCAGAAGCACCTACAGCTCTATACCCGTAATCATTTTTATGAAACAATACAGTCAATAAACTTCCAAAAATTAAACTTCCAAAATACACCAGTATAAATGAAAAACTCCCTAAATAACTGATGACTACCGGTGCAAAAAACCACAGTGTCAGCATATTAAAAATCAAATGAGTCATATCTGCGTGAAGAAAACCAGACGATAACAACCGTATTTGTTCGCCTGCACGAATACTTCCAATATGGAATTCATATTTTCTAAAAAAAGAAAGGTCATTAAAACCTTTGTAACTAATCAAAACATTTACAACAATTATTGCTATTAAAATGGTATTCATAAAGTATGTTTATTGTGAATTGTAAAGATAGTCTTTCTCAAATACCATCTTGTATGCGGTCCAAATTTATATCAATCTATATTTTTGCCTTATATTTGTCAAAAAAATTACGGCATGCAATTTCTTATTTACATCTTAATCATTCCCTTTTTGTGGGTCATTTCTATTCTTCCTTTTCGGATTTTATACTGGTTTTCGGATTGTATCTATTTGATTGTATATTATATTATAGGGTATCGAAAAAAAACAGTTAGAGAAAATTTAGCCCTTACTTTTCCTAATTTGAGTTTCAAGGAGCGTCTTATTATCGAAAAAAAATCCTATCACCATTTGTGTGATATGTTCCTGGAAATGATAAAAACCATGACTATTTCAGCTGCTGAAATGAACCGACGATTTGTAATAACAAATATTGAACTGGTTAAAGAATATGAGGATAAAGGGAAAAGCACTGTATTATTAGCCTCCCATTATGCAAGTTGGGAATGGTTATTATCTGTAAATGAAAAAACAATATTTAAAGGAATAGGCGTTTATAAAAAAATTGCCAATAAATACTTTGATAAATTACTACGAGATATTCGATCCAAATACAATGCAGAATTAGTCGAAACAAAAAGAGCGATCCCGTTGATGGCAGAAAATCAACAAAAAGAAATATTATTCATGTATGGCTTAGCCAGCGACCAATCCCCAAAACTAGATCGAGCCTTTCACTGGGATACATTTATGGGCATTGAAGTTCCAGTGCATACCGGAGCTGAAATGCTGGCCAAACGATACGATCTCAATGTCCTTTTTGTAAAAGTAAAAAAAGTAAAAAGAGGATTTTATGAAGCTACTTTTGTCCCTATAACAGATAATCCAAAATCCATTCCCGATTTTGAAATCACCAATACTTTTTTACGGGAAGTAGAAAAACAAATTCTGGAAGCTCCTGAATATTATTTTTGGACGCATAAACGATGGAAACACAGACGGTAGTAATTCGTATTCAGAAAAAAATCACACATTAGAAACAATAGCGTTTATGATATGTGATTTTTTTAGTTTCTTAAAACAGTAACTTCTATAAAGAAAACCAGTTTTTTACCAATTCATCTTCTAAATGGCGTGTATTTTTATTTATAAACTCATTTGTAGCCGAATTATAATCATAATCCAAAGCCCAAATTTTATGCTTTTCAGCCAATGCTTTTATTGCGTTACACACAAATTCAATTTCGGCATTTGTAGTTGTAGGATGAATAGACATTCTGATCCAACCTGGTTTTCTGATTAAATCCCCCAAAGTAATTTCGTCAATTAATTTGTGTGAGGTTTCCTGATCCACATGCAATAAAAAATGTCCGTATGTTCCGGCACAACTACACCCGCCACGGGTTTGTATTCCAAATTTATCATTCAATAACTTTACCCCTAAATTAAAATGTAATTCTTCTATAAAAAAAGAAATAACCCCTAACCTGTCGTGATGCTGCCCTGCAAGGATTTTAATATTAGAAACCGCTCCTATCTCTGAGAAAATATAATCCACAATTTCATGCTCTCTCTTCAAGATATTCTCAATTCCCATTTGCTCTTTCAATTGAACCGCCAGTGCAATTTTTATAACCTGAAGAAAACCAGGAGTTCCTCCATCTTCTCTATCTTCAATATTATCAATATACTTGTGCTCTCCCCAAGGATTGGTCCAGCTTACCGTTCCTCCTCCAGGATTATCAGGTATTAAATTTTGATATAGCTTTTTATTAAAAATTAACACCCCGGAGGTTCCAGGTCCTCCCAAAAATTTATGAGGCGAAAAAAAAATGGCATCCAATTGATTTTCAATGTCTTCCGGATGCATGTCGATTTTTACATATGGTCCAGAACAAGCAAAATCAACAAAACAAAGTCCGTTGTTTTGATGCATTCTTTTTGCCACTTCATGATACGGTGTTTTAATTCCCGTTACGTTTGAACAAGAAGTTATTGACGCTATTTTGAAAGGTCGCTCTTTGTACTTTTTCAATGCTATTTCTAAATTCTCCATACTGAACAATCCGTCTTCAGTAGAGGGAATTACTACAACATCAGCAATAGTTTCTAGCCAAGACGTTTGATTGGAATGGTGTTCCATGTGAGAAATAAAAACAACTGGTCTTTTTTCGGGTGGGATGGTAATAAAATCTTTCAGGTTTTCGGGTACTTTCAAACCTAGAATTCGTTGAAATTTATTGACTACACCTGTCATTCCTGTTCCATCAGTAATCAAAATATCATCACTGCCGGCATGCACATGGTGTTTGATAATATGGCGCGCTTGATGGTATGCTTTAGTCATGGCAGTTCCCGAAACGGTAGTTTCAGTATGAGTATTGGCTACAAAAGGGCCAAAATCATTCATTAATTTTTCTTCAATAGGACGATACAAACGACCACTGGCGGTCCAATCCGTGTATATAATTTTTTTTGGTCCGTAAGGTGACTCAAATTCTTGATCAATTCCAATTATATTTTTACGAAACTGTTGAAAATATTGTTCTAATTGGGTGGGTACTTCTTTAGTTATCATAGAATTCCTGATTTGAGTTCAAAGGTATTATTTTTTTGCAGAAAAAATATTTTCAGTTTATGGAAAGTGGATTCTAGTGTTTTTAATCTTCTCTTAAATGTAAAGTAGCTGACAAAGTTTAATTTACATTCCTTATACATTTGAATAATCAATAACCAATCCTGATTATGAAAAAAATTTTTATACTCCCACTATTTATTTTACTGCTCTCCTGCGAAGTGGAAGGAGATTTGACGCGTGATCCAGCTATACAAGCCTCACTTCCTGAAAACAGTACATCTGCATTTACTGGAGATTTTATGCCTACATCAGGCATTAAGGTTTCAGGTTCAGCCAAAGTGTATTTGAATACCAATCAAAATGAAGTACGCTTAGACAATTTTAGTATTTCCAATGGCCCGGATTTAAAAGTATATTTATCTAAAACCGCTGCCCCTTCAGATTTTGTGAATTTAGGAAATTTAACCTCGTCAACAGTATATGCAATTCCTCCTCAAGTAAATATTAGTGATTATAAATATGTGCTGATTCATTGTCAGCAATACAGTCATCTTTTTGCAGTAGCGCAATTGTCTCAAAATTAAATTTATATCCATGAAAAAAACAATAATAATTGTACTCGTTGGGCTGTTTTCAGGCTTTAGTTCTTATTCTCAAGGATGCAGTGACGCAGGGATTTGTTCGATAGGAAACAGCTTTCAAAACTCAAAAACTGATTTCAAAAACGGTATAGAAATAGGAAATATTTTTGGCACCGGGGAAGCAGATCTAACTTATTTTTCATCCTATCTTACCTATACCAGAACAATAAACGAACGCTTTTCACTCAGTTCTAAAATCACTTATTCTGTAGCAAACGGCAGTTTTGGACAACGTGGTGCTTTTGGTGATGGCTATTTCATAGGCAACTATAACTGGAAAACTAAAACTACCGCAAAATGGAGCACTCTTATGGGTTTTAAAATACCTTTTACGAGTTCCAATCTAAAAATAAATGAATTTTCGCTTCCGTTAGACTACCAATCCAGTCTGGGAACTTTTGACCTTATTTTGGGTTTGAATCTTACTTATAAAAAATGGGATTTCAATACCGGGATACAGATTCCTGTTTTTAATAACAACAAAAATTCTTATTTTAAGGAGTTTTCAGACACGGATGATTTCCCGTCTACTAATTTATTTGAAAGAAAATCAGATGCTTTATTTAGAACTACCTACACCATTCAGCCCGCTAATACTAAATTTACCTTCAAACCTAATGTATTATTTCTTTATCATTTAGGCGAGGATAGTTTTGAAAATGCTTTTGGAAAAAGAGAAACCATACAAAATTCTGATGGACTCACCATCAATGGAAATTTGATTGGTTCTTATGCTATTGATGCTAAAAATAGTATCGAATTATCATTGGCTGCCCCTTTTGTAATTCGGGAAGTAAGACCCGATGGACTTACAAGAGGTTTTACCGCCGGACTCATCTACAAAGTTTTGTTCTAAAAACAGGTGTAGTAAAGCCTTTTTCGTGAAATTTATTCAGAGTAAAATAAACAAAAAATGCCCAATATCTATTGGGCATTTCAACTGTTTTTTTTAATTATAAATCAAATCCTAACGAAAACTGCAGTACTCGATTTTGTGCTTTTCCTTCCTCATAGATATCGCCCTTGCCTAAGTGATAGCGTACTCCTAAACTTATTCCGGAATCCGTTTTAAAACCTGCTCCAAAATTGACTCCCCAGTCAAAATTATTAGGTTCAAATTCTTGATTGGTATCAAATAAACTAAACCCACTGTTAAACTCCTCTCTATGAGAAATAGCCAATCCAATTTGAGGCCCCACTTCTAAAAAGAAATTTCTAGAAGGATAGGCTTTAAGCATCAATGGCAGGTTGATATAATTTAGCTTTTGTGTAAATGTGCCGCTACTATTCGTAATTACATACCCTTGTTGGGAATACAACAATTCTGGCTGAACAGAAAAACTATTGCTTATAAACGACTCTCCATAAACCCCCACATGAAAGCTATGACGTTGAGCTGTTTCAGCATTTCCGTCAAATTGTACTGAGGATAAACTATACCCTCCTTTTATTCCTCCAAAGGATTTATTATTCGAGTTGTTTTGGGCATTCACAGCGAGGGTCATACCAAAAAGCATTACGAGTATTAATTTTTGTTTTTTCATCGATAAGTGTTTTTTAATGTATTCTATTATTTTCCCCCGTTCGCTCTAAGATCTGCAATACATTGTGCATCTAATTGTGGTGCTGTACCTCCTGAGACCATCTCTCCAATACCACTGCCTGTTTCTGCAGACCAAAACATTAAACACGTTTTTACATTACAATGCTTTGGGTGTTCCCCATCTTCATGGTTGCTTTGCATTGCCGTTCCTAAGTTTGTTAAGCCAAAAATATGTCCAAATTCGTGGGTGATGATAGTTGTTTCTAATACGCTTCTGTTGGGTTTAAAAGGGCTGTTGCTTAACCCATGAATTGTTTGTTCATAAATAACAAATGAAGTATTTCTATACGCCGTTCCTAAAACAACTCCGCTGCTTGTATTTCTAGCTGATTCTCCATCTGCAAAAAAGGCCCAAACGGCAATTTCATTTGAGGTATTGTATTTTGTTCGGTTTGTTTCTTCAATTACTACAATTTCCTCATTGGTATACGGAGAAGTCCCTGGTGACGGGATCGATCTCAACACAATATTAATCCCATTGGGCTTATGTGTTCGTGCTTCCAGAAAAGCTACAAAATTATTTATTGAAGTACTGGTTGGCTGAAAACCGACTACATAAACCACTTCAATAACCATACTTTTAAACTTTTTATCTGATAATAAATCGTTTGCAGAACTACCTGTGGACTGTTTATTTGTAATGGGATTAACAGTCTCAATTCCTTCTGTTACATCATTTTCTTTTGAACAGGATACCAATAAGACAAAACCTACGCACAGGATTACAAGTACTTTTTTCATTATTATCTATTTATATTAAAGTTTATTATTAAAAAACAGCTGCCTAAAAAGACAACTGTTTTTTGAGAATTTCAAAAAAATTAAACCCAACTTAAAAGTCTACTTTATATTTGTTTCAATACTAACGTCGCCGCTGCATTAGTTGAACTTTGTAATGATATCGTTGTTGCATTAAAAGAAGTTACTTTCCAATCATTATTCAACAAGCTGAAAGAAGCGTTACTTGTAAAATTTAATTTAAGAAAGACTTCTATTTGTGAGCTTACAGCGTACGTACCATTTACAGTTGTATTTAAATTATTTACCGCTTTTACACTCCAATCATTTGCAAAATCTATTGTAAAATCTTTGTAATTAGTTGCTGAATTTACTCCAGAACTTACAAATGATTCTACTTTGAATTTGCCGTTTACCATAATCGTTTCTAATTTTTTTGAATTTTGAGCTGCTTCGTCTTTAGTTGCTTCTGTTTTAAGAGACGCCACAATAGTAGCTTGCAATTCTGCATCACTAGAAATTGTAGTTTTTGAACCATCACTGGTTGTAACTGACATTGGATAATTTACTGAAAACAATTCCGTACTACTAATATTAGTCATATACGTATATAATTGCTGTTCGGATGTGATAACAACGCTTCCCGTTTGTTGTACACTTAAATTATAGGTCAAAATAGTAATTGGAAAACTAATCTTTACTGACGAAATAGCATTCTGACCAGATGATTGTGCGGAGGAACAAGCATTAATTATAGCATTATACTCTGTTTGGTTACTTACATTAACCTCTGTATAATTGCTTAATTTAACTTTTAAAGGAAATTGTAATACTACAGAATCCTGATCATTATTATACTGTCCAAGGATAGAAATGACTTGTTGATAATTGACTTGGCTAAAAAGAGTAACCTGCGTTCCATTTACTCTAGCTGAAGCTGGCAGGATAATAGAAGAACAAGAGGTGCCGTCTAAAAAATCATCCGATGATCCGTCATACATAGAAGTACGTTTCAGATTGTTTGCTGTCGTTGAGTTTGCCGCATTTGTATTTGGGTTTTGTCCTTGCTCGTTATCCACTTCACTTTGACAAGATGCAAATCCGAATAGAGTCATTAATGCTATTCCAGTAATCGTTTTTAATTTTTTCATAACGTTCAAATTTAATATATTTTTGTTTGTAGAGGCGCTGTTTTTGACGCCTTTCTTTTAGTAAGACAACTACGTTCCGTTTTACCCTATTTTATTTTTAAAAAAAATATAAATTTTTATTAAAAAATTCATAAATAACTATATAACAGTGCTATACGATTTTATATTTTTTTTAAGTAAAAATCAATTCGAATTAACCTGACTGCTTTTTGAAAAAAAAATTACATTTACAATCTACAAAAAATGAATCCCTTTTAAATGGACGACCAAAAGAGTACACTTTGCGAAGAAAAACACTTTAGAGACTTTTACTTAAAGCAAGTACAATCAGCAACTAATTTTGCCTATTATAAATGTGGTAATACTGATACTGCTTTAGATTTAGTTCAAGATGCTTTTACTAAAATTTGGGAGAATTGTGCCAAAATTGATTTCAGTAAAGTAAAAACTTATTTATTTACAACGATATCAAATTTATTTCTAAATACTATAAAACACCACAAAGTAGTATTGCAGTATGCGAAAGAAACACCAAATTTAGACACCAATAATCAAAATCCAGAATATTTATTTGAAGAAGAAGAATTCAAACAAAAACTTACTAAAGCAATTGCATCCTTAAGTGAAGCGCAACGAGAAGTATTTTTGATGAATCGAATCGATGGCAAAAAGTACCGAGAAATAGCTGAAATACTCGACATTTCTCAAAAAACCGTAGAAAAAAGAATGTCGGCAGCACTGCAACTTTTAAAATCCCAGATAGAAAACCTATAAATAACCATTTTACCGTAGGGTAATTTAAAAGTTAGTTGTCTAATAAACATAGCGATATTAAAATGAAAAACGAAAAAGAAATATTAAAATGGTTAGACGATGCGCTTTCAAGTACAGAAATTGAGGATTTAAAACAATCTGATAGCTTGCAAACACTTGATAAAATTGCTTATTATGCCTCTAAAATGGAAGCTCCACAAGTAGATGCTCAGGAAGCTTTTGCAGCATTTACAGCTAGAAATCAGTCTAAAAAGGAAACAAAAGTCAGAACCCTAAATTTTAAAACAGGGTTTAAAGTAGCTGCAGTTTTAGTGGTTTTATTGACGTCGTCTTATTTTTTGTTTTTTAATAACATTCAGACATTTGAGACCCAAATAGCACAAACAAAAACCTTTAACCTTCCTGATGATTCTGAAGTAATCTTAAATTCTGATTCAAAAATAACTTTTAACGACAAAAAATGGGATGATCAAAGAAATTTAACTTTAGACGGAGAAGCCTTTTTTAAAGTCAAAAAAGGAAAAACTTTTAGTGTGCGAACAGATGCCGGAATTATTACTGTCTTAGGAACACAATTTAATGTAAAAAAACGGAACAAATATTTTGAAGTAAATTGCTATGAAGGCTTAGTTAGCGTGTCCTACAAAAATCAAATCGTTAAATTGCATCCTGGCAAAACATTCCGAATTATAAATGATGCCATAGAAGGTGTTCAAGACTTAAATGCAAAAAACCCTTCGTGGATTCAAGAAGAATCTAGTTTTGACCGTGTTCCTCTTAATCAGGTTATTGCAGAACTGGAGCGTCAATATGATCTAAAAATTAAAACACGAAATCTGGATACAACTAAATTATTTACAGGTAGTTTTACACATAAAGATCAAAATATAGCCCTTCAGGCGATTACAATTCCGCTTAAATTAAGTTATAAAATGGAAGGCAAAACCGTTATATTTTATAATTATGATGAAAAATAAAGGGCTGATTTTGCTATTACTTTGTTTTGGAAGCTTGTGTTACGGACAAAATTCTCCAAAAAAAATTCCACTAACGGCTCTTATCCTTTCTATAGAGAAACAATTTAATATTAAATTTTCGTATGCTGTAGAAGATGTAGTCGCTGTTTCAATAGAAAAACCTGAAACTACACTCACATTACCTCAGGTTATAGATTATCTTAATGCTAAAACAGTACTGAATTTTAAAGTTTTAGACAAGCGGTACATTACCGTTTCGGTTATCAATAAAACGATAGCTGTTTGCGGGACTGTCTTTGACCAGGAAAATAAGAGGCCACTTTCCGGTGCTTCCGTACTGGTAAAGAATACTTCCAGAAGCACCGTTACAACTGAAAAGGGTATCTTTAAATTACAAAACATACCTCTGAATTCAACAATTACGCTCTCGTATTTAGGATATGAAATTAAAGAGATTCCTGCAAAAGAACTGTTTTTATCCGGTACTAATTGTCTGGAAATCACTCTTACAGCAAAAAGCGAAACGCTGAACCAAGTGTTAATTAATGTATATTTGACCCCTGGTTTGCAAAAGTTTTTAGACGGCAGTACCGTTTTAAACACAAAAAAATTCGGGATTCTTCCTGGACTTATTGAACCTGATATTTTACAATCCATACAAATACTTCCCGGAATTGAAAGTACCAATGAAAGCATTGCAAACATCAATGTTCGTGGTGGTACTAACGATCAGAACCTGGTCATTTGGGATAATATCAAAATGTACCATTCCGGTCATTTCTTCGGATTGATTTCTGCCTATAATCCAAATCTTACCGAAAAAGTGACTATCACCAAAAACGGAACTAGTGCGGAGTACAGTGATGGAGTTTCCAGCACCATAAACATGCAAACCAAAGACGTAGTGACGAACAAATTTTCCGGTGGAGCCGGTGTCAATCTCATCAGTGCCGATGCTTTTCTTGCCATTCCGTTAGCTAAGGATCTGGAACTTCACCTTTCAGGTCGCCGTTCTATTACGGATCTTTTCAATACACCAACTTATAACAATTATTTTGAAAGAAGTTTTCAGGACAGCGAAATCAATGCCGATAGCTCAGACAAGAATACTAATTCTGATTTTTACTTTTACGATTTTACCGCTAAATTACTTTTTGATTTAAATGAAAAACATCAGTTTAGAGCCAATATTATTGGAATAAATAATGCTTTGGCCTATTCTGAGAGCAACGCTAATACGAACAATACTGAAACAAAAGCAAGTACACTTTCTCAAAATAATATTGGTTACGGCGGAAACTGGAAAGCACAATGGACCTCAAAATGGAGTACCAACCTGATTACCTATTTTTCAAAATACAATATCGACGCCACTGATTATAGGATAGAAACTGACCAACGACTCACAGAAACCAATGAAGTTCTGGAAACTGGCGTGAAACTAAATACCCATTATAAAGTAAATAAGCACCTAAGCCTTTTATCCGGGTACCAGTTTAATGAAACAGGAATGTTAAACGAAACTACCGTTAGCGCTCCGTCATATAAACGAACTAAAAAGGATGTGCTGTTAAATCATTCCCTATTTTCGGAAGCGGAATACAACAACTCTAACACCTATTTTAGAGTTGGTATGCGTGTAAATTATTTTCAAAAATTTAATAAATTTTTGATTGAACCAAGAATAAATATCCGACAAAAATTATCAACTACTTTTGCTTTGAAACTGGAAGGGGAATTTAAAAATCAAACTACTGCACAAATAATTGATTTTGAAGCTGATTTTCTTGGCGTCGAAAAAAGACGTTGGGTTTTAGTAAACAATCAAGATATCCCGATTGCAACAAGTAAACAAGGCTCTTTTGGAATAGAATTCAACCAAAAAAAATTAAATATTGAGCTTACTGGATTTTATAAATTGGTAGAGGGAATAACGGCTTCTAATCAGGGTTTCTATAATAGTTTTCAGTTTATTAATGCCAACGGCAGCTATACAGCAAAAGGAATTGAGTTTCTAGCCAATAAAACAGCTCGTAAATATAGTGCTTGGTTCAGTTACACCTATAGCATCAATGATTATGAATTTGCTGTTTTTACGCCTTCTATTTTTCCTAATAATGCGGATATAAGACATTCTTTTTCTATTGGGTTTTATTATGATATAATCAAAAATCTAAAAGTATCTGTTGGTGGAGTATGGCGAAACGGGCAACCGTACACAAAACCCATTCCAGGAAATGAAACCATACAAGACGGAAATGCCACAATGGTCAACTACGATTCCCCCAACAATGAAAATTTAGATAATTTCATGCGTTTAGACGCTTCCTTGCAGTATAATTTCAACCTGTCTGAATCAATTAAAGCTTCGTTTACAGCCGGTGTAATCAATGCTTCCAATCAGGACAATGTCATCAATCGCTATTACAAAGTCAATCCAAATGATACTAATGATGCCATTCAAGTAGACAATAAGTCACTTGGCTTAACGCCAAATATAAGTTTCAGAGTAAATTTTTAAGGATTATTTTATTACCACCTAAGGTAGATTATATTGCTTTATTTATAATGTGCTGATAGAAAAATTTAATCCAAATTACCATAAAAAATAGTGCATTAAAATGACCGAAAATAATTCAAGAAAACAACAAGCTAAATTACTCCGGATTTTTAGAAAATTACACAGAACAACTGGCGCTTTTTTATTCCTATTTTTCTTTATTGTTTCCGTGACAGGACTATTATTAGGTTGGAAAAAAAATAGTGGCGGACTACTGCAATCAAAATCTTATCAAGGTACTTCGGTGCAATTTAAAGACTGGCTTCCTATTGATAGTTTGCATAAAAATGCTTGCAAAATTGTACATGATTCTATTTCAGCAGATAGTACTTTAGAACTAGAGCGCATTGAAATAAAAAAAGATAAAGGAATGGTGAAATTTATTTTTGCTGAGAATTATTGGGGAATTCAACTAGACGGAGCAACAGGGAAATTATTGCATATTGAAAGACGAAGATCTGATATTATTGAAAAAATACACGATGGATCAATTGTTGACGATTACTTCAAAACGGGTAGTGGTTTCTTCAAATTATTTTACACAACCGTCATGGGATTTGCACTTTTACTGTTTACAATTACAGGATTTTGGCTCTGGTATGGGCCTAAGAGAATGAAACGAAAATCATAAAGTGGTAATTCAAGTAAATAACACTTCATTATTTTCTCTATTATTGCATAAATAATCATAATCATTCCTCTGCAATGTCATCTGCAAAGAAGACTAAAATAAAAGTTTACGCTTTAATTTAGTTCCAAGGACAGATCAAAAAAGCCTGTTTAATAATTCAAACAGGCTATTTGTCAGTATTTATTTTAGATTTCTAAGATATTCCAGCCACTGCTTTTATTTCATCAATAATTCGAAGTGCCAAAGCATCTGCTTTCTCTTGTGAAGCAGCTTCGGTATAAATACGAATTATAGGCTCCGTATTCGATTTTCTTAGGTGAACCCAATTTTCAGCAAAGTCAATTTTTACACCGTCAATGGTTGTACTATCTTCGTTTTTGTATTTTTCCGTCATGGCAACAAGAATCGCATCTACATCAATTTGTGGCGTCAATTCGATTTTGTTTTTGCTCATATAATATTCCGGATACGAAGCACGCAAAGCAGAAACCGTCATTTTTTTGTTGGCCAAATGCGTTAAAAACAGCGCTACTCCCACTAAACTATCACGACCGTAATGCAGTTCCGGATAAATGATTCCGCCATTTCCTTCACCACCTATTATAGCATTGTTCTTTTTCATCAACTCGACTACATTTACCTCACCCACCGCACTGGCTTCATAGCTTCCATTATGCAAAATAGTTACATCACGCAACGCACGGGAAGACGACATATTCGAAACCGTATTTCCTGGTGTTTTACTCAATACATAATCGGCGCAAGCCACCAAAGTATATTCTTCACCAAACATCTCTCCGTCTTCACAAATGAAAGCCAAACGATCCACATCAGGATCTACCACGATTCCTAAATCTGCTTTTTCTTTGACAACCAATTCTGAAATATCGGTCAAATGTTCTTTCAACGGTTCGGGATTGTGAGGAAAATGACCATTTGGTTCACAGTATAACTCGACTACTTCAACGCCCATTAATTCCAATAATCTTGGAATAATAATTCCTCCAGAAGAATTTACACCATCCACAACCACTTTAAATTTAGCTGCTTTTACTGCATCAACATCTACCAAAGGCAAATTCAACACTTCATCAATATGAATATCCATGTAGGCGTCGTTAATCATAATTTCTCCCAAATTATCCACATCTGAGAAATCGAAAGCTTCCGTTTCAGCAATTTCAAGAATTTTCAAGCCTTCTTCTCCATTCAGGAATTCTCCTTTTTCATTCAATAATTTCAAGGCATTCCATTGTTTTGGATTGTGAGAAGCGGTAAGGATAATGCCACCTTCAGCTTTTTCTAACGGAACAGCAACTTCAACCGTTGGGGTTGTTGATAGACCTAAATCAATCACGTCAATTCCTAAACCAATTAAAGTATTTACCACCAAATTGTGAATCATTGGTCCCGAAATACGGGCGTCACGACCTACAACAACAGTGATTTTTTCCTTCCCGATATATTTTTTTAACCAAGTTCCGTACGCCGCGGCAAATTTAACCGCATCAACAGGTGTCAGGTTATCTCCTACTTTACCTCCTATTGTCCCACGTATTCCCGATATTGATTTTATTAAAGTCATTGATTAATTATTTTAAATTTTGAATTATAAATTTTAAATTGCTCACAAATATAATAATTGACGCTTTATAAAAGTCATTTAGAATTCAAAATTAACCATTTAAATTCCTAAATTAGGCGAATGAATTTTCTAGCACACATCTATCTTTCCGGTGATAATGATTTAATCAAAATTGGCAATTTCATGGCCGATGGAATTCGGGGAAAACATTTTGAAAGCTTTCCTTTAGAAATTCAAAAAGGAATTATTCTGCATCGTGCCATTGACACTTTTACTGATGCACATCTTGTTTTTAGAAAAAGTACCAAACGCCTGCATGAGCATTATCATCATTATGCAGGTGTAATTGTTGATGTTTTTTACGACCATTTTTTGGCTAAAAACTGGACGAAGTATTCCGATGAAAAACTAGAGGACTTTGTGATACGATTTTACCAATCCTTGTATTATAATTATGAGATGTTGTCAGAACGAACCAAAGGACTAATGCCTACCATGATGAAAGAAAATTGGCTGGTGAGTTATCAAACGGTTGAAGGAATTGAGCATATTTTGACTCAAATGGACCATCGCACCAAAAATGAATCTAAAATGCGGTTTGCTACCAATGAGCTTTCAGAATTTTATTCGGAATTTGAAAAGGAGTTCACGGAATTCTTTGAAGAATTGAACGCTTTTGCAAAACAAAAAAGGAATTGATTAATGATTTTTTTTACCACATAGAAACATAAGTTTGTTTTTTGTAGAGACAGATTAGAAAATAATTTTCAAACATAAGTAATAACCATGGTATAATGTCGTATTTTAAAATCAGGATAAAATCATGTAACAATCTAATTTAAAGTTATTTTACTTAAAGTTAATTCTTTTGACTTTACGACTTTTAAACTTTCGACTTACTTAGTAGTATTACAAAGACAATATTATATTTAAATCAACAACGCTTTAAGAAGATTAATAATTCGAAAGGACTAAAAGGATGATTACACAAAAATATCTAAATGAATTAAGCTTTCAAATTATTGGGGCAGCAATAGAAGTTCATAAAATCATGGGTAGAGGTTTATTAGAAAGCGTCTATCACCAATGTATGAAAGAGGAATTACGGGTGCGGAATATTAATTTTATTTCAGAGCTTAAAATACCTGTCATTTACAAAGGCAAAATCATGGAATCTGATTTTAGATGTGATTTGCTAGTTGAAAACTTAATTGTTATTGAGTTTAAAGCCGTCTCAGAAATACATCCTGCTTTTGAAGCAAAACTTTTGAATCATATGAAATTATTAAAATCACCAAAAGGTGTTTTGATAAATTTTAATTGTTATAATATTTTCAAAGAGGGGCAAAAGACTTTCGTTAATGAATTTTATAAAATTTTACCAACAGAGTAACTAAATCCGTCTATGAAATCTATTTTTAAGCGAAGTTTTTTTACACACAAACTAAAATTCTATGTCTCTATGTGGTCAAACCATTTAAAGTATTACAATATAAAACAACCAAAACAATACACCTAAAACCAAAATATATTATACAATGAAAAAAATACTATTCCTACTTGCCTTTGCCGTTTTAGGTTGCAAATCAAATGAAAAAACAGTCGAACCAACAGGTTTAGTGACTTCTAAAGCGATGGTCGTTTCCGCTCGTGAAGAAGCGTCGCAAATTGGAGTTGAAATCATGAAAAAAGGCGGTAATGCTTTTGATGCTATGGTTGCCATGGAACTGGCTTTGGCGGTTTCACATCCTCAGGCGGGAAATATTGGTGGTGGCGGTTTCATGGTTTTCAGAAAAGCCAATGGTGAAACAGGCGCTATCGATTACAGAGAAAAAGCACCTTTGGCAGCATCTAAAGATATGTTTCTAGACAAAAAAGGAAATGTAATTGAAGGAAAAAGTACTGCGACTGCTTTGGCATCTGGAATTCCGGGTACCATTGCAGGAATATTTGAAGTACACAAAAAATATGGCTCTTTACCCATCAGTGAAATTCTCAAACCTGTAATTGCTTTGGCAGAAAGAGGTGTTATTGTCACTAAATTTCAAGCCGAAAGTTTAGCGTATCACAGAGCCTCCTTTATAAAAAGTAATGGTAAGAACAGTTTGTTTTCTAAAGTATATAAAGAAAATGATACTATAAAATACATCGCTTTGGCAGCAACATTAAAACGAATTGCTAAAAACGGACGAGATGAATTTTACAAAGGAGAAACTGCTCAAAAGTTAGTTGCTTTTCTTGCTGAAAAAGGTGGAAATACCACCATTGAAGATTTTAATAGTTATAAAGCCAAGTGGCGAACTCCAATTACTTTTCAATATAAAAATTTAAAAATCACCTCGATGTCGCCTCCCAGCAGTGGTGGAATTTGTTTGAATCAAATCATGAAAATGATTGAGCCCTTCAACCTCTCGCAAATGGGACACAACAGCCTAAAAACGATTCAAGTCATTACTGAAGCAGAACGAAGAGCCTATGCGGACAGGAATTATTTCTTGGGTGATCCTGATTTTGTAAAACTTCCGGTAAAAGAATTAGTAAGTCCATCCTATTTAGAAAAAAGAATGGCTGATTTTTCATTTGATAAAGCTTCTAAATCTTCGGATATTGCCCACGGAGCAATCAAGGGATATGAAAGCAACCAAACCACACATTACTCTATTGTTGATGCCGCTGGGAATGCAGTTTCAGCAACAACTACTTTAAATGATAACTATGGTTCTAAAATATATTGTGACGAATTGGGTTTCTTTTTGAATAATCAAATGGATGATTTCAGTGCCAAACCGGGTGTTCCCAACTTATACGGACTCACTGGAAGTGAAGCCAACAGTATTGCTCCCGGAAAAAGAATGTTAAGTTCCATGACACCCACGATTGTCGAAAAAAACGGTACGCTTTTTATGGTTGTAGGTACGCCGGGAGGCTCCACCATTATCACATCGGTGTTACAAACGATATTAAATGTGTATGAATTTGATATGAGCATGCAAGAAGCGGTAAACGCCCCACGTTTTCACCATCAATGGTTACCCGATGAAATTACTTTTGAACCCAATTCATTCGATACAGAATTATTGAATAATCTGAAGAAAAAAAGCTATTTAATCAATGAAAAAAACAAAGAAATCATTGGTGAAGTTGATGCAATTTTGGTTTTGCCAAATGGAAAATTAGAAGGTGGAGCAGACAAAAGAGGTGATAATAAAGCCGTTGGTTTTTAAATTTATACATTCAAATGAAAAAAATTAGTATTCTACTATGTATGCTTTCTATTGGGTGTAAAACCCAAAATATAATGGTTCAGCCCACAGGATTGGTTGCTGATAAAGCAATGGTCGTTTCGGCACGGGTAGAAGCTTCCAAAATTGGAGTTGAAATCATGCGAAAAGGGGGCAATGCTTTTGATGCGATGGTGGCAACCGAATTAGCTCTTGCAGTGGCTTATCCGTTTGCTGGAAATCTTGGTGGTGGCGGTTTTATGGTGTACCGAAAAGCGAACGGTGAAATTGGTTCGTTAGATTACCGTGAAAAAGCGCCGATAGCAGCCACGAAAGATATGTTTCTGGACGAAAAAGGAAATGTCATAAAAGGAAAAAGTACTGAGTCTCCGCTGGCTATTGGAGTTCCCGGAACAATTGCCGGTGTTTTTGCAGTTCATGAAAAACTAGGTTCATTACCGATTGCAGACATCCTGAAACCTGTAATTGCATTAGCCGAAAAAGGGGTTATTGTTACCAAAAAACAAGAAGACCGACTAGCTGCTTATCGAGATAGAATTATAAAAGTAAATGGGAACAAAACGTTATTTGCAACTGCTTTCAAAGAAAATGATGTAATACAATATCCTGCGCTGGCAGCTACGTTGAAAAGGATTTCAAAAAATGGCAGAGCTGAATTTTACAAAGGGAAAACTGCTGAAATATTAGTGAAATACCTTCAAGAAAAAGGAGCTATCATCACCTTAGAAGATCTGGCTCAATACGAAGCCAAATGGAGGACGCCACTCACTTTTGATTACAAGGATTTAAAGATAATCTCGATGCCTCCACCCAGCAGTGGCGGAATATGTCTCGCTGAAATATTCAAAATGATAGCGCCTTTCGACCTGGCTAAAATGGGACATAACTCAACCGAAGCCATTCAAGTTATTGTTGAAGCCGAAAGAAGGGCTTACGCAGACAGAAGTTATTATCTGGGCGATCCTGATTTTGTAAAAATTCCTTTAAAAGCCTTAATGGCAGATGCGTATTTGAAACAAAGAATGTCGAATTTTAGTTTTGAAAAAGCCACCTTATCATCGGATATAAAAGAAGGAAAAGTAAATTATAATGAGAGTACAGAAACTACTCATTATTCTATTGTAGATCAGTTTGGGAATGCTGTTTCGGCAACAACAACATTAAACGACGGTTACGGGTCTAAATACTATTGTGATGAATTGGGATTTTTCCTCAACAACGAAATGGATGATTTCAGTGCCAAACCAGGTGTGCCTAATATGTTTGGATTGGTAGGAAATGAAGCTAATAGTATTGCGCCACAAAAACGAATGCTGAGTTCCATGACGCCAACAATTGTGGAGAGAAACGGCAAATTATTCATGGTTGTGGGTTCTCCCGGAGGCTCGACAATTATTACATCCGTATTGCAAACGATTTTAAATGTTTCTGAGTATAATTTCAGCATGCAACAAGCAGTAAACGCACCTCGTTTTCATCATCAATGGTTACCGGATTTAATCACTTTTGAGCCTAATACTTTCGATGCTAAAACTTTTGAAACCTTAAAGTCCCGAGGATACATCATCAATGAAAAAACAACACCTGTAATAGGAAAAGTAGATGCGATTTTGGTTTTACCAACTAAAAAATTAGAGGGTGGTGCTGATTTTAGAGGTGACGATACAGCGGTTGGTTTTTAGTCCGTCGATTGTGCTCGGAATGATGACAAATTTACTTTTTTATGAAATTTACACACGCCTTAGAAAACGCTTTTACACAAAATAGATCCAAAAGCTGTGCAGCAGTTTGTCGCAAATTGTAATTTAAACCCCTTAAGCACAAAAGAAGCTTTAAAAAACATTTGTTAGGATTAAAATAATAGTAGTTTTGCATCCCCTTTAAAAAAAATATAATGTTCAAAAAGTTGATCACCAAATTAGAAGTAATAATTGCCATAGCACAGTCTTTATTGACTCCAAAACAGTTTATATTTTTATCTGCTGTTTTAGTTGGTATCTCTTCTGCATTTGCCGTGATCGTTTTAAAAACTTTTGCTCATTGGGTTTTTTCTTTTGCCACGTATGTCAGTGGAATATTAAAATTAGGTTTTCTTAATAGTATCTTGCCTATAATTGGTATTCTGCTTACTGTTTTTGTAGTCAAAAGAGTTTTGGGAGGAACCATACAAAAAGGAACTTCGCAAATTTTATATGCTGTTGCCAAAAAAGCAAGTATTATTCCAAAAAAACAAATGTATTCCCAAATTGTTACTAGCTCACTAACAGTTGGATTAGGAGGGTCTGCAGGTCTGGAGAGCCCTATTGTTATTACAGGAGCTGCTTTTGGGTCTAATTATGCCCAAAAATATAAACTGAGTTATAAAGACCGAACGCTTCTAATCGGTTGTGGTGTTGCCGCAGGTATTGCCGCTGCTTTTAATGCGCCAATTGCTGGGGTTTTATTTGCTATTGAAGTGTTATTAGTTGATGTGAGTATTGCGGCATTTACACCCATTATGATTGCAGCGGCAACAGGCGCATTAGTATCCGTCATTGCCTTGGACGAAGCCATCTTACTGTCCTTTAAGCAACAGCAAAGTTTTGATTATCACAACCTTTTTTTTTACGTACTTTTAGGCTTGTTTACCGGGTTTGTTTCCGTTTATTATTCCCGTAACTTTCAAAGGGTAGAACATTTTTTTGCCAGACTTAAATTATCGCCTTATAAAAAAGCCTTATTTGGTTCTTCTATTTTGGCCATTCTTATTTTTATTTTTCCAACACTTTTTGGAGAAGGATATGAAAGTATCAAAACATTATCCGAAAATGATCCCGGAAAATTATTGGAGAACACTTTATTCAGTAGTTTTAGAAATAATAGTTGGGCGCTTTTATTGTTTGTAGGTTGCACCATGATGATAAAGGTTTTTGCTACAGGAATAACCTTGAGTAGTGGTGGTAATGGAGGTAATTTTGCACCTTCCCTATTTCTGGGGTCTTATGTTGGTTTTTTCTTTGCTAAATTTTTAAATTTAACCGGATTAACGAAACTTCCTATCAGCAATTTCACTTTGGTTGGCATGGCCGGAATATTGAGTGGCTTGTTTCATGCGCCATTGACTGCGATTTTCTTAATTGCTGAAATTACAGGAGGTTATAATTTAATGATTCCACTTATGATTGTTTCTTCTATCAGTTTTGCTATTTCAAAGCGTTTTGAAAAACATTCTATGGATGTAAAAAATCTTATTCAAAAAGGACATGCATTTACCAGCAATAAAGACACTAATGTTCTTTCCACATTAGAAACAAATTCTATTATTCAAACGGATTTTTTAACGGTCACGCCAAATGAAAATTTAGAAAAATTAGTAGATTTGATATCACATTCCAATCAAGTAATTTTTGCTGTAGTAGATCCAGAAAATCAACTTCTAGGAATGGTTCATTTTAATACTATTCGGGAAATAATATTCAATACCTATAGAGTTAAATATACTTTGGTCAAAGATATTATGATAAAACCTTTGGAAACAGTCACTCCGGATGACAGTATGGAAACCGTCATGAATAAATTTGAAAAATCTAAAGTAGCCTTTTTGCCAGTACTCAAAAACGACAAATATTATGGTTTTATTTCTAAATCTATTGCGCTTGAGGCTTACAGAACTAAACTAAAATCGATGACGATAGAATAATTTCGTAATTACTTTTAACACAAACTTCTAAAGTGTTCTATCGAAAGAATAAATCAAAATAGTAACTTTGTTTCCGAAAAATTCGGAATCTGCGAAAAATTATGTTAGACAAAGACAATACCATCGAAGTTCAAGGCGCTCGCGTTCACAACTTAAAAAATATAGATGTTTCTATTCCTCGGGAAAAACTGGTTGTAATTACCGGTCTCTCAGGTTCTGGAAAATCCTCCTTAGCTTTTGATACTATTTATGCCGAAGGGCAACGCCGTTATGTAGAAACTTTTTCGGCTTATGCACGCCAGTTTCTTGGTGGCTTGGAACGTCCCGATGTGGATAAAATTGACGGACTTTCTCCTGTAATTGCTATTGAACAAAAAACGACCAGTAAAAGTCCGCGTTCCACCGTGGGAACTATCACTGAAATTTATGATTTCCTGCGTTTGCTTTATGCTCGTGCAGCTGATGCATACAGTTACAACACCGGCGAGAAAATGGTTTCTTATTCTGATGAGCAAATCAAAGATTTGATTATTCAAGATTTTACCGGAAAGCGAATCAATATTTTAGCGCCAGTTATTCGGTCTCGCAAAGGACATTATGCGGAGCTTTTTCAACAAATTGCCAAGCAAGGTTTTCTTAAAGTTCGCGTAAACGGCGATGTATTGGATATTACTTTGGGAATGAAATTAGACCGTTATAAAACACACGACATCGAAATTGTTGTGGATCGAATGGTGATTGAAGCCACCCCAGATAACGAGAAACGTTTGTCGGAAAGCATCAATACAGCCATGCATCATGGGGAGAACGTCTTGATGGTTTTGGATCAAGATTCCAATGAAGTACGATTTTTTAGCCGGAATTTGATGTGTCCTACTACTGGAATTTCCTATCAGAATCCCGAACCCAATTTATTTTCTTTCAATTCCCCAAAAGGCGCTTGTGATCATTGCAATGGCTTAGGAACAGTCAATGAAATTAACCAAAAAAAGATTATTCCAAATCCAAAATTATCCATAAAAAATGGCGGTTTTGCGCCTTTGGGCGAATACAAGTCATCTTGGATTTTTAAGCAACTTGAAATCATAGGCGAAAAATATAGTTTCAAATTGACGGATGCCATAGAAACCATTCCGCAGGAAGCGATGGAAATGATTTTGAATGGCGGAAAAGAAAAATTCACCATCAACTCAAAAGATTTAGGCGTTGCCCGAGAATACAAAATTGATTTTGAAGGGATTTCACATTTCATAAAAAACCAACATGATGAAAGCGGCTCTACATCAATCAAGCGCTGGGCAAAGGAATTTATGGACGAAATAAAATGTCCGGTTTGTGACGGTTCCCGTTTGAAAAAAGAAGCGATGTTCTTTAAAATCAATGAAAAGAATAGTACCGAATTGTGCGATATGGATATTTCGGATCTAACGGTTTGGTTTAATGACTTAGAAAATCATTTATCCGACAAACAAAAACGCATCGCTACCGAAGTCATCAAAGAGATTAAGGATCGATTGAACTTCTTAATGAATGTAGGCTTGGATTATTTGGCTTTAAGCCGAAGCTCTAAATCACTTTCGGGTGGTGAAGCACAACGCATTCGATTAGCGACTCAAATTGGTTCGCAACTTGTAGGTGTTTTATATATCTTGGATGAGCCAAGTATTGGTTTACACCAAAGAGATAATGATAAATTGATTCATTCCCTGGAACAATTACGCGATATTGGAAACTCTGTAATTGTGGTAGAACACGATAAAGATATGATTGAACGTGCAGATTATGTAATTGATATTGGACCAAAAGCAGGAAAATACGGAGGAGAAATCATTAGCATTGGAACTCCTGCAGAAACAATGGCCTCAAATACCATTACGGCACAATATCTCAATGGGAAGATGAAAATTGAGGTTCCAGCAAAACGTCGGGAGGGAAATGGGAAATTCCTAAAACTGACCGGAGCAACCGGAAATAACTTGAAAAATGTTTCGATAGAATTGCCTTTGGGCAAAATGATTTGCGTGACTGGAGTTTCCGGAAGTGGTAAATCTACGTTAATTAATGAAACGCTCTACCCTATTTTGAACGCGTATTATTTTAATGGCGTCAAAAAACCAAAACCGTATAAAAAAATTGAAGGACTGGAACATATTGATAAAGTGATTGATATTGACCAAAGTCCGATTGGCAGAACGCCACGCTCTAATCCTGCAACTTATACCGAAGTTTTTACCGAAATCAGAAATCTGTTTACGATGACTTCTGAAAGTCTGATTCGGGGATATAAAGCCGGACGTTTTAGTTTTAATGTCAAAGGCGGACGTTGTGAAACCTGCCAAGGTTCTGGAGTGCGAACGATTGAAATGAATTTTTTACCTGATGTATATGTAGAATGTGAAACCTGCCAAGGAAAGCGTTTTAACAGAGAAACTTTGGAGATTCGATACAAAGGAAAATCCATTTCGGATGTGTTGAATATGACAGTAGATGAAGCGGTTCCGTTCTTTGAAATGATTCCGAAGATTTATAGAAAAGTAAAAACTATTCAGGATGTTGGATTAGGATATATTACCCTTGGACAACAAAGCACTACACTCTCCGGCGGTGAGGCACAGCGCATTAAGCTGGCGGGAGAATTATCTAAAAAAGATACTGGGAACACGTTTTATATTCTGGATGAACCCACAACTGGTTTGCATTTTGAAGACATTCGAGTGTTGATGGAAGTGATCAATAAACTGGTTGACAAAGGAAATACGATTTTGATTATCGAACACAATATGGACGTGATTAAACTTGCGGATTATATTATAGATATTGGTCCTGAAGGCGGAAAAGGCGGCGGACAACTCATTGCCAAAGGAACTCCGGAAGAAATTATTAAAAATAAGAAAAGCTATACGGCGCAATTCTTGAAAAAAGAATTACTTTAGTATACATAAAAAATAAAAAAATAATTTTTGGAAATTATGAATTTAAAAGAAGCGTTCAGTAGTGTCGAAAACTATTTTTCACCTAAAATAATTGGTGAAGTTAATGATCAATTTATTAAAGTGGCAAAAATCAAAGGCCAAGATTTACCATGGCATAATCATGAAAATGAAGATGAATTATTTTACATTGTAGAAGGAGAACTTTTAATGGAAATTGAAAACGAACCTAAATTCACTATGAAAAAAGGAGATTTATTTGTGGTAAAAAAAGGTATAAACCACAGAGTTTCGTCAACTGACGACTGTTTAATAATGCTGATAGAATCAAAAACTACTGAACATACTGGTAAAGTTATATCTAAAATAACAAAATCCATTGAAGAGCAAACGTATTAAATTTGCTTAGCCCTGATAGCAATGAAAATCCTTTATTGTTTTTCTTTAAAACAATAAAGATTGAAATGGATAGCAGGAAATAGCTCCAAAAAAAAGAGAAATTAAAATATATTTTTGAAAATGAGATTAGAAGATTTTGATAACGACGAAGATAGAGTAATCCAAGACCGACTGAAAAGAAAGACTTGGAACGAAATTAGGACCAATGATAGTTGGGCGATTTTTAAAATCATGGCCGAATTTGTTAATGGTTATGAGAGCATGGGACGCATAGGTCCGTGCGTAACCATTTTTGGTTCTGCCAGAACAAAGCCTGAAGACCCCTACTATTTGCTTGCTGAAAAGATTGCCTATAAAATCAGTAAGGCCGGTTATGGTGTAATCACTGGCGGTGGTCCAGGAATTATGGAGGCAGGAAACAAAGGTGCACATTTGGGTGGTGGAACATCAGTAGGATTGAATATTGAACTGCCTTTTGAGCAACATTTCAACCCATATATTGACAGTGATAAAAACCTTAATTTTGATTATTTCTTTGTTCGCAAAGTGATGTTTGTCAAATATTCTCAAGGTTTTGTAGTGATGCCGGGAGGTTTTGGAACGATGGATGAATTATTTGAAGCGATGACTTTAATACAAACCAAAAAAATTGCTCGATTCCCAATTATACTTGTTGGTTCCAGCTTTTGGGCAGGATTAATTGAATGGATAAAAACGGTTTTAGTGGAAAAAGAAGGTACAGTTCATGCCGAAGATTTGAATTTATTTAAAATTGTAGATACAGAAGATGAAGTGGTTGACGTCCTGAATGCCTTTTACAAGAAATACGATTTATCTCCAAATTTTTAAACAAAAAAAGAAGTTGCTTCAAAACAGCTTCTTTTTTTTGTTTTATTTTAAGATCCCTAGTAAGAATACTATCTAATTATAAGTACATTTATTTTTTTAATAAATCAATATCTGAATTTGAAATCATACCTTAAAATATTCTGTTACATTCTTTTTTTATTAGCTACATTGAATCAATATGCACAGCAGCACTCTACCATCTCTGTAGTGTTAAATATTGAAAAAAAGACATTGGATATTAAGCAGGAAATCATTTTTAATAATCAGTCCGATGATACGTTGACATCTATTGTTTTGAATGACTGGAATCATGCCTTTTCCAATAAAAATACGCCTTTAGCCAAACGATTTTCGGATGAATTTTATAGAGGATTTCATTTAGCCAAAGAAGAAGAGCGTGGTAGCACAATAAATTTAATTATTACAGATGCCACTCAGCAGTTTTTGTCTTGGCAAAGGACAGAGAAAAATCCTGATTATGTAGTTGTCCAATTAAAAAATCCGCTACTTCCAAACCAGAAAATCAATTTAAATCTCTCGTACATTACTAAAATCCCCAGCGAAAAATTTACAAAATTTGGTTACCACAACAATGGAACTGTAAACCTTAAAAACTGGTACCTTACTCCTGCGCGTTATGAAAACCATGCTTTTATCAAAAATAGTAATAATAATCTGGATGATATTGCCAATGCTATTTCTAACTTTGAAATTGATCTTAAAATACCCACTACTTTAGAAGCAACATCCGATTTAAACAGTGAGAAAACAACTGATAATAATGGCTTTTCAAACTACAAATTGTGGGGGAATAACAGAACTGATTTCAGTCTGATCATTGAGCCTAAATTGAATTTTGAGAGTTACAAAAACAGTTCAGTTGAAGTACTCACGGATATGAAAAGCAACAAATTAGACAACATTCAAAAAGCAATTGCAATTGACCGAATTGTGAATTTTGCAAGTAATTTGATTGGGAAATATCCTTACGAAAAAATTGTAGTTTCCCAAACGGATTATGAGAAAAATCCGTTTTATGGATTGAATCAGCTTCCCTCATTTATAAGTCCTTTTTCTGATGAATTTATTTTCGAAATTAAATTTCTAAAAGCCTATTTAAATGAATATTTAAAAAAGAGTTTACATCTGGATCCTAGAAAAGACAATTGGATTTATGATGGTATTCAAGTTTATGCGATGATGAAATATATGGATGAAAATCATCCCAAAGCTAAAATGATGGGCAGTGCATCAAACATCCGATTGCTAAAAAGTTTCAATCTGACCAATATTGACTTTAATGGACAATACAGTTATTTCTATATGTTGATGGCTCGCAAAAATCTGGATCAGCCATTAGGCGATCCAAAGAACACTTTAATAAAATTCAATGAACAAATTGCCAGTAAATACCGTGCGGGATTAAGCATTCGGTTTCTGGATGATTATTTGTTAAATGATGCTGTAAAGACCAGTATTCAACAATTTTATAAAAAAAATCAGTTGGAACAAGTATCAAGATCCGATTTTGAAATTTTATTAAAATCAAATACAACTAAAGATATCAGTTGGTTTTTTAATACAATCATTAATTCAAGAGACATCATTGATTATAAATTTTCAAGCGTCTTAAAAACCCAAGACAGTATCACTTTTTCAATTAAAAACAGAACTGGAACTCTTATTCCCATTCCAGTTTATGGTACTAAAAAAGGTCAAATTGTTTTTAAGCAATGGCTGGATATTAATGAAACCGATACTACTTTCACGATACCCAGAAATAATGCTGACAAAATTATTTTAAATCTAAAAAATGAAGTTCCAGAATATAACTTAAGAAATAACTGGAAGAAATTAGAAGGGTTTTTCCCTAATAATCGTCCTGTAAAGTTTGTTTTCATGAAAGACTTAGAGGATCCTTATTACAATCAAGTACTGTATGTTCCGTCAATATATTACAATTTATACGATGGTTTAACTCCCGGCATCAGATTGCATAACAAAACCATTCTGGAAAAGCCTTTTGTTTTTGATGTCAATCCATCTTATTCTACTAAATCAAATAACGTATCTGGTTCAGCATTTTTTGTGGTCAACCAAAATTTCAGAAACACAACGCTGTATAATGCCCGATATTCAGTAAGTGGATCCTATTTTCATTATGCACAGGATGCAGCGTATCTTAGACTAAATCCAACGGTGCAATTGCGTATCCGAGAGCCCAACTTCAGAGACAATAGGAAACAGCTTTTCTTATTCCGACAAGTAATTGTCAATAAAGAAAAAAGCATCCTGGTACTTGACAACTCCCCCGAAAATTATTCTGTTTTTGATGCGAGATATATTAATACCAAAACAGAAGTTACCAACCATTTTAATTTTACTACGGATCTACAAATTTCTGGTAAATTCGGAAAAATTACAGGTGAAATTGAATACCGAAAACTCTTTGAAAACAACCGGCAAATTAATTTACGGTTGTATGCGGGAAGTTTTTTGTATAATAAAACGCAATCCGATTTTTTCAGCTTCGCATTAGACCGGCCAACGGATTACCTTTTTGATTACAATTATTTTGGAAGGTCTGAAAGTACAGGGATTTTTAGTCAACAATATGTATTGGCCGAAGGCGGTTTTAAATCAAAAATTGCTACGCCTTATGCCAATCAATGGCTTACCAGCTTTAATGCCAGTTATAGTATCTGGAACTGGATTGAAGTATATGGTGACATTGGTTTAATCAAAAATAAAAATGTAAAAGAAAGATTTGTCTATGACAGTGGTATACGCCTAAATTTAGTCACAGATTATTTTGAATTATATTTTCCGGTCTATTCTACAAATGGATGGGAAATTGCCCAAAACAATTACAATGAAAAAATACGCTTCATCGTAACTTTTTCACCTAAAACATTAATCAATCTTTTTAATCGAAAATGGTTCTAATCCAATAAGATTCTCATTAATTATTAAACTATTCTTAGTGAATTGATTTTAAAATTACATATACTAAAAAAATAAGATGCTTTTTATTAGAATAAATTACAATAATTTAATTATATTTATTTCAATGAATTATGAATCTAGCTACTTTTTAAGTAAATTTGCACCTCAAAGTTATACTTTTCAATTATGATAAAAGAAAAAACCAATACTACATTGACATTTGAAGATTTCAAAATCGAAGTATTAAATGACTATAAAATAGCCATATTAAGCAGAGAATGCAGTCTTTTAGGACGTAAGGAAGTATTAACTGGAAAAGCTAAATTTGGGATTTTTGGAGATGGAAAAGAAGTACCACAACTGGCAATGGCGAAAGCATTCCAAAATGGAGATTTCCGTTCTGGCTACTATCGGGATCAAACGTTTATGATGGCTATTGGTGAACTTAGTATCCAACAATTTTTTGCCGGATTATATGGTCATAATGATATCGAACAAGAACCAATGTCAGCAGGAAGGCAAATGGGCGGTCACTTTGCTACCCATAGTCTAAATGAAGATGGAAGTTGGAAAAACTTAACAAAACAAAAAAACTCTAGCGCTGATATTTCCCCAACTGCCGGACAAATGCCACGTTTATTAGGACTGGCTCAAGCATCAAAAATTTACAGACAAGTCTCCGGAATACCAAATGCAGCTAATTTTTCTAATCAAGGAAATGAGATTGCCTGGGGCACCATAGGAAACGCAAGTACTTCAGAAGGCTTATTTTTTGAAACTATCAATGCAGCGGGTGTTTTACAAGTACCAATGGTAATGAGTATTTGGGATGATGAATATGGGATTTCTGTTCATGCAAGACATCAAACCACAAAAGAAAATATTTCTGAAATTTTAAAAGGATACCAAAAAGACAAAAACACAAATGGCTTTGAAATTTTAAGAGTAAAAGGGTGGGATTATGCAGACCTGATTGCCACGTATGAAAAAGCTGCCACTATAGCCCGAGAAAATCATACTCCTGTTTTGATACACGTAAATGAATTGACACAACCGCAAGGACATTCCAGTTCTGGTTCTCATGAGCGCTACAAAAATACGGACCGATTGGCCTGGGAAAAAGACTATGATTGCATCCGTCAAATGAGATTATGGATGATTGCTATCAATATTGCTTCTCCTGAAGAAATTGAAGCCATTGATACACAAGCCAAAAAAGATGTTTTAGAAGGCAAGAAAGCGGCCTGGAATGCATTTTTAGAACCCATAATTGAAGAGCAAAAAGAAATAGTCGCTCTATTACAAAAAATAGCCGAAAGCAGCAAAAACAAAGAAGCAATATTAAAACATATCGTTGATTTAAGCAGTATCAAATCTCCTTTGAAAAAGGAAATTCTGGTGACAGCCCGAAAAGTATTGCGTTTAATCCTAAATGAAAATAGCAAAACTGAACTGTCACTTTGGATAAAAACCTACACTGCTAAAACACAAAAGAATTTTAGCAGCAACTTATTTTCGGAAACGGATTTAAATGTGTTCTCTGTCAAAAAAGTTCTGCCTATTTATGCTGAAGATGCCAAGGAAGATACAGATGGACGTATGATTTTGCGGGATAATTTTGATGCAATTTTTACTAAATATCCTGAAACATTAATTTTTGGTGAGGATGCTGGAGCTATTGGTGATGTCAATCAAGGTTTAGAAGGAATGCAAGAAAAATACGGAGAACTCCGCGTTGCCGATGTAGGAATTCGTGAAGCAACCATTTTAGGTCAAGGGATTGGAATGGCTTTAAGAGGTCTTCGCCCTATTGCCGAAATTCAATATTTAGATTATTTATTGTATGCAATTCAAATCATGAGTGATGATTTAGCTACGTTGCGCTATAGAACCGTAGGAAAACAAAAAGCACCATTAATTATCCGTACTCGTGGTCATCGTTTAGAAGGCATCTGGCATTCTGGTTCTCCTATGGGAATGATTATAAATGCCATTAGAGGAATTCACGTTTTAGTTCCTAGAAACATGACTCAAGCAGCCGGTTTTTATAATAGTTTATTAGAATGTGACGAACCTGCTTTAGTCATTGAGTGCCTGAACGGTTATCGATTGAAAGAAAAAATGCCTTTAAACTATGGCGAATTTAAAACACCAATTGGAGTAGTTGAAACCTTAAAACAAGGAACAGACATTACACTCGTTTCCTATGGTTCTACTTTGCGATTAGTACAGCAAGCTGCCAAGGAACTCCTTGAAATAGGTATAGATTGCGAGATTATCGACCTACAATCTTTGCTTCCGTTTGACATTAATCAAGATGTTGTAAAAAGTATTGCTAAAACAAATCGTCTTTTAGTAATTGATGAGGATGTTCCTGGTGGTGCTTCAGCTTATGTTTTACAACAAATTATTGAGCATCAAGATGGTTATAATTATTTAGACAGCAAACCTCAAACGCTAACAGCAAAAGCACATCGACCTGCTTACGGAACAGATGGTGATTATTTCTCTAAACCTTCAATAGAAGATATTTTTGAAAAAGTGTATGGTATGATGAATGAAGTAAATCCATCAAAATATCCAAATTTATACTAAGATCCAATTCATAAATTAGAATCCCAATTGGAAACGATTGGGATTTTTTTTGATAGAAAAAATACACAAACTCATTTCTAAACAGTCATTAGATAATCCATTATTAGATTGTATATCCCATTTAACGGATAAGCATGAAAAGTTGATGACGTTTTAAAAGAAAAATTCAGCTGCTAAACTCGGTACCTATTTATAAATAAATCTTAAAATTAGGAGTTAAAAATTATACTTGTACACTCAAATTAAAAGGTTCTATCTGCTAATTAAAAGTTATAAAGCGGGCGTAAAATTTTTATACAGCCTTTTTTTATTTAAATTTAAGCTTTTTAAAACCCAATAAATGACAAAACTAGAAACTATCTTACACAACATTCAAAATGTTAAAGTTATAGATCAAACAATTGATTACAACAGCTACCTGCCATTAGATTTATCCAATACAAATGAAATCTTATCAAAACGAAATATACATACCGCAGTTGCCTTTGAAGAATATATTGAGGATTATTTAGCTCAAAATAATGCAAAAGTTGCGTTTGGAGGATATAATGAAATTAGAAATTTATACAAACGGAGTGAAATTTTTAATGACACGAAAACCGATGAAAGAAACATTCACATTGGTCTAGACTTATGGATCAAGGCAGGAACGCCAGTTCTGGCAGCATTAGACGGATTTATCCACAGCTTCAATTACAATACTGGTGTGGGTGATTATGGCCCCACTATTATTCTGGAACATAAAATAGAAAATCAAAAATTCTATACTTTATACGGTCATTTGTCCCTTGAAAGCATTAGTAACATTAATATTGGTGATGTGTACGAAAAAGGAAGTCAGCTGGCTACATTAGGCGATTCTGCTGTCAATGGTGATTATGCCCCACATTTGCATTTTCAGATTATAAAAAAAATAGCAAAAATCCTTGGTGATTATCCGGGTGTCTGCAGCAAAAATGATTTGAGCTACTATTTGAAAAATTGTCCGGATCCTAATATCCTATTAAAAATTAAATAAATCATGAAAAAAATAATTATTGTATTTAGCATTCTTTTACTTATTGGATGCAAATCAAAAACTATTGTAATTGCCCCAGAACCCGAATTTGAGAACGCTAAAATTGTGAAGCTGGACTTAACAGCAATCGATGCGGATCAAAAAGCCAAAGCGTATGAGTTAGGAAAGCGAGTTTTGATGACCTGTAATACTTCAAAATTCAAGCCTTTTAACCTCAATGAAGCCACAACGTCAGTAATAAAAAACACCACCGAAGAAAGACTGACAAAGACCTGTACGCGTTTTCGCCAATATTATGGAACTTTTATTGATCTTCAGTTAGTTGAGGTATATAAAAACAATTTTGACGGAAGTACTCTTTTCAGATACAAGGCATCATATACTAAAAAAGTAGCCAACAAGGAACTTCGAGTTACAATGAATGAAGAAAATAAAGTTTCTTCTATTAAATCATTAGATTGGGTAAATTCATTTTTGATGAAATAATTTTTTAAAAAATAGCACTGCATTTTTTCTTCAGGAATAGTTGTTGCAAAACAGAATAGAAATACTAAATTCCAAAAATAGTTTTAATGCCAATTATTTTAAAATTGCTAGAATATTACTGGTGAAAAATATTTAACGAAATTTACTAATTGTAAAAAATTAATTACTATAATTCAATTGAATATTTCGGATTAATATCCTATTAAAAATAGAATACCTTTAATTATATAACTTATAAGTTAAATTATATAATGTACCTTTATTACTAGAAGCTATTTTTGTCTAAACTGTAAAAGAAATATTTTTGAAACTATATATAAAATACATGGTAAGCAATCGCTGTAAAATTGCAGTGAAAGAAGAGCTAAAAAAACTAAACCTTCACTTTATGGTTGTCGATTTAGGAGAAGTTGAAATTATGGAAAATATTACTTTGGAGCAACGACAACAATTAAAAATTGCACTTTTAGATTCTGGACTTGAATTGATGGATGACAAAAAGTCAATGCTTATTGAAAAAATTAAAAATATAATTATCGAGATGGTGCACCATTCAACTGAAAATATTAAGATCAATTTTTCCGATTATTTGAGCCAACTCTTAAATCACGACTACACCTATTTATCTAACTTGTTTTCAGAAGTGCAGGGAACCACAATTGAACAATTTATAATTTCACATAAAACAGAACGGATCAAAGAATTAATTATTTACGGCGAATTAAATATAACTGAGATCGCTTGGAAAATGAATTACAGCAGTGTTGCCCATTTATCAAGTCAGTTCAAAAAAGTAACCGGACTTTCCCCTTCTCACTTTAAAAAATTAAAAGATAAAAGACGAAGCCCAATTGAAGAAATCGGGAATTTAAATTAGAACAATCAACACCTTATTTATCTACCTTCATAAATAAAACAGAAATCATTAAAAATCAAGAATCACAATACGCAAGAAGTTTAATAGAAGCCAGTCTGGATCCCATAATTGCAATAAATACGGAAGGGAAAATTACGGATATAAATCAAGCGACAATACATATAACGGGATTTACTCGCGATTTTTTAATTGATTCTGACTTTTTTGATTATTTTACAGAAAAACAAAAAACACAAGACATCTATCATGAAGTTCTCCAGAAAGGGGCTGTGTCTGATTTTCCGCTTACAATTCAAAATAAGAATGGCAGTTTTACGGATGTATTGTTTAATGCCTTTGTATACAAAGATAATTTAGGAACTATAATAGGCGTACTAATTGTTGCCAGAGATAGTGCAAAACAAAAATGGGCGCTAGATTTAAAAATTGCAAACAATGAACTTGCTTTTCAAAACAAGATCAAAGAAAAACGAGCGGCTGAATTAGTTATTGCCAATGAAGAATTGGCTTTTCAAAACAATGAAAAAGAAAAACGCGCGGATGAATTAGTTATTGCCAATAAGGAGCTTTTATTTCAAAGTAAAGAAAAAGAAAAACGAGAAATTGTAAATAAAAAACTAGAGGAACTTACGTACAACGCAAAATTAGCGTATCAGTATTCACTCAGTTTAATTGAAGCGAGTCGTGATCCATTGGTTACAATTAATACCAAAGGAAAAATTACTGACATGAATGAAGCCTTAGTAAATATCACAGGAATCCCTCGAGAAGAACTTACTGATTCTGATTTTTTTGATTATTTTACGGAACAACAAAACGCAAGAGAAGTATATCAGGAAGTATTTGAGAAAGGATCTGTTGCAGATTCACCACTTACACTACGGCATAAAGACGGCAAACTAACGGATGTATTATTCAACGGATCCGTATACAAAGATGACAAAGGAAACATCCTTGGTGTAGTAATTGTTGCCAGAGATGTTACTGAGCAAAAAAGAATTGCGACAGAGTTGATTGAGGCCAGAGTTTTTGCTGAGTTAACTACAGAAATTGCTGAAGAAGCTAAAAAAAATGCTGAAAGCGCCACTATTATAGCAGAGAATGCCGTAAAAGCAAAACAACAATTCTTATCAAATATGAGTCACGAAATACGTACCCCAATGAATGCCATCATTGGATTTACAAAAGTGGTTTTGAAAACAGAATTGACACCCAAACAAAAAGAATACATCAGTGCGATTAAGATGAGTGGTGATGCCCTAATTGTGCTGATCAACGACATACTCGATCTAGCAAAAGTTGACGCAGGAAAGATGACATTTGAAAAAAAACCTTTCAAAATGAAATCATCCATATCAGCTATGCTGCATTTATTTGAAACAAAAATTCAAGAAAAAAACTTACGATTAATAAAGCAATACGACAGTAAAATACCAAATGTACTTGTGGGAGACCCGGTGCGTTTGCATCAGATTATTTTAAACCTCGTGAGCAATGCCGTAAAGTTTACATCAAAAGGAAACATTACAGTAAGCGTACATTTGATACATGAAGACGAAGATCGAGTCATTATTGAATTTGCCGTTACTGATACCGGAATTGGTATCCCAGAAGAAAAAATAGACAAAATATTTGAAAATTTTCAACAAGCTTCCAGTGGAACTTCACGATTGTACGGAGGAACGGGACTAGGTCTGGCAATTGTCAAACAGCTGATAGAGCCACAAGGCGGGACTATAAGGGTAAGAAGTACCCTAAATGAAGGTTCTACATTTAGTTTTACTTTAAGTTTTCAGAAAACAAATGCCGATGTTGAATTAGAAAATGAGTTAATCGAATTAGATACCGAAATCAAGAATATTAAAGTCTTAGTAGTTGAAGATATTCCGCTCAATCAATTGCTAATGAAGACATTATTAGACGATTTTGGATTTGAGTGCGATATTGCCGAAAACGGGAAAATAGCTATCGAAAAACTAAAAGCGAAAGAGTACGACATTATTCTAATGGATTTACAAATGCCAGAGATGAACGGATTTGAAGCTACAGAGTATATCCGTAAGAAAATGAATTCAAAAGTCCCAATTATTGCTTTAACTGCTGATGTCACCACAGTTGATTTAGCTAAATGCAAATCGGTAGGAATGAATGACCACCTTGCAAAACCAGTTGACGAAAGACTGCTGTACAGCAAAATTGTTGGAATATTAAAAAAACCAAAACTGGAAAAACTGAGTGAAAAACTTAATAACGGTTTAAAGGAAAACAATAGTAAAGAGAAAAAAATAAAATGTATTGATTTGATTTATTTGAATCAAAAAACAAAATCAAATCCAACCTTAATGATGGAAATGATATCCCTGTATTTAGTACAAACACCGCCTTTAATGAATACTATAAAGCAAAGTTTAGAGGACAAAAACTGGAAATTATTAGGCGCTGCTGCCCATAAAATGATCCCTTCATTTGCCATAATGGGTATTAACAGTGATTTTGAAAATATGGCAAAAAAAATTCAGAACTTTGCAATTACACAAGATCAATCAGAGGGAATATATGATTTAGTATTACAACTAGAAAAAATTTGTCTGCAAGCCTGTATTGAACTAGAGGAAGAACTTAATATAATTAAAAACACATAATAGTGAAAAACGAAAATAAAATAAAAATCTTCTTAGTAGATGATGATGCATTATTTTTAAAATCTTTAGAAATTGAATTTACCACAAATACTGATTTTATCGTTGAAACCTTCTCTACCGGTGAACACTGCTTGGCAAATATATCCAATAATCCAGATGTGATCATTTTAGATTACCAACTTGATGGTATTGAGAAAAATGCCATAAACGGAATTAAAACTTTAGATCAAATTAAAGCTTTCAATCCAGATATTCCAGTGATCATGTTGTCCTCACAGGATAAGATTGAAATTGCAGTAAACTGTATGCATCACAAAGCATTTGATTATGTAGTAAAAAGTGAAACTGCCTTTATTCGGTTAAATAAAAATATCAAAACTATTTTTAAATATCAAAAAATGACAAAGGAATTGAATTGGTTCATGGATAGAATGTAATACTAAATCCCTTTTTTTTAAGTGTGAATGATGTAACTTTTATAGACAATTATATAACACTCGTAAAGTCTAATCGGAATACATTTGTATTGTAATACCATTATTTACAGCTGTTTGAAGATATTTTTATTTTGTGTATTTGTTTCTAATTAGACTTTCACGAGAAATTACTAAAACTATAGCAATCCATTTAAAAAAAAGAAATATGAATCTTAAAAGAATCTTTGGAACTGTACTTACTTTTCTTGGAATTAGCGGTCTAATCTATACTGCGGTATTATTTTCTAGTGCCTCAGACGATATTAGTGACATTAAATCCCTCTTTATTTATGGCATATTAGGTGCCGTATTTTTCGCTTCAGGTATTAGTCTGATTCGTACAACAAAAGATGAATAATAAAATATCTTCACTCTGCACAACTGTCAAAACAACACTCCATAAATAGAACGGAATTATCTTATAATTTAAATTGTTTTATACCAAATTGACAACTCTATAGCTGTACTTTAAAAGCCATTTGCTCAAGCACACCCACTGGAACTGTTTAATTTCTTGAGTGAGAATGAACATTTTTTAAAATAAAATTCGAAATCAAACATCCCAATCAGATGACACCAAATCAGCAACATACCTTTGTAAAAGAATATTTTTCAAAAGCATAAACGCATCTCCATACAATCACTTTTAAATAAAAAAAAATGAAAACAAGAACCATTGGAATCGCGATGATTTTTTTAGGAGTAATTCTGTTACTTTACAACAGCTTTAACTATGTAACCACTGAAAAAATTGTTGATATAGGCCCAATACAAATAAATAAAAAAGTAAACCATCCAATAAAATGGTCCCCCATTATAGGGGCTGTACTTGCTATTGGAGGAGTTGTTTTAATTATGAAAGACAAGAAACAAAGTAATTAATTACAAAGAATAATTTTTTTATTAATCTGTGAATATTACAAGTTTAAATAAAAGTTATTCAACAACTAATTTAATAAAAAAACTTAAATTTGTATTATATATACTCTTAAAATAAAACTAAAATGAAAATAAGTGCTGATTTAAAAAAAATATTTATGGGTGGTTTAGCAATGCTGATGCTGCTTTCGATTTCTTCATGTGGTAAAAACATTGCTTTTCAAAATTCTATTGTGGTCCCCGCAGCAAATGGCTCGGTAAATGTCACAAAAGACAGTAACAAAAATTATTTGATAAAAATAAAAATATCAGATTTAGCCGAAGTAAACAGATTACAGCCTTCAAAAAATGTTTACGTTGTCTGGATGGAAACAGACGGGGATATTGTAAGAAATATTGGTCAAATAAAAAGCGATAGCGGATTTTTGTCCTCAAAACTTAGAGCAACTTTTGAAACAGTTACAGCCTACAAGCCGTCAAAAATATTTATAACTGCTGAAGATGACGGAGATATTCAATATCCGGGGATGCAGATGATTTTGTCTACCAACAAATTTTAAATTTATAAAACCTACCTGATATGAATCCATACCTGGTAGGTTTTATTTTTAAAAAGTTACCTTTTCTTTTTTTGGAATAGCAATAATCCAAAAAAACCTTAGGACATGAAACCCGCAATAACAATTCTTACTCTGGAATAAACAACCGTATTTTGAATAAATTTACTTTATAACCACTACTTTATCAAGTATTTATTCTAATTATTAAAGATGAAATTCGTGAATTTGATTGCATCTTTTTTAAAAAAATAAAGGTTACCTTAAACTATTTTAGTATGAAAACAGAAAAACAACTTAGCGAATCTATTCTTGAAATTACGATAAAAATACACGACCAGTATCCTGAGTTATCTAAATACCTAGCGGAGATTCCCATCACTGTTCCAATTATTTCAAATCCTGAAATAAATATCCAAACATTAACAAATTACTACAAGTCTTTAGAAAATATCCTTAAAGAATACACTATTAATCACCCTAGAACTGCCAATTAATCAATTCCGGTATATGAAATGAATGAGGCAAAATACATGTGGCTCTAAGCCTTAGTCTGTAACCCGTGAATAATGTAACTAATCCTAAAAGTTATGTAATCGTTTTTAGGTATAAAGTGGATATTCCAGAGCAAACTGAACACCCTATTCCGGTTTAAACTGTACATAAAGAGCTGAACTTTGTAAAGTGACAATTCTTTCACAGGTAATTATCAATAAAGCGGAATGAATCAGATTTAAAAGGAAATTGGAAAGACAAAAATAAAAATCAAAAGAAAAATTTGGAGATTGAAAAAAGTGTGAATAATATAAACTTATCAAAAAGTATTGTAACATAATTATTTTGAAACAGTTGCATCTTTGCAAAGAACAATTTTTTAATTAAAAAATTAAACAAATGAAAAAATCAAAATCAATTATTTTAGCTTCACTATTTGTAAGCCTTATCACTTTTACAACTATTGAAGCACAAGAAAAAACAGCTTCTTTTGGTTTTAAAGGAGGATTAAATTTCTCAAATCTTTACACGGATAATGTAGATGACAATAATGTATTAACAGGTTTTAATGCCGGTTTATATGCTAAGCTTCCCATTACTAATGCTATTGCTATTCAGCCTGAGATTAACTATACCACAAAAGGAGCAGAACTGGTGTACAACAATTCTTTTGCTAACGGAACAGCTAAATTCAATGTCAATTATATTGAAGTACCAGTCTTATTGGTAATGAATCTTACCGATAATTTTAATGTCCATGTTGGGCCTTATGCCGCTTATATGGTAAGTGGTAAAACAACCAATGATTCTAACTTATTTAGTTCCGAAAGTGAATTAGACACCAATGATTTCAATAAGTTTGACGCCGGTATCTCCGGAGGTATTGGTATCGATTTAGATGTTGCAAACTTTGGAGTACGATATAATTATGGTTTAACCAAAGTAGGAAAAGAAAGAAATTATTCCGGTACTAATTACACTTATCCTGATGCAAAAAATAGCGTATTGAGCTTATATGTGGGACTTAGACTTAACTAGAAATTAAAATATTAATCATTAAAAACTAAAATCATGAGCAATCTATTATATACCATAGCCGTAATTTTAATTATCTTTTGGGCGGTTGGGTTCTTCGCATACAGCGCGGGATCAATTATTCACATCCTTTTGGTTATAGCTGTAATAGCAGTGATATTGAGACTGATAAAAGGCCGAGGAATTTAAATTCATTGTTATTAAAAATAAACATTATGAAAGCAGATAAAATTATATTAGGAGTATTAGGAGGAGTTGCCGTAGGAGCATTATTAGGAGTCTTGTTTGCGCCTGAAAAAGGAGACAAAACAAGAAGAAAAATCATGGACAAAAGCAATGATTATGCTGATGAACTAAAAGGCAAATTAGACTCTTTATTAGGGACAATAACTCAAAAGTATGAGAAAATTTGGAACGAAGGCGAAAATTTAATTGGCAAGGGAGAAACTAAATTTGTAGAAGCTAAAAAGGAATTTAAAATTTAAAATTTTTAAATTACAGTTACAAAAAGATTCTCAATATCAATTTGTTCCAATTTTCAGTGTGGAAAACAATGTAACTACAGCATAAATGCTTTTTAAAAAAGCAAAAGAAACCATAAAGAATATATAAAAGGTCTTGAAGAAATGATCTTCATGACCTCGCATAGAGTGAGGCAACCTATTGCCAATATCATTGGGTTAGCCAATTTACTTGAGGAATCTATAAATTCCCCAAATGAATTAAAGGAATTTTCAGAGTACATAAAACAATCTACCATAGCGCTGGATATTTTTACAAATGAATTGACAACATTTATTTTTGCATTAGAAAAAAAAGGTAAAAAGACATAAACAGATTATATTCGTATTATTTACAAATCAAGAATGAAAATTCTTGATTTTTTTTATGTCTTTTTTTAAAATTAATTTTTGCGTTTTACGCTATTTACTTTTTTGAACTTAAAATTGAACATCGATATAAAACTACAAAAAAGCTTTTAAACTGTAAAGAGATCCTGTAAAAGGCCACTATTCTCTTTTAATATTGCGTTAAGCAAACACAAAATATAACTAATTGATTTTTAATACATAAAAGTAAAGATGACAATTTACAAGAGTAAATCTTGCAAGTAATTTCGCTAATTCCATAACATATTCCTACTTTAATAAACTCACCTTTGTCTGCATATAACTTAATCCCCTAAATAAACAAAAAATGAAAATTAAAAATTTATTAGTAACTTTTGCAATACTATTTATTGCATTAATTTCTGGTTGCGCTAAGGATGACTTTCAAGAAATTGATGGTGTTTGTCCAGAAGTTGTCTCGACAAGCCCTGAAAATGGAGCTATTAATGTAGCACTAGACAAATCGATTACCGTTATTTTCAATGAGGAGATGAACGCATCAACTTTTAACCAATCCTCTTTTACTTTACAAGGCTCCACTTTAGTTACAGGAACTGTTTCATTCAGTGGAACAACTGCTACACTTGATCCTACATCCCCATTATCTGCGAACACAACCTATACCGGTAAAATTAAAACATCCGTTAAAGATGTAATGGGAAATGCATTACAAGTAGACTATGTTTGGACATTTAGTACCGGATCTACAGTTACTCCAATGGTAATAGAAACAGATCCGTTGAAAAATGCCACCAATGTATTTCTGAATAAAGTGGTTGCGGCAGAGTTCAATATGCCAATGAATCAAGCGACTGTAAACGCTACCAATTTCACCTTAAAACAAGGCGCTAATTCCGTTGCTGGTACGGTTACTTATAACGGAACAAAAGCTTATTTTGTACCTAGTATTCCTTTAACTGTCAATACAGTCTATACAAGTACGATCACAACTGGAGTCAAAAATATACAAGGAACATCACTTGCAAATAACTTTGTTTGGACATTTACCACAGGCGCCACTAGTGGACCTTCAGTAGTCACAACAGATCCTGAAAATAATTCTTCTGGTGTTGCTCTGAATAAAACTATTACTGCTGGTTTTAGTGTAGAAATGGATCCTACTACTATTAGTAATTCTACCTTTACTTTAAAAAATGGTACTACAGCGGTAGCAGGAGCTATTTCCTATTCAGGGACTACACTTTCCTTTATTCCTACAAGCCCACTTACAGCAGGGACTACTTATACCGCAACAATTAGTACAGCTGCTAAAAATTTAGCGGGTACTCCTCTGGCAAACGATTACGTTTGGAACTTCAGTACTAGTTCAAACTTGGTTGGAAATACAGTAAATCTTGGATCAGCAGAAAGATTTGGAATTTTATCCGGTGTTGGAGTAAGTAATAATGCAGGTTTCAGTGTAATTAATAATATGGATGTGGGTATCAGTCCTGGTGTTCGTTCTTCAATAACAGGCTTTCCTCCCGCTGTTATAATAAATGGTGCTATTTATGCTTCTGATGATACTGCCCCTGTAGGGATTGCTGCCCTGCTAACACAAGCAAAACTAGACCTGACTAATGCATATCTTTTTGCAGAAGGAGCTTCTTATAGTGCGCCAATAACTGTATCCGGTGATCAGGGCGGAAAAACACTTGTTGCAGGTATATACAAATCAACATCCACACTTTTAGTACAAAATGGAGATTTGACTCTTACCGGTTCTGCAACTGACGTTTGGATCTTCCAAGTCGCATCTGCTTTTACTACTGTTGGTGGTGCAGGTGGAAATATAAAACTTAGTGGTGGAGCACTTGCTAAGAATGTGTATTGGCAAACGGGAAGTTCTGCAACTATTGGAAACTACACAAAATTTGAAGGGAATATATTAGCCTTGCAATCTATAACAATGGGAGCATATTCAACTGCAAATGGCAGAATGCTTGCTCGAAATGGAGCAGTAGTAATGACGCACACAAATATAATCTCTAAACCGTAAAAAATGAAAACTAAAAATAATTTCAAAATGGGATCATGCGCTGCATGGTCCCCTAATAATCTGAATTTCAAAAGTGTTGCGATAGTTGCTTTGACATGGTGGAGCATTCAAACCCAAGTTCAGGCACAAGAAACACTAGTAGTAAAATATGCAAAACCTACTTGGCTTTTTGGAGCTGCAGCTGGTGCCAATTTTAATTTTTATCGCGGTTCAACAAATCAGTTGAATGCTAATTTCACACCACCCGCTACTTTCCATGAGGGAGACGGTATTGGACTTTTCATTGCGCCGCTTGTAGAATACAGGCCTGCTGATTCCAGATGGGGCATCATGTTTCAAGCAGGTTATGACAGCCGTAAAGGTTCTTTTGACCCCGTTACTACCGCATGTGACTGTCCTGCAGATTTATCTACTGATCTTAGTTACATCACCGTGGAACCCAGCGTACGTTTTGCTCCGTTCAAATCTAATTTCTATGTGTATGGAGGCCCGCGTTTAGCTTTCAACTTAGACAAATCATTTACCTATCAATTGGGCACTAATACGGCATTTCCGGATCAAGAGCCTTCTCCTGAAGTAAGAGGTGATTTTAGTGCCATTAACAAAACAATTTTATCTCTTCAAATTGGAGCTGGATATGACATTCCGCTATCTTCAGACAGCAACAAAACACAATTTATATTGTCGCCTTTTGTCGCTTTCCAACCCTATTTTGGTCAAGATCCACGTGCTACAGAAACATGGAACAATACTACTGTCAGAGCTGGTGTTGCGCTCAAATTTGGACAAGGGAAAAATATTCAGGAAGCAACAGATCTGGCTAAGGACCGTGAAGTACAGTTCTCCGTAAATTCTCCTAGTAATGTTCCGGGAGAAAGAAGAATGACAGAGATTTTCCCACTTAGAAACTATGTGTTTTTTAATCAAGGATCTACTGAAATTCCAAGTCGTTATGTTGTATTAACGAAAGACCAAGTAAAAGACTTCAAAGAAGACCAACTGGAAGTTTTTGTTCCAAAAAAATTGTCTGATCGTTCTAAACGTCAAATGACTGTGTATTATAATGTATTGAACATTCTGGGTGATCGAATGCAAAAAAATCCTACAGCTACAATTATCTTGGTAGGTTCGTCAGAAAAAGGATCCCAAGAGGGTTTAGTAATGGCAGCATCAATCAAAACTTATCTAGTATATATATTTGCTATTGATCCGTCTAGAATCATGACTAAAGGTCAAGACAAACCAACTATACCTTCTGAACAACCAGGCGGAACTCAAGAACTAGTCTTACTTCGTGAAGGCGATCGCAGAGTTTCTATCGAAAGTAATTCACCGGATTTACTAATGGAATTTCAAAGTGGACCTGATGCGCAATTAAAACCTGTACAAATAATAGCACTACAAGAAGCTCCTATTGAAAGCTATGTTAGCTTCAACAATAAAGGAGCCGGTGAAGCCTTATCTTCATGGTCATTACAAATTACTGATGAGCAAGGTACGGTTCAAAATTTTGGACCATATACTCAAGACGAAGTTAAAATTCCTGGAAAAGCAATTTTAGGGAGCCGTCCAGAAGGTGATTACACCGTAAAAATGATTGGTCAAACTAAAAGTGGTAAAATTGTAGAAAAAGAAACTCCTGTTCACATGGTACTTTGGACTCCTGCAAAAATGGAGGAAGGCACCAGATATAGTATTATTTATGAATTTAATAAATCTAAAGCAATTGGTATCTATGAAAAATACCTTAGCGAAGTAGTAACCCCACAAATACCTGTTGGCGCAACAGTACTAATTCACGGTCATACTGATAGTATTGGTGAAGAAACCTACAATCAAAACTTGTCTTTAGCCCGTGCTAACGATGTGAAAGGGATCCTTGAAAAAGGGTTATCTAAAGCCGGTAGGAATGACGTAAAATTTGAAGTAACCGGAGAGGGCGAGAATGAAAATAATTCTCCTTTTGAAAACAAAACCCCTGAAGAACGTTTTTACAACCGTACCGTCATAATTGATATAATGCCCGCTATTAAATAAGTAAAATGCACGTATTATAAATTGACAAAGAGGGTAGAAACGCAAAGTTCTATCCTCTTTTTTTGTGCTGAAATTTATTTCAGATATCATGAATAGAAATTCATTTTCATAATTAAGTAGCAAGAAAGATATATTCTCGCAATTATTAAAGAAAATTTTTGCAACAGATTGGGCTGATTAAAAATATTTTAAAGCTATGAAGCGCATTAATCTATGCAAATCTGTGAAATCTATGGAAAGAAATGAAGATCTTTATTACTATTTTAGTCCCAAATTAATACCAATTTTTTTGAATTAATTTATTAGTTCTGAATCTTATAATTTTACAAAGTAAAGGTAAATTAGACGTAATCCCTTTCCAATTTTGATTTTAAACACTTACTTTTCGTAAAAATTTTAGTATTTTTACTTTTCACTTTATTTAAAAACATGACCGAAAACGAGAAAATCCTTACCAAATTCTATAGTGCTATTGCAAATGCAGATTCACCAACAATGTGTAACTGTTATGATTCCAGTATTCAATTTCGTGATCCAGTTTTTGGTCTATTAAAGGGAAATGATGTTTGCCTAATGTGGAAAATGCTCCTCGAAAAAAGCAAAGGGAATATTACAATTAAATTCTCTGCGGTCAAGGCTGATGACTATATTGGCTCCGTACAATTTATAGCTACCTACAATTTCAGTAAGACTAATAGAAAAGTAGTAAATCGTATTCAGGCACAATTTCAGTTTAAAGATGGATTAATTATAAAACACACCGATGATTTTGATATTTTTAAATGGTCCAAACAAGCTTTTGGAATCACCGGATACCTACTAGGCTGGACTGGTTTTTTTCATAAAAAAATTCAAGAGCAAGCCCTTTTATCATTAAAAAAATATAAAGAAACTCAACATGCTGATTGACACCCTGAAAATGCTTTTCATTAGAGATTTAAACATTCTGAAATCCGAAATTGAATCGTATGAAAACGAAAGTGATATTTGGAAAACACAAAAAGGAATCGCTAATTCAGCCGGAAATCTATGCTTGCATATTATAGGAAATCTCAACACATATATTGGAGCCCAATATGGAAAGACGGGTTATATAAGAAACAGACCATTAGAATTTTCACTGAAAGATATTTCAAGAGCAGAATTAGTATCAAAAATCGAAGAAACGATAGTTATCCTTGTCAATGCACTTAATACCCTCTCAGAAGAAGATTTGAAAATGGAATATCCACTTTTAGTTTTAAAGAACAAAACTTCAACTGAGTTCATACTCATCCATTTGACCACGCACCTTGCCTATCATTTGGGACAAATTAATTACCACAGGCGATTATTGGACGCTTAAATATTTACCACAATATTCAATTTACTGTAATTCGATTAGTTATAACAAACATCTTACTCGCAAATAAATATAAAATACGAATAAGAGATAACGACTATAATGTAATATTGATATCCAATCCTCTAAAACTCCCATCCCGGTTCAGTCCACTAAAAAATATTCTGTTTTAGAAATTCTTCAGTTTATAAGTAATAACCATGGTATAATGTCGTATTTTAAAATCAGGATAAAATTATGTAACAATCTGATTTAAAGATATTTTACTTAAAGTTAATTCTTTTGACTTTACGACTTTTAAACTTTCGACTTACTTAACGTTGTCCGCATTAATATTCTATTTTAGAAAAACACTATTTATTCCGTTATGTTTTGCTTTACTCATTAGTTTTATTCTATATCCTGTTTGTAAGTGGATTAAAAAAAAGGAATACAAAAAGGATTAGCTATCTTTATTTGTATTTTAGAACCTCACTTTTGGCAGGTCCCGTTATTTATTTATTTATTATAAAATTGATAGCGGACCGCACTCCTAGTTAGAAGACATTATCCGTTTTGTTAGGAGAGGGCGAACAAAAAAAGACGAGATAATCTATTTCAAAAGAGCAAAATCAAACGCCCAGTCCAACTCCTTTTTATACCACAATTGCCCTTGTGAAACTTCCAGCGGACAGTCAAAATTATTCGTATAAAGCGCTCCGGTTCCTAATCCCTGAGGCATTGCATTGTGTTGCAAAAAAGTCCATTGCGCAATCGCATTTAGTCCAATATTACTCTCCAAAGCAGAGGTAATCCACCACCCGATTTTATGCTTTTCAGCCAATGAAATCCATTCTTGCGTGCCTCGAAAACCACCTACAAAACTAGGCTTCAAAATGATGTATTGCGGCTTGATTTTTGTCAGTAATTGCTTTTTCTCTGCCAAAGTAAACACACCGATCAGCTCTTCATCCAAAGCAATAGGAAAAGGAGCTTTTTTACACAGATCTGCCATCCTGTCAGTATGGTTTTTTTGTATCGGTTGCTCTATACTATGTAATTTAAATTCAGATAGTTGAATTAATTTATTTAAAGCTAAAGTTACATCAAAAGCACCGTTCGCATCCACCCGAATTTCGACTTGTTCCGGAGTAAAATGTTCCCGAATAAACCGTAATAACTGTAGTTCTTTATCAAAATCTATTGCTCCAATTTTGAGTTTGATGCATCTAAAACCCTGCGCTAATTTTTCCTCGATTTGCTGCTTCATAAACGCCTCTTCACCCATCCAAACTAAACCGTTTATCAGGATGGATTTTGTACCGTTTGTGAATTCAGATGGAAAGAGGAAAAAAGGGTTTTCACTCTCCAAAGATCGGAACGCCATTTCCACTCCAAATTGTATCGAAGGAAACTCTAATAACGCTTCCCAAAGCTGATCTTTTCCTAAGTGAATATTATCGCAAGTCCACTGCAATTTTTCTTCATAATCCGGTCGGTCATCAATACTCAATCCGCGAAGGATTCCGCACTCTCCTATTCCCTTTTTACCGTCTTGTTCCAAAACAATAAACCAAGTTTCTTTTTCGGTCATAACGCCACGAGAAGTTCCTGATGGACGTTTGAAATTAAGAATATATTTGTGGTAGGTTGCTTTCAAGAAATTATGAATTATGAGTTATTTCAATCTAGTAAACTTATATCTGAATTATTTTATTAAAATTTAGATGCCTAACATGGTAAAAAGAATTGTTGCTTCTTTAAAACATATAAGGCATATAAGCTTTAAAGTTCGATTTATTTATCCATTAACTTCAAAACTCTTTCAAAATCATCATTTTTAATCCCAACTTTCTTAAAAGCTGCGAAATCTTGTTTTACTTTTTGAGTCCAACTCAAACTATCCGTTACGTTTTGCGATTGATACTCTTTATAAATGGCTTTTGCAGACGAAAAATTATCATTCAATAAATACGCGTGTGCTAAATTCAGCTTTATCAATAACTCTGTATCGTCTATTTTCTCACCTTCTTTCAGGAATTTAATTGCTTTGCCGTATTGCTTCGTCAAAACATAACTGCTACCTATCGCATTATAATCCAAAGCAGTTGCTTTTCCATCATTGATAATCGTTGTCAATTTCGTGATTGCCTCACCTTGCATTCCTTGTTTAGCCAACATAGCGGCTTGCTTACGCAAATTGTCATACACACTTTTTGAAAGACTACTTTCACCAAAACAACTATTACCAAAATCCCTGAACGCCTTAGTGCGCTCTACAGCTAATAATTTCTGGAATTCCTTAAACTTGTACTTGGTTTGGATTTTATCGAGAATACAAACACAAAAATCATCTGAATTGGTCATTTTTTGAGCCAAATTAGATGTTTTGCATTGTTCAATTATTGCTTTTCTGTTTGCTAAAGTCCATCCGCGACTGAGTTTATTATCAACCCACGGCACCACTTCGAGAATGATTTTTTGGTTCATGATCCAGTTTTTACTTTCGAAACCAAACCATAAATTTCCCGAATTCGATCGCATACAAGTAGATTTCTCAGTAGAAAGTCGTTTGGCATCTTTACTCACCGGCGTGTCTTGAACCAAACAAGCATCATCCGTTTTGCCACTTTCTTTATATTGTGTGGCTAATTCATCGCTAGAGAAAACAGCATACTTGCATTTATCATCACCTGATATTTTCGACAAGATAAAAACTGCTCCTGCTGAACCTTGACTGATTCCTGTTGGGTCTGGAATAGCTTTTAAAACCGAAACTAAACTGCCTACCATTTGCTGATTTTTATCCAAAAGCGTTATTCTGTATACGACCTCGGTAGTTCCTTCAGGGAAATCTTGAGTTTTTATAACGATTCTATCTCTGGCGGAAACTGTAATTTCTTCGGTTGTAGCACGGGTTTTATCCCAATAGCCATCTTTCTGAGAAAAAATAGTATTTGTTGAAATTAGAAACAGAAATAAAAAAATGAAATTCTTTTTTTGCATGATTGATATAAAATTTAAACACCAGAGCGAACAACGTTTTAGTAAAATTAACTACGAAGTTTGGTACCGGCAAACCCTAGCCCAGATAGAAGTAAAAATCCTTTTATCACCCTGTCAGGGTTTCAAACCCTGACAGGGTGATAAAAGATTGCAACGGATAGCTGGATTAGCTTCAAATAAAAAAATTACAACTCTATGGAACTTCCTATCTCTAACAACATGAGATCTTTTCCTTTATTGAAAAATTTACGAATAGCATCTTCATGATCAATTTCGATATAACCGAAAGTGTCGTAATGATACCCCAGAATTTTATCGCAATCCAAGAAATCAGAAGCGACAATAGCATCTTCAACATCCATGGTAAAATTATCACCTATGGGCAGAATGGCTAAATCGAGTTTGGTCCGCATAGGAATGAGTTTCATATCCATAGTAAGCGCTGTATCACCAGCAATGTAGATGTTTTTATGTTCCCCTTCAATGACAAAACCGCCAGGATTTCCTCCATAACTGCCATCAGGAAACGAACTGGAATGAATGGCATTTACATATTTCAGTTTTCCAAAATCGAAATTCCAGCTTCCACCGTGATTCATAGGATGCGATTGAAAGCCTTTTGCACCATAATAACCGGCAATTTCAGCGTTAGAAACAATTACCGCATTCGTTCTTTTAGCTATCGCATCGACATCCAGAATATGGTCTCCGTGAGCATGTGTCACTAAAATATAATCGGCTTTTAACGTATCAATGTCAATGTGAGCTGCATTGGGATTTGCAGAAATGTACGGATCTACAATAATGTGTTTGCCGCCAACTTCTATACCTAATGCCCCGTGACCGTAAAATGTTATTTTCATCTTTTTTAATTTAAAAATAGAATGGTTAAAAGATTCCGTATTTGATTATTATTTTATCTTCCTCCTAAAAAAGTGTTCACTATTATATCCGAAAAGAAGTAAATCATACCTAATGACAATAAAATTGAAAGTGCAAAAGTACTCAATGCCAGCTTTTTTAATTCGGGATCTAATTCCTTAGGGTTTTGGTTTTTATAGACAGTAATCAAATGTTTAGTCAAAGGGATATACGACAATAAAAACAAGTATTGATCAAAGTGAAAATCATCTGTAATTGCAAAAATCAATACTAAAACCATTGCGGTTACAATCAGAATATAATGGTATATTTTAGCTTTGGCACCGCCAATTTTTACGACAATCGTGTTTTTATTTGATTTTTTATCTGATGCTTCGTCTCGCATATTATTCAGATTTAAAACACCTACACTCAATAATCCAATGGCTATTGCAGGTAAAACCAACAACGCATCCAATTGTTTAGAATATAAAAAATTCACTCCTAAAGTACTCACCAACCCAAAAAATACAAAGACAAACACATCGCCAAATCCACGGTATCCGTACGCCGTATTTCCAACTGTATATCGAATGGCTGATACAATTGCCAAAATTCCCAAAACCAAATAAAACAAGGAAAACCATAAATTTGTATCTCTAAACGCATAATAAATCAATAGCATCGCTGAAAGCAACGTCAAAGCTGATGTTATGATCATGGCGCGTTTCATGGCTTGCGGAGTAATCACACCGCTTTGTATGGCTCGTTTTGGTCCTACCCGATCTTCATTGTCCGTTCCTTTCATTCCGTCACCGTAATCATTGGCAAAATTGGACAGTATTTGCAATCCTAATGTTGTCAATATTGCAAAACCAAACAATCGCCAGTTAAAGACTTCCGTAGGCGTTAATATGTTATCTGTTGGGTGTGCCAAAGCGTACATACTTCCAACTATTATTCCAGAAACCGATAAGGGTAAGGTTCGTAAACGTGCGGCTTCAATCCAATGTTTCATATTTTTTTATTTAAAAGTTTGAAGTTTAAAACTTAAGCTTTATTGTAAAAAACAACTTTAAACCTTAAACTTTAAACCATTTTATTTACATCCAATTGCTATCGGAAGTTTCTATTTCGTACAACCAAAAATTAACTTGTTGTTGTAGTACTGAATAATTCCCTAATTGAAAAGCGATATTTCCTCCTGCGGTATGCAATGTTATGGAACCAATATCCAACTTTTTATGCCAAAAAAGCTGCGACGTTGTAATCGCTTGTATTTTACTGGGTTCAATAATATCATTGCTCACATCCCAAGCGCCACTTTGCTTTATTATAAAATTCTCGTGGATAAACAATCGGTCATTTTTGAATTTAAAATACTGGATTGCTCCAATAAAAATCACATAAATTGGCATCACATAATTATATTCAAAAATTATAGGTTCAATCCAATGACCAACTGCCATAAAACCAAACAAAGGTAATCCTATTGAAAGAATAACAGAAAAAACAAGTTTACGAAAATTAGGCTGAAGCATTACTCCCTTTTCAGGAATTTGATGAAATAATAACGTCAATATGGAATCTCTTTCGGCTTCACTGCATCCCGGAATTTCTATTATTGATTTCCGTTCTTCCTTTTCACCCCCGGTAGCTTGTTTGATTTGTAGTTCTAAAATTCCCATTTTTTTTTGGAAATAATTTCTGGTAACGGACGTGATCTGAACTTTTTCAGGTTTGATAATAGTGCTTTTCGTATTCAACAAGCCAAAAGACAACAACAAAGATCCTTTTTGTCTCGCTATTCTATAATCATAATATTTAAAAACCGTACGGATCACATTTACAACCAGAACCACAACAAACAACAACAGTATTGATATTAAAATAGTTTGCAACACTACATTTTTATCAATGTATAATCCTACTTTCTCCTTATAGGCATTGCTTTCTTCTCCAAAATTTTGAAAATTCTCATATATAGTACTAAAAAAAATTACCAATAGAGCGATACTTCTGCCATAATTAGATGTAATTCCAACTTTCAGCAAACTCAAAAAACTGATTTTAATAAAAGGATGCGCAGCTTCAAATAGTTTTTGCTCGGTTTCCTCCAATACAGTTTCTTCAGCGCCAATTTCATTCTTTATATCTTCATTTTCTAACAAACGAAATTTCAATTCCAAAGCCAGTTCTTGCGAAATCGCTTGAATAGCACCTTCTTTTTTATTGCTTCCGGCTGTGTCTACATCCAATTCATAAACACCAATTAATTTTTGAATAAAAGACTGATTGATATTTACCTGTTGGATTTTACGCAGCTGAATCGCGGTTTTGGTTTTATTGAAAACGCCGTCGGTAATGATAAATTCCTGATTTTCGGCATCCAAAAAGAAAGTGAAATTCAGGTATTTCAAATAAGAAACAACTCCAACACTCACAAAGAGGGCAAGCATCCCAAAGAAAAAATACAATTTATTAACCTCATCAAACTTGAAAATCCAAATCACAATCATAGGCCACAACGCTCTGGCGTAATACTGAAGCGTGTAAAAAAACATCACTAAAATCCCTATTGAAGATTGCCTCTGTGGCTGACTAAAATCGGCTCCCATTACAATTGCTTTTGTATTTTACCCATCAACAACTGTTTGATATTTTCCGCTTGTTCTTTTTCAATTCCGGGAATTTCAATATCACTGGAATTTCCGCCAGCAGTAAAAATTTCAATTTTGGCCAAACCAAAATAACGTGAAATAAGTCCTTCATGCAATGCCACATGTTGCACTCTGTTATAAGGAATTACAATCGTATTTGTAGCAATTATTCCGTGTCTGAAAAGCACATCGTGTTCCCTGAATGCAAATCCTTTTTTATGGAATCCAATAATAGAAAACACTACCAACAAAGCTGAGAATACGGGAATAACAGCTCCTATAATCAACCAGACTCTTCCTGAAAACAGTTCCGGTTTAAATGTTGAAATCAATATTGGAACAAGAATAAGTATGCCAATAAATAACGCCAAATTAATCAATACTACCCTAATATATTTAGGATGTAAATTCATAAAAGTGACTTTCTCAAATTTTGGAAGTTGGCCCGTATCAATTGTTTCGTTTGTGAAATTTTCCATTTGTAAATTTTAGTTTTTTTTGCCAAAAAGAGGCTTTCTTTTTTGCCACAAAGACCACTAAGGCGCGACGTTTTTATTTGAGTCTTTTGAGTCTGATTACTGAAACTGTTAATGAGATTTCTTCTTCGTCGAAATGACAAATTACGACTGCGTTCTTGATGGCGACCGACTACTGAACACTAATAACTGAATACTCAATTACGGCAACCATTTTTTCTCAAAATTCGGCTTTCTTTTTTCCAAGAATGCATTCCTGCCTTCTTTAGCTTCTTCTGTCATATAGGCAAGTCTAGTGGCCTCACCGGCAAAAACCTGTTGTCCCACCATTCCATCATCCGTAAGATTCATCGCAAATTTTAGCATTTTAATAGCCATTGGAGATTTTTGCAAGATTTCCTGCGCCCATTCGTAAGCCGTATTTTCTAATTCAGCGTGAGGAATCACAGCGTTCACCATTCCCATATCCATAGCATCCTGAGCCGAATAATTGCGTCCCAAAAAGAAAATTTCACGTGCTTTTTTCTGTCCCACCATTTTAGCTAAATAAGCTGAACCATATCCACCATCAAAACTGGTTACATCGGCATCAGTTTGTTTGAAAATAGCGTGTTCTTTACTTGCCAAAGTCAAATCGCAGACCACATGTAAACTATGTCCGCCGCCTACAGCCCATCCAGGAACTACGGCGATAACTACTTTTGGCATGAATCGGATTAAGCGTTGTACTTCTAAGATGTTCAAACGATGCTGTCCGTCATCGCCTACATATCCTTGATGACCACGTGCGTTTTGATCGCCTCCGCTACAAAAAGAATATACGCCATCCTTAGAAGAAGGTCCTTCGGCAGAAAGTAAAACTACTCCAATTGAAGTATCTTCCTGCGCATCATAAAAGGCATTATACAATTCAGCTGTCGTTTTTGGACGAAATGCATTGCGCACATCCGGCCTGTTAAAAGCAATTCTGGCAACGCCATTGCATTTCTTATAAGTGATATCTTCGTATTCTTTAGCAGTAATCCAATCCATTACAATTGATTTTAATTATTATAGTGTAAAAATAAATCATTTTTTACATTTTATCTATTCTATTTAGACAAGCTTATGGTAATATTTCTCTCATTAAAGGCTTTGTAATGTTAAAAAACGACCAAAAAATAGCGTTTTAACAGTTGGGAATCCAAATTATTTCTAACTTTATAATCAGCTAATCAGATAAATACGAATTATTTATCTCATTTAATTATTGATTTTTCACTGATTTATTAACCTAAAAAAAGAATGTATTGAATACCATTAAAAATGTTGTCACTCGTTTTTCTACGGTAATAACTTATAACACTATTTCAAAAGCCCTGATTAACGAGTTTATGAGAAAATCATTTGCTTCAGCAGTAAAAATAAAAGTAACACCCACGGTTAACTAAAGAGCTATTTTTCTTGTTCTTGCATAAGTGAGACATTAATAAACAATTGTTTAGAAAATTATCTTCCAATATATATAAAACCAGTGGCTTTATTGTGAAATTATTTTCAAAAATGCTACGCAACTGACTGGACATTTAAAGACAAACTATTCTTTAAAGTACTTTATGCTTACGTTATTGTTTTAAAAATAGTATCCTGAATACTATAGTGTTAGAGGTGGATAAAGTTACTTTGAACATCCAATTTATTTTAATGTTGTCAGAATTTATTATTCTAAAACAATATTAAAAAGAGAAAGACTAATCATACCGATTAGTCTTTCTTTTTTTAATTTACATTGAACATTGTTTAAACATTTTATATTTTTTCTAAATCATTTAGAAATTAATCTACAGTAAGAATATGCTCCTTGACTAAACTTCCTAAATTTTTTAATGGTTGCAAACGATAAAACATAAAAATAGTGTTGGTATTATTTTACTCCTTAATTAAGTAAATTCCGTCTTCCTTGATTTCGATTAATTTCTCTCGGTATAAAGCACCAATGGCTTTCTTGAAGGTTTTCTTGCTCATTTTCAAAACTGTTTTAATGTCTTCCGGGTGTGAATTGTCCGTCAAACGCAAAAAACCTCTGCTGGCTCTTAACTCATCTAGAATTTTATCTGCATTGGGCTCGATACTTTGGTACCCCTGAACCTGCAATGCCACATCAATTTTATTATCAGGGCGAATCGTCTTAATGTAGCCGCGCATGCGGTCTCCTGTTCGAATTGCATCATCATACACTTCATCTTTGTACAACAAACCTTTATGTTTCTCGTTGATAATTACGTTAATTCCTATTTCAGTAATGTGCGAAACAATCAAATCCACTTCTTCTCCTTTTTCAACCGTTAGCTCCTCATTTTTTAGAAATTGGTTGGTTTTACTGGAAGCCACCAAACGATTAGTTTTTTCGTCCATATAAAGATAAACCAAGTAGCGTTTGCCTTTTTCCATAGGACGCGCCTGCTCTTTGAACGGAACCAAAATATCTTTTTCCATTCCCCAATCCATAAAAGCACCAATCTGATTGGTATAATTCACACGCAAAAGCGCAAATTCATTCAATAATATATACGGTTCTAATGTGGTGGCAACGGGTCTTTCTTCGTGGTCTAAATACACAAAAACAATCAACTCCTCGCCTATTTCAAATTCGTTTGGTACATATTTGTTAGGCAACAGAATGTCGTGAATTCCTTCGGGATCTTTTTCTGGATTACCTAGAAACAAACCCACTTTGGTATCGCGTAATATGGTAAGCGTATTGTATTTTCCTATTTCAATCATTTTCTTTCAATTTCTAAAGTGCAAAGGTACGAAGTTTGAAAATAGTAAATTAAGAAACCGTCCACAAAAAAACAAAGCCCGAATCCGAGGTTTTTTGGTTTTCCAGAAGCATCACTTTCCGTTGTTTCATTATGAGTTGTACTGCCGACTATTTAGTATCTTTTACTCATCAGTGGACGTAAACCAAAAATGAAAGAGCTACTTTAGAATAAAATTAGTTGTTTTTTTTATAAACGAATAAAAATTCCGTAAGATTACACAAATACAAAAAGTCCAATGAAAGTAGATTCATTGGACTTTTTGTAAATAAAAAAATAGCACTAAACCTTTTTAAAAATAATTGGCTATTCATAAAAAATAAAAGGCCGTCTTTTGGGGGAAGACAGCCTTTTAATTATAAAAAAATACTCAACTTAAATTTTTGCGAAGATATTTGTGTAATATTTTTTACCCGTTGCAGGATCCTCTTTTATTGCAATTCCAAAATGGGTAAAATTACCCTCTATATTTTCTTTATGACTAGGACTGGCTAACCAAGCATTTAAAGCCGCTTGTGGTGTATTGTAATTATAAGCAATATTTTCGCTCACGGATGTGGCTCCTAATGTTTTCATTATATTTTCGGAACGAGCCACAAAATCATTATGATTCACTACATTATTTGCAATCATATAATGATCATGTTCTTCTGATTTGTAAGACATGTGATTAATTTTTTCTAAAGGTGTTAAACCCTTGCGAACTCTGTGAGCATTAATCAAATTCATCGTTTCTATTTCGATCGAATTGTATGAATAAACAGTTACTTTCTTTGCTACGGCATCAGCTGTTTGAGTATCAGAAGAGTCTGAAGAACAGGAATTCATAGTGCATATTACAGTCACGAGCAATAACGCACGAAGTAATTTTAGCTTCATAAGAGTAGTAGTTTAAGTGTAAAGTAAATTGTGGGGCAAAAAACTTTAAGAATAATTAATAGATGCTTTTTATTATTAATTAAAATTACATCTTTTATCGTTAAACTACCAAAAATAATCGACTAACTACATTATAAAGATATTTATATATGTATATTTCCTACTTTAAGGAGAGAGCCTGTCCATTTTCCAAGAATAATCGTGTTGACTTGTATAACGAATTCTATCATGTAATCGATTGGGCCTTCCTTGCCAAAACTCTACTTCTAAAGGAGTTACTAAAAATCCGCCCCAGTGTTTGGGTCTCGGAATTACAACACTCTCAAAATCTTTTTCTAACTGCTTCAGGTTTTCCTCTAAATAGCCTCTGGAAGGAATCACTTCACTTTGGTTAGAAACTATTGCGCCTAATTTACTGCCATCAGGTCTGGATTCAAAATAACTATCAGAAGTCATTTCCGATGTTTTTTTTGCAATTCCTTTAATGATTACCTGACGCTCCATAGTATGCCAAAAAAAAGACAGGCACACATTAGGATTTTCAGCAATAGCCTTACCTTTTTCTGAATTGTAATTGGTATAAAAAATAAAACCTTCTTCAGTAAATTTTTTCAATAAAACAACTCTAGACTTGGGAAAACCATCTAAACCTATTGTAGCAACCGTCATAGCATTTACTTCGCTTTCGCCACCATAATCTTCTACTTCATGAAACCAGCGATTAAACAAATTTATTGGGTCTTCCGGAATATTCGATTCTAATAATTCACTCTTTTCGTATGATTTTCTGTAATTACTTAAGTCGTTCATATTTCATTGTTTTAAAAATGTTTGATTGTTGAATGATTTGATAAAAATTATCAAAAAATCCAAATACTATTTTATACTCTAAATTGATTTCTGTATTTAAAACTCAAAGCTTTTTCCATCATCTGCTAAGAGTACTGAGGGGAAAATAGTTTCGGCTTCTTCTTTAAACAATCCGATATTTTCATATCGGGTGGAATAATGTCCTAAAACTAATTGTTTAGCATTTGCTTTCAAAGCTATGGTTGCAGCTTCTTTAGCTGTAGAATGTAATGTTTTTTTGGCCAGATTTTCCTCCGATTGAAGGAAAGTAGATTCATGGTACAACACATCTATATTTTCAATTATAGGAAGTATCTCCTCATTGTAAGCAGTATCTGAGCAAAATGCATAATTCTTTGCCGGAATAGGATCAAATGTCAATTTGTCGTTTGCTATGATTCTTCCGTCTTCCAACGCGATGTCTTTCCCATTTTTTATTTTTTGGTAATAGCAACTCTCTATTTCATAATTTTGAACGGCATCCAAATTCAGTTTTCGGTCTCCTAATTTTTCTTGGAACAAAAAACCATTTGTATACACGCGGTGTTTTAATGGAATGGTTTTTACCAAAACCTTGTCGTCTTCAAAAATAATTTCGCTTTCCAGCGATTCCAATTCATGAAAGAACAAACCGTAATTGGTCCAAGAATTAGACAATCGCAATTGCAACTTGATAATTTCTTTGATGCCCTTTGGACCATAAATATGCAAATCCGTAGTTCTGTTGAGCAAAGTAAATGTGGATACTAAACCCACTAATCCAAAGAAGTGGTCTCCGTGCAAATGGGAAATAAAAACATGGTTTATTTTAGAAAATCGTATTTTATTCTTCCGCAATTGCACTTGGGTTCCTTCTCCGCAATCAATCAAAAAAAGTCTATTTTTTATGTCTAAAATCTGGGAAGTAGGATTGGTAAAGGTTCGTGGAGTGGCTGCATAGCAACCGAGGATTGTTAGTTTCAAGTTTAATTTATTCGGTTATTTGGTTAACTGTTTAATCGTTATTTCATATTTGTTTAAATAAATTTGGCGGTTAAAAAGTAACCGAGTGTTCTAACTTAAAAACCTAAATCTCTTTCAATCTCCTCCATTTCAATAATATCATGAGACTCTAATAGTGAAGGCACCACAGTTAATTTCTCAGGAATGGCATTGTAATCAAAATCAGAAGTGACAATTACAAAAGATTTTTTAGCTTTTTTATGTTGTTTTGACAATGGCATAAATAATTTAACATCATTTGTTGACAAATCGTTATGCAACAAAAGATCAATTATTATGTTGTGTTTTTCGAATGTTTTATATTGATGGGTAACCTTCATTAAAAAAGAAGTAAAATCACCCTGAGTATCCCTAATCGTTATCGTATGTCCTTTTTGATCTACTTTCATTGTTTTAAATTTCAGAGACCGCTTAATAGCAGTATGGATTATAAATAGCTAATTTACAAAGTTTTAAATTAGTTTATTGAATTTTTGAAGCCAAAAGATAAATAACCGCCATTCTAATTGCTACACCATTTTCTACTTGGTTCAAAATCACGGATTGATGGGAATCAGCCACTTCACTTGTAATCTCTACACCGCGATTAATAGGTCCGGGATGCATAATTATAATTTCTTTATTAAGAGAATCCAAAAGTGGTTTATCAACTCCATATAGTTGTGCATATTCCCTTGTGGATGGAAAATAATTGACATCCATACGTTCATTTTGCACACGTAACATATTGGCAACATCACACCATTCTAATGCTTTTCTTAAATTAGGTTCCACAGTAACGCCAAGCGATTCAATATGTCTTGGAATAAGTGTTTTAGGGCCGCAAACTTTGACCTCAGCGCCTTGCATTTGCAACGCATAGATGTTGGACAAAGCGACTCTGGAATGCAAAACATCACCTACAATGACCACTTTCTTTCCGGCTACTTCACCTAGTTTTTCTCGAATGGAATAGCTGTCTAACAACGCTTGTGTAGGATGTTCGTGTGCACCATCTCCTGCGTTGACGATGCTGGCTTTTACGTTTTTGGACAAGAAATAAGCAGCGCCTGGATTCGCGTGCCGCATCACCACCATATCTACTTTCATCGAAAGGATATTGTTTACGGTATCTATTAATGTTTCTCCCTTTTTGACAGAAGATTGTGCTGCCGAAAAGCTAATAACATCTGCAGACAACCGTTTTTGTGCTAATTCAAAAGAAAGTTTTGTTCTGGTACTGTTTTCGAAGAAAATATTGGCAATGGTAATATCTCGTAACGAAGGCACTTTCTTAATTGGTCGATTAATGACTTCTTTAAAATGATCGGCAGTTTCAAAAATCAGGTCAATATCATTCTTGTTGATGTATTTTATCCCTAATAAATGATTTACGCTTAATTCTTTCATTTTTATTTACGATTATAGTTTCTAATAGGTGGCTTTTGTTTTAAATCTAACTTGTAATTAAATACACACCATCTTCTCCGTCATTTTCTTTCCAGCTCACTTTTACTTTTTCATCATTTATTGCGTCTACCTGTCTGCCTCTATAATCCGGTTGAATGGGTAAATTGCGACTGAAACGTCTGTCTATCAAAACCAGCAGTTCAATTTCCGAAGGTCGCCCAAAAGATTGTATAGCAGTCAAAGCTGAACGTATGCTTCGTCCGGTGAACAGGACATCATCTATGAAAATGACTTTTTTATTTTCAACAATAAAATTAATCTTGGTTTTATTGGCTTCTAATGGCTTATCTGTTCTTCTAAAATCATCTCTGAAAAAGGTAATATCCAGATAACCTAATTGAATTTCAGGAGTTTGATATTCTTTTTCCAGAATTTGTTTCAATCGCTCCGCCAAAAAAACACCTCTTGGTTGGATTCCAACTAATATTGTATCTGAAAAATCTAAATGTTTTTCTATTAATTGACAAGCCAAACGATGTAATATGATAGTAACTTCTTTTGCAGTAAGTAATACTTTTTGACTCATAGTAATTGTGTAGTTTGGTTTGGCAAATATACAAATTCCAATTTATGATATTATAATTAAAAAGGGAGAAAATAGCAGCATTTAGGATTTGCCCCATGAAATCCATGTGGCTTTATGCCAAATCATTTCTAAAAGTCCTTGCTTGTGGGTTTCAAGCCACCATTTACAAAAATATAATTGGATAAAAAACAATGCAAATCCTATCAATAAGCAAAAGATAGCGCCAGTATATTTAAAAAGTCCCAACCCATATCGGTAATAAATAAATACGCCAATTGCTGACTGAAATATATAATTTGTAAGGCTCATTTTTCCAAACGGAATAAACTTAGAAAATACGTTATTAACAGCATTCTTTATGATAAAAAAAATACTCAATTAATAAAAAATTAAGTGTTTAACGTAACAAATTTATTTATACTTTTTAAAATGCAGTTGTTCCTATATCAGTTGTATTACCAATGGTCACTACGATAGTACTTTTTGTTACAGGCAATAAAGGTAAAACAGGAGTCATAGTTACGTTGTAAGTCCCTGAAGGAAGACCTATAACTAAAAATTCACCGCTTGCATTTGCGTTTGTTGAATAAGATAAACTCGTAAGAACATCAACAGCAGTGACTACAGCTAAACTGCCTACCGGAGTAATTTTACCTTTAATGTTACCACTTATAGCCGCTTCAATTGTTCTAACAACAGGTTTCAATTTATAAGCACCATTTCCTGTATTCACAATTGATTTATTCGCATCAAAATCAAGTAAAACACTATACAAAATTCCTTGTTCAAGTGTTTGGTGTACTTGTAATTTCAGTCCTGATTGTTCAGCACTTGGAGTATTCAAAGGATAGGTTACATTATCAACAACTACCGTATTGTTTGTTCCAAGTATAAGTCTAATTTGAGCAACTTTAGAAATTTGTAAGGTGTCAGTAGCAATAAGAGTACTTTCGCCGTTAGAAAAATCAAGTAGGTTATAAATTCCTTTCTTAACATTCAACGTTACCGTTTCTCCAGCATCTCCAGTTACTTCTACACCTAGTAAATCAATATTTACTTTTTGATATGGCCCCGGAGCGTCAGTCATTTTTACTTGATAAGGATAACTTGAAGCTATTTCTTCGTTGTTATTACATGAAGTCATAATAATTCCTAATACGAAGAAAGATAGAATAATTTTCATTTTTTTCATTTTCAATTGTTTTTTATAGTTATAAAATACTTTAAAATATTTAGTAAATTTAAAAGCAACGTGAAAAAAATTTGTTACATAACTTTAGTATTAAGTTATAGGATTCACACATTAAAACAGCAGTACTATAAGACTTTATTATGCATTAAATTTTTTCCTTTACAATGCGGTCTTTTTTGACATGTAAAACTGTTAATTGCTTTTCTATTGCTTCCATCATAGGCGGAGGTCTACAGAGGTAAAATAATTCATCAGTTACTTTTTGGTTGATTTTAATCAAATTTTCAAAGATTTGGATATGCAAATAAAAACTGCACATTAAGTTAAGCTACATTTTTGTAATTAATTTGATTGTTAAATTCTTCAATAG
>NZ_RYDG01000014.1:0-71489 GCF_003970305.1 Flavobacterium sp. LB2P53
TAAAAATAAGTATTTTTCGACTAAATCTGTTTTCGGACAGTTGATTTCTTTAATAGATGATTCAATGATTCAGAAAGCTGGTGTCCGAGCGGAAATAATCCCAACGGCTAGCGCGATGCCTCTGGCTCGTGCCCAATGTCATTAAGTTAAGGATTTTCATATTGTATCTTTATGATTTTTAAGTACTACAGTTCTACCTAAGTCTTAGTTATGTTTGCAACCGAGTGAATGAGATTGCTAAAAAAATAAGAATAGTCACTGAATTCATTCTTTATCCAGACTTATTTTCAATATAAAAATATCTTGAGCTTGTTTATATGGTTTAGGAAGCGAACTTTTGATTTTTAAGAAAATTATAGGCTAGCATAAAAAATCATTCTTAAAATCTGCTATTTTCTAAAACTAATTTCATCCAACCCAATTGTGTATTCTGCACGTTGATTATTATTGATATCCCAAATTTCCATTTTTATTTGAGGAATTTTTTCCCCCCAATTAATTGTTAATAAGCCAAAATGGTTATCCATAATAGGGCCTTCAATTCTATTTTTGTTGGGTGTCGCAAAGTGCCAGGTGGAGGAAAGTCCGCTGGAGGTAAAGTCGTAAATAGGATATAATCCGGGTTCTGTAAGTTTAGAAATTTCACCATAATGAACGTCTCCGGTCAAAAACAAAATACCGTTTGCTTTGGTTTTCTTGATTAGATCTAAAAATCTTTGTTGCTCCAGCGGAAAATTAGCCCAGCCTTCATACCCGTTGTACTCAATCCCAAACTGGGATCCTGAACCAATTAGGCGAAGATCAGCTGGTTTTTGTAGTTCTGTTTCTAACCATTTCCACTGTTCTGCTCCTAAGTATGTGGAATCCGGGTTTTGTACTGGTGCATAGTCCAAGGAGTAAAAATAACGTTTGTCATCCTCAAGTTCGTTATTATATAGCTTGTAATCATCCCGGAAAGTACGGTTGTCTAACAGGATAATCTGTACTTTTTTGCCTTTAGTTTCATACAAATAAGAGGTATATATTCCCTCGTGTTTTCGTCTTTCGGAAGCTATAGGTTCCCCAAAAAAATTAAGAAAAAGTTCTTTTGATTCTTTCTTTTTGGGATAATGCCTTCCTGCATCATTTTGGCCGTAATCGTGATCATCCCAAGTAGCTATGATAGGCATATTTTTTTTCAAATTTTGAAAAGTAGGTTTAGCTGCCAATCGCTCGTATTTGGCTTGCAGTGTGTGCATATTTTTAGTGTCACCGTAAATATTATCGCCCAGAAATATAAATAAATCTGGTTGGTGTTTTACCACGACATCTAAAATAGACAGGGAATTACTTTGGTTTGAACACGATCCAAAAGCAATTTTTGAAAGGTTCTTTTGCGAGTAACCATTGCAGGTAAGCAATGTTAAAACTGCTAAAAACAAGTGTATTTTAAAGAGATTATTTTGAATCATTTTTTATTGTTTTGTTTTATAATTGTATTTAAAAGGAGATTGGTTGTCCAAAAAAATTAATGCTTCTCTACAAATCACATGGCGACTTTTAGAAAGTATTTTTAAACGGTGACAATTAAAAATATAGGTTTGAGTAATAATTTTGAACTTAATTGTAAAAAAATAATCTTCCCAAATGTAATAAAAAAAGGGATCTAACTAAAATCACATTAGAAACGTATTGCTACTATATTACCTTAAAACAGATTGGTTTGCTGTTAATTAAAAGTTAAACCAATAGATTATATGCAATTTACAGGTGCTAAAATTTATTTTTGATATTGATTAACCAATAAAAAACCTATTAATGAAGAAATTTTTCATTTTAACTGCAATCGCAGCATTAATGCTTGTGCCTACAACCCAATTTGCACAATCGAAAAGAAAAAAAGATAAAAACACCACTGTAGCCCCTCCACCAGAAAAGAAACCAGAAGCTACCATCAAGGAATACAGCAAGGTGATTACCAAAGACGCCGTTTCTGACGAAGGTTTGTTTATGGTACACAAAGTGGACAAAAAATATTTTTTCGAAATCCCGAATAAATACTTGGATAAAGACATGCTTTTGGTAAGTAGGTTGGCTAAATTACCGGCTAATTTAGGAGGCGGATATGTAAATGCGGGTTCCGAAACCAATGAACAATTAATTATCTGGCATCGTTTTCAGGACAAAATTCTGATCAAATTAAAATCATTTAGTGCCGTTGCCAATGACAGTTTACCCATTAGTATTTCAGTAAAATCAAATAATTATGAACCTACTTTATTTGCTTTTGATATTGTAGCATTTAGTAAAGATTCTTTAAATACCGTTATTGATGTGACTAAATTTTATAGCACTGATGTCAAATCAATCAGCGGTTTATCTAGTGAAATGAGAGAAACCTATAAAGTAAAAGGCCTCGATGAATCCCGCAGTTTTATCAATACGATGAAAAGTTATCCTATGAATATTGAAGTGGTTCAGGATTTCACTTACAATGCATCTAAACCGGCTGTTCAGGAAGATGCAGAAACAATTAGCATCCAAATGAATCAATCGATGATTTTGTTGCCAGAAAAACTGATGCAACCCAGATTAGCAGATCCGCGAGTGGGTTGGTTTACCATGAGCCAGATTGATTATGGAAGTAATGAATTGAAATCCGACAGTAAAACCTATATCCGCCGTTGGAAATTGGAACCAAAAGATCCTGTCGCTTACGCAAAAGGTGAACTGGTAGAACCCATCAAACCTATTGTGTACTATTTAGATCCTGCCACGCCTGAAAAACTACGCAAATACATTAAACAAGGAATTGAAGATTGGCAAAAGCCTTTTGAAACTGCTGGTTTTAAAAATGCAATTATTGCCAAAGACGCGCCTACTAAAGACGAGGATCCTGATTTTAGCCCGGAAGACATTCGGTATTCTGTGATTCGTTATGTAGCGAGTACGACGCGTAATGCGGTTGGACCAAGTGTTTCTGATCCCAGAACGGGAGAAATTATCGAGAGTGATGTTATTTGGTACCACAATCATTTGCGTTCCTATAGAAACCGTTATTTGTTAGAAACCGGAGCAGCAAATCCTTCAGCAAGAACCTTGAATACCACTGACGAAGAGATGGGTGAAATGATGCGCATGGTTATTGCACATGAAGTAGGGCATGCGCTTGGTTTTCCTCATAATATGGGAGCGAGTTGTGCGTATGATACTGAAAATTACAGAGACGGTGCCTTTACTCAAAAAAATGGAATTGCAGCGAGTTTGATGGATTATGCCCGTTTTAATTATATCGCTCAACCTGGAGATAAAGACATTCGTTTCATACGCCAGATGGGGCCTTACGATCATTATGCAACCAATTGGGGCTATAGAGTTATTCCTAATGCCTCTTCTCCGGAAGTAGAAGTGCCTATTTTAGACCAATGGATTATGGGAAAAGCAGGAAACCCTGTTTATAAATATGGGAAACAAAGTAGTAGTTTTGATCCAACTTCACAAACGGAAGATATCGGAAATAATTCCATGAAAGCAAGTTCATACGGACTTAAAAACTTGCAATATGTAGCTTCTCATTTATCAGAATGGACGAGTGATGTGACTAATAACTATGAGGATTTAGACGAATTATACAAAGAAATGCTGGATGTCTGGAGTAGATATGTGGGACATGTGGTTACGAATGTGGGCGGTGTTTATGAAACAACCAAAAAGCCAAACCAAATCGGAAATATTTATGAAATTGTACCAAAAGCAAAACAACAAGAAGCCATGCAATGGTTACAAGCCAATGCTTTTACTTCTCCAACGTGGTTGGTGAATGTAAGTACATTGAAAAACATTGATTACTCCGGTTACACAGAACGTTTTCGAAATTTACAAGCCAGACATTTGAATGCTATGTTGAGTTTTGAACGAATTGGTCGATTGATGGATGCGGAAATCATGGGAACTACTAATTATAAAGCATTGGATTTATTGAGTGATATGCGTAAAGGAATTTGGAAAGAAGCCAATTTAGCTTCGAATGTGACTATTTACAGAAGAAATTTGCAACGCGCATACATTGAAAGAATGAGTTATCTGATGAAAGAAGAAATTAAATCCGGACGTTCTTCTGACTATTATAATGTGGCTCAGTCCGATGTGAGAGGATTGGTGAGAGGCGAGTTGAATGCATTAAAAACCACCTTAGCAGTTGCTAAAACCAGAGTTGTAAATGCAGAAACAAGATACCATTATGAAGACGCGATTAAAAGAATTGAATTGATTTTAAATCCAAAATAATCAAAACTTAGATTCTGTTTTACAAAAAAAATCCGCTTTCGAGCGGATTTTTTGGTGTTATAAAAAAAGATTTTATACTATGAAAATGATTTACTTCAAAGGAAATGTAGCTTCGAAAGCCTTAAATCTGGACTCTAAATCATTTAGCAATTGTTTTTTTACAGAAGCCTCTTTGATGAAACTGTACTGAATGCTGTTGTACACATATTGCTTTATATCTTTATAGGAAACGTCTTTGTATCTTTTGGCTAACAAGACATATTGTTCGGTCATATTCGTGCGTAAAATCCCGGCATCATCCGTACTAATTACGATTGGCACGCCAAATTCTTTATATAAAGTCAATGGATGACGGCTTTCTTTTACCTTCAAAATAAACTCATTACTTACTAAATTGATTTCGATAGGAATGGTTTTCTTTGCCATATAACGCAGCAAATTATACGAATCTTTCTCGTAGGCCATATCTACTCCGTGCCCAATACGGTTGGCTCCTGCAGTATAAACGGCGGATCCAATATGCCACGTTAACTCTTCTGGTTGTACCAAACCAAGCGTCAACTCGCCGGCGTGCATTGTATATTTTACATTTGGATAACGGGAATGACAGTATTTAAACATTAGCATGTGTAACCAATAATCCTTCATCGAGGTTTCGCCATCTTCCGGAGAAACAATGTTAACTCCTGCCATCAGTGAACTTTCATCTGCAGATATGAATGCGATTACCAGATTTTTGAATAAATCTACGGGTTCCATAAATCGCAATACAAAATTTTGATACCGCATTGTAAATTGCTTGTCATCGATTTTAAGGTCTTTGTGCAGCTTAGTAACAAAATTGGTATTGAAGGCTTTAGCATAGGATTCGGCATCTTTTTTTAGTAGTGAATTGTACACCGAATCCAATGATTTTAAAACTGCTTTTTCATCTTTTGCTAAAGCTGATTTTCGCAATCTGGAATTGAATTTTGTTAAATCATCGGTATTCATATCTGTTGGGATTGTAGACAATTGGGTTTCAATATAACTGACATTTTCTGAAATAGCTCTGTTTTTAAGTTCCAATAATCCTTGTCCAAAATTCCCTTTGATGGCCGGTTCGAACTTCATAAATGATTCGAAAAACAACTTGTCGGATGGATAATCTACATCATTATAGTCTTTTATAGACCACTTTTGCATGATTTTTTGCTTATATGCTTCTAATGTTCCGTTATTTTTCAATGTCGAAAATAGTAGCCAGTTTCCCGTTGCTGGTTTTTCTTTTAACACATCCATCGTCTCAATATTGAGATAAAAATCGTCTGCAATAGCGCGTTGCAATATGGATTCAGCGTAAATGGAACCTGAGAAATGATGATGCAAATCACCGCCTTTTGGCATTTGCGAAAAGAAAGCAGTTAGTTCCGCTTCATTGTTTCTGATCTTTTCAAAATAGTCATTCGTGGATTGTGAGTAACTATTATTTAAAAAAAGTGCGAAGAATAAAGTATAGAGTAATTTCATGATTTTTTAATTGTATTGATAGTATTTTGCTGGTTCTTTTTTCAAAACGGTTTTTTTGCTTTTAAGCTTTTAATGCAAAGGATATTTTTTTATGCTTGAATCTATTGATGTGGCATTTAAACCCTTGTTTTTGAAAAAAAGATATACCTTTTGCCAAATTTAAGCAATTTCACTTTCTGTTTGGTGAAACAATTAAAAAGTTTTATTTTTGCAACTCTTATGAAAAACGGTACCATTCTAATCTCTCAAGGTACTCCGCCTTGATTTATAGTTTTTAAATTAAAAGAGTTTTTAAAAACATTTTATCGCATTTTTTGTCGATACAACTTCTTTATATGAAATTGTACCAAAATATTCTTATTATAATTATCACATGAAAAAAGTATTTAACTTATTTGATTTTTCACGGCAAGTCAATTACAAAACTGAAATTTTAGCAGGATTAACCGTGGCTATGACTATGATTCCGGAATCATTATCTTTTGCAATAGTAGCAGGTTTTCCGCCATTGATGGGTTTATATGCGTCTTTTATTGCGGGATTGATTACGGCTGTCTTTGGTGGTAGACCGGGAATGATTTCTGGAGGAGCAGGAGCAACGGTAATTGTTTTAATTGCTTTAATGAATTCAAATGGATTAGAATATGTTCTTGCAGCAGTTGCTTTGGCCGGAATTTTACAAATTTTAGTAGGGCTTTTTAAACTTGGAAAATTTATCCGACTGGTGCCACAGCCCGTTATGTTTGGTTTTGTAAATGGATTAGCCGTCATTATTTTCATGTCGCAATTGGATCAATTCAAAACCTTTGTTAATGGTAAAAGCGAATGGCTTTCTGGAACTTCTTTCTTTATTATGGCAGGATTAGTTGCATTGACAATAGCAATTGTGGTGTTGCTACCCAGACTAACAAAAGCAGTTCCATCTTCATTAGTGGCAATTATTGTGGTATTTGGACTGGTTTTTTTCTTTGGAATTGAGACTAAAACGGTGCGGGATATCGCTTCCGTAAGTGGCGGTTTTCCACCTTTTCATATTCCTAATATTCCTCTTAACCTGCAAACGTTACAAATAATATTTCCTTACGCATTAATCATGGCTTCTGTGGGATTGACAGAAGGGTTATTGACCTTGAACTTAGTCGATGAAATAACTGAAACAAAAGGCAAAGGAAATAAAGAGTGTATCGCCCAAGGAAGTGCTAATATTTTGAATGGTTTTTTCTTTGGAATGGGCGGTTGTCCTATGATTGCACAAACATTAGTTAATCTTTCGGCGGGTTCCAGAGCGCGATTATCAGGAATCATTGCTGCACTAACCATACTTGTAATTATTTTGTTTGGTGCTCCAATAATTGAACAGTTACCTATGGCGGCTCTGGTTGGTGTCATGATTATGGTAGCAATTGGAACATTTGAATGGGCGAGTTTCAGAATCATCAATAAAATGCCAAAACACGATATTTTTGTTGGGATTTTAGTGGCACTAATTACTATAGTACTACACAATTTGGCTTTAGCCGTCTTAGTTGGAGTCATCATTTCTGCATTAGTTTTCTCTTGGGAAAGCGCCAAAAGAATTAGGGCTAAAAAATACCTAGATGATAAAGGAGTGAAGCATTACGAAATTTATGGGCCTTTATTTTTTGCTTCAACAACCGCTTTTTTGGAAAAATTTGATATTTTGAATGATCCAAACGAAGTCATTATTGATTTTAAAGAAAGTAAAATTACCGATATGAGTGCTATTGATGCCGTAAATAAAATTACAGAGCGGTATGCAAAAGTCGATAAAACGGTTCATTTGCGACATTTAAGCGAAGATTGCAGAGTGTTACTAAAAAACGCGGATAGCGTAATTGACGTAAATATTTTAGAAGATCCTACTTATAAAGTTGTTGTTGATTAGCATTACAACTTGAAGCTATTCAAAAAAGAATAGCCACAGATTCACTGATTTTATTTTTTATTCGAATTAAAATCATTAAAAATGTAGCGATAATCTTATTGTTTATTTTTATAATAAGCTATACTTTCATCGCCTCTGCTGCTAATCATCCTGTTTTGAGAGCGGCATTGATAGAACTATTCAGTAAGTTGTCGCCACAAATGAACAGCGTATCTGATATTTTTATTTCCGAAACATCAATCGTATTTCGCACACTTGCCTGATTAGGCAAAGCATAGTCAATGTGATACGCCTTTAGAATTTTCCACGAACTTATTTTTGAACCAAAGGGTATTTATTTTATCTTTTAAATTCCCAACGGGAGCAAAAAGAGTGGCAATTGCGGCCGAGGGTCTTCAGAATGGATCTGCCAGTCCAGCTCCCACAATAATTACATCCTGTTTTATAGCTTTTTGATAAATTTTCGTATAAAAACAGACCAAATAGAGTTTTATAGTCACTTAAATAAACGACAATTTAAATTTTGATTATTGTTGCTGTATTTGAAATTGCATCATTAAGTCAATTTGTTCGTCATTTCCTAAGGTAAAAATGTGTTTGTCAAATACTACAAATCCATTTTTAGTATAAAATCGAATGGCTCGGTGATTTTCTTCCCAGACACCAAGCCAAATATAATCAACGCCAGTACGTTGTGCAATCTTTTTTACTTCGTTCAGCAACAGTTGCCCAATGTTTTTACCATGAAAAGTTTGTAAAACATAAATCCGATGTATTTCTAAAGCATTTTTGTTTATGTTTTCCGTTTGAGCATCACCTATGTTTATTTTTAAATATCCAACGATTTCTGATTTTGAAATGGCTATATAAAAAAAGGAATTTGGATTGTTCAATTCAGTTGTTAATTGTACTGCATTGAAGTTTTTTTCGATGTAATTAGTGATGTTTTCAGGGGTGTTTACAGCGGCATAAGTTGCTGTAAATGTTTGGATACTTATCTTTTGCAGTTCTTTAAGATCAGCGATTGTAGCTTTTCTAATTTCAATTAGATTCATGTTGACCTACTCTTTGTGTTATTTTTAAACTCAAAAATACCAAAAAAAAGGTTGCTAAACTAAATCCTCTAGTACACTATTAAACAAATTAGTTTAAAGGCTCTTGATTTCTTGATTTCAATTAGTACTTTTGGGAGAATTAATAAAAAGCGCTCGAAAGAGTAATGTGTATGAAAATTGTAATATCGCCAGCCAAGTCGTTAAATTTAGAGAAACAGCTACCTACGGAGTTGCACACCCAACCTTTGTTTTTAAAAGAATCGCGAGAAGTCCACAAAGTTTTAAAAGAGATGAAGCCTGCTGATTTATCAATTTTGATGAGTATTTCAGATAAGTTAGCAGATTTGAACTGGAAACGAAATCAAGATTGGAAAACACCTTTTACCACTTCAAATGCACGTCCGGCTGTGTTTACTTTTGATGGTGATGTGTACATTGGATTAGATGCCTATTCGATTCCAGGAAAAAAAACAGAAGCTTTACAAGATCGTTTAAGAATCCTATCCGGTTTGTATGGCTTGCTGAAACCATTGGATTTAATTCAGGCGTACAGATTGGAAATGGGCACCAAATTACCCATTGGCGAAAGCAAAAATCTGTATGAATTTTGGAAACCAATCGTTACAAAAGCTTTAAATAAAGAGCTCAAAGAAGACGAATTGTTTGTCAATCTTGCAAGTAAGGAATACTTTTTGGCAATTGATGTCAAGGCGTTGAAAGTTCCTGTGATCACTCCGGAATTTAAAGAGTACAAAAACGGAAAATTAAAGATCATCAGCTTTTTTGCCAAAAAAGCAAGGGGAATGATGGTGCGTTATATTATTGATACGGATGCTCAAACGATTGAAGATTTGAAAGGGTTCAATTATGATAGCTATCAATTTGATGCAAATTTATCGGAGGGCAATCATTTGGTTTTTACCCGTTAGAGACGCTATTAATCGGCTCTTTATTAATGCATGGCATCAGCAGGATTGATTTTGTTTTTCCCTTTTTTGATAAAAAAGATGATTGGAATACAACACAGAAACATAATTCCCAGATACAGAAAAATATCCATATACGATAAAACGGTACTTTGTTTCATCACTGAATAATCAATAACCTGATAGGCTTTTTTCAGCGATTCATTAGCACTAAATCCTTTTGACATAAACCCTTTTTGCAACATTATAACGCGTTGTTGGACTTCGAACTTGCTGGCATCTAAATTTGAAATCAAATTTACTCTGTGTTCCTGACCAAATCTCGTGATAAAGGTGGTGATAATTGCTATTCCAAATGAACCTCCCAATTGGCGCATCATTCCTGTAAAGGCTGCCCCTTCGCCAATATCCTTTCCTTTTAAGGTGGAGAGTGACAGTGTAGTTATGGGTACAAATAGCAGTCCCAATCCTATTCCTCTTAAAATCAATCCCCAATACAGATGCTCAACACCCGTATTAGGAGTCAAGCTGTTGTGCATCATCATCGTAAAGAAAAAGAAAATCAAAAATCCAAGACCCACCATATAACTTTGCGGAACACCTCTTTGAATTAATTTCCCAATAATAGGCATCATAATAGCGGTGGTGATTGAACCCGGAATAAGCAATAATCCTGCGTCTGTAGCGGTCCAGCCTAGAATTGTTTGGGTATAAATTGGAATTATTAAGGTAGAACCATAAAGACCAAAGCCCAATATGAAACACATTATGACACCAATTCTTAGATTTCCATCTTTTAAAACCCTCAAATTGACAATAGGATGTTTATAGGTCATTTCTCTCCAAATGAATAATATTAAGCCAAAAACGGATACCGTACTCAAGAATATAACTGTTATATTGTTGAACCAGTCATCTTGTTGTCCGTGTTCTAGAACATATTGCAAAGAACCAATAAATACGGTCAACAGAAAAATTCCTAACCAATCCACCTGTTTGGCTTTTAGTTTTTCTCCATATTTAGGACTTTTTACAAAAGTTAACGCTAGAATAGTAGCTATGATACCAATGGGAATATTGATATAAAAAATATAAGGCCAAGAGAAATTGTCAACAATATAACCCCCTAATGGCGGACCCAAAGTAGGTCCCACTATAACTCCCATTCCATAAATAGCCTGTGCCATACCTCGTTTTGCAATGGGATAACTCTCCGTTATAATGGTTTGTGCGGTCACTAATAAAGCACCACCTCCCAAACCCTGAATAAATCTAAACGTAATAAGTTCCCATATATTATTGGCATTGCCGCACAAAAAAGAGGCTACTGTAAAAATTATAATGGAAGTCACAAAATAATTTCGTCTTCCAAATTGTTGTGAAAGCCAGCTGGTCATAGGGATTACAATCACGTTTGCAATAGCATAAGCAGTAATGACCCAAGCAACATCATTTAATGTGGCACCCAGACTTCCTCTCATGTTTGTAAGTGCCACATTGACGATAGTGGTATCTACGATTTCAAGTAAAGCACAAAGTACTGCTGTGATCGTAATAAGAACTCGTCTGTAGCCATATTCTACCAAATCGTCTTCTCCTGCTTGTACCATTTATACTAAAGTGTAAACTATCATTTTATTAAAAGAGGTGCCGTTTTTAATTCAAAAAAACAGCTTTAATCTAAATGTACATCAACATCTACATTCATTCCCGGACGCAGTAATTTTATTTTTTCAGGGTCATTTGTTGAAATCAAACTTATTTTAACAGGTAATCTTTGAATGGTTTTTACAAAATTTCCTGTGGCATTATCTGGCGGTAACAAGGAGAAACGGGATCCTGTTGCTGGGGAAAAGGAAGTAATGGTTCCCTTGAAATCATATTCGGGATACGCATCTACTTTTACGATTACTTTTTGGCCAATAACCATTTTGTTGAGTTGCGTTTCTTTGAAATTAGCAACTACCCATGCTTCATTGTTGTTGATAATATAAAATAGGGATTGCCCTGGTTGCACTAGTTGTCCCGGCTGAATATCAATTTTTGATACCTGACCATCAATAGCAGCAGTGATCGCAGTGTAGGTTAAATTTAATTTTGCGGCATCAAGCATTGCTTTTGCTCTTTGTATATTGGCTGCAGCCACTTCTGTCTGTTTACCTGAAACTTTAGATTTAGCTATAATAACTGATTTTTGAAAGGCAGTGGCTCTTTCTTGTTGTTGTAACACGCGTACTTGACTTTCAGCTTCCAGTTTGGCGGCTAAAGCCTGTTCGTATTGTTGTTTTGTGATCGAATGGCTTTTGTATAAATTATCATATCGATTGTAATCACTGGTTATGCGTCCCAATCTTATTTTTGCGGATTCGATATTACCACTTGCAGATCGTACATTGGCATCCGAAACAGAAATACTGGCTAAAGCACTGCCTATATCAGCTTTAGTAACTTCAAAATTACCTTCAGCGCCAATCATTGCAGCATGTGCTTCTTCAATTTTTAACTGGTAATCCCTTTTGTCAATGGTAAAAAGCGTATCGCCTTTCTTTACAAAATCATTGTCCTTGATGTACACTTTATCCACATATCCTGAAACTCTTGGGATAATTGGGTTCATGTTTTTTTCAATTTGCGCATCATCAGTTTCTTCGTGAGATTGTGAATGCAGGTATTTAAAAGTTCCGTACGTCCCACCTAAAACTACCAATGCCACTAGGATTATGATAAATTTTGTATTTGTTTTTTTGTTTTCCATGGTAGGTATATTATAATTTTGAAAGTGTGAAGGTTTGAGATAATTGGCCGGTTACCGAGAGTAACTCATAGTATTTTTGAATGGTATTGGCTTTGGCCAAAGTCTTGTTGATTTTAGAACTCAATTGCTCTACATCAGCCTCCAGTAAATCATTGGTGTCCGAAAGACCGTTGTCATATTTATCTTTGATGATTCTGTAATTTTCAGAAGATTGTTCCAGCGCTTGTCCATATACAACATCTTGTTTTAAAGCTAAATCATAATCTTCAATCGCTTTTTGAACTTGGATTTTAATATAATCCGTTAGTATGGCTTCAGAGTTTTGGACTTCTAAAAATTTATTTTCGGCCAGCCGCACTAAAGTTCCGTTTTTTAGAATGGCACTCAAATCATACGAAAGCCCGATGCCTATATTCATCGCGTTTTGCACCGTAATCACATTGCTCAGGTCTAATGCCGTATACCCGCCAACTAACGCAATGGCCGGATAGTACGACCCTTTAGCTATTTTTATATTGGCTTCACTGGCTTTTCCCTGAAACCGAAGGGCTTCTAAATCCTTCCGATTTTCTAGTGCCGGTAATTCATTTTCAGGGATATTAGTCATTTGGAAATCGGCAAAATCACGCTCTCGAATCTCTAATTTTGTGTCCGGATTTAGTTTTAAAAGCGTAACCAGATAAAAGTTGATGATTTTTAAATTATTATTTGTTTCGTCTAATGACAATTGGATTTTCGAAGCCTGTAATTGGGATTTTAACAAATCATTTCTGGGGATAATTCCGTTTTTTTCAAGGGCTATAAAATCGTTTACCCGCTGTTGCGCACTTTTTTGATTTTCTTTTAGTAGTTCAATTGTTTTCTGGGCTTTGTATAAACTGGCATAATAATCAATCACCCGCAACGCAATTTCCTCCTTTGTTTGCAATGCCGTAGCCATTTCTGCCTGATACAAATTTTCATAAACGGTAATGCTATTTTGAATTTTAAAACCTGAGAAAACCGGAACACTAGCATTCAACTGTCCAATCATCAATTGATTGACAATTGGGAGTGCTTCCTGAGTTCCTGTATTATTTTGATTGAGTTTGAAATTAACGGAAGCATTTGCTAATCTTTGGTATTGCCCTGAAAGTTTCAAATCAGGATATTGATTGTTTTTGGTAGATTGCAGTTCGTACTTTTTAGTTTTTACTTTTGTATTGGCTAGTGTAACTTCATTACTTTTGGCCCAAGCCAAATTGATGGCTTCGTTCAATGTTAAACTTGTTTTTTTTTGCGCTGCTGCAGATGAAATTCCAATGAAGAAAATCACAATGAGCATGAATGGACTAACTTTCATACGTAGATAATTTTTGTTTTTTGTAGGAATATGGAATTCGCATAGGTCTTTATTATTGTTTGCATAGCATTTCTGGTGTGCCCATTTCATAGATCAGAAGTGCCTTTACAGTTTGTTGAATGTGCGTTGTCAAATTGGTTTTGATGTAATTATTGTATAAATCTTCAGTTTTCAAGTTTAATAAATTTTCGAAGAAAGGTTTGTTCATGTGAAAATGAAAAAAAGTGCCCAGAATTGTGGGTGTGATAAGCGGAATAATAATATCTTTTCTGAAAATGCCTTTATTCTGGCCTTCTTTAATTATAATTTCAAGGGATTTTAGATTTCCTTTTTTTAATTCTGAAAAAACCGAAAGATTTTGTTTGCTTTTTTTGGAGGGGAATTCAAAGTGTAATATTCTATAAATCCCTCGATTACTATTGATTCTGTTGATGTACAGTTCAATCAGCTTATTGATTTTGTCAAGGGGTTCCAGATCTTCCAGCAATAAATGTTCTAATTGATTTTTAAGATCTGAAGTTCTGTACACTATAAGCGATTCCAGTAGTCGCTCTTTGGACCCAAAATAATACGAAACCATAGCAATATTGATTTTTGCCTCTTTTGCTATGTTCCTAATCGAAGTGCCGTCAAATCCCTTTTCTGCAAAAAGAGTTTCTGCAACTTCCAGGATTTGAATTTGTTTGTCGTTAAAATTATGTTTCAATGGAATTTAATTTTTTCAAAAACAAAACTAAACAAGCGTTTAAATTAAACAACCGTTTGGTTTTTATTTAACATTGTTTTAACATTTTAAATAAAGCCGAACGGTTTTTTTATTTTTGATAGTCTCAAAAAGGAAGGTTTCGGGAACGGTGACTTCTATCTAAGATTGTGAATATCTATTTTAGGAATAGTAAATTTAGTTTCCTTTAAAATCTATCTTTGACATCCTAAAAATAAAATAAAATGAGCACAACTTGGTACGAATGCAAAGTAAAATATAGAAAAACAGATGAAACTGGCGGGCAAAAAATTACGACCGAACCCTACTTGGTAGATGCGTTATCTTACACAGAAGCCGAAAGCCGAATTAATGAAGAAATGTCAGCGTATATCAGTGAAGAATTCAAAATCACGAATATAAAAGTGGCTAATTATGCTGAGATTCATCCTTTTGAAAATGCAGATCGCTGGTTTAGATCTAAAGTTTCATTACTCGCCTATGACGAAGAAAGTGGCAAAGAACGCAAGACCAATATGTATTTATTAGTGCAAGCCAATGAGGTAAAAGAGGCTTATGATAATACTATCAGTGTGATGAAAGGCACGATGGGAGATTATACGATTCCTGCTATTTCAGAATCTCCTATTATGGATGTTTTTCCGTATTTCAGTGGAGAAGAAGGAGAATTGGAACAATTAGAAAGGTTCAATGCAATCAAAGCTTCTAAACCGGAAGCAACTGTCGAGATAGAAGATCACATGGAGTTTGAAACCGCTCTTGAAGAAGAAGCTGCAGTTTAAGATAAGTTGTATTAAATAAAACTCACCGCAAATTCGCAAATTATAGAAACCGTTGCTAACTGTTTTTATCTGCGAATTTGCGGTTTTTAAATTTTAATACTAAGTTTTTTATAATTCCAATTGGTTCTGTCTAGCCAAGACTTTCTCGTATGCTTTTCGTGGGCTTCCTCTAAAATAAACTTCGCCACAATAGGTATAACCTGAACTTTCAAAAATTTTTATCATGGCAATGTTGTCAAAATTGGTGTCTGCTTTTATGCTGTAAATGAGGTTGCTTACCGCAAAATCCTCAATGTGTCTGAGAATCATTTTAGCCAAGCCTTTGCCTAAATACTTTTCAGCAATAGCTACGCGGTGCAGTACAACAAAATCATCATTGGTTAACCAGTTTCCTTCAATTTTCTCATAAGCAGGCTCGTCATTGATTAATACCGCACTATAGCCAATGATGGTTTCTCCTTCAACCAAAACAAATCCTTCCCCTTTTTCTATATCTTTTTGTACAACCTCTGGATTTGGGTAACCGTCTTGCCATTGATTGCTGCCGTCTTTTTTTCTTCGAATGATAGCTTGTTGTAATATCTCCCATATTGGAGATATCTCAGAGGATTCTGCTTTTCTAAAGTGATACTTGATCATTGTAATTTAAGTTTTTTAGGGTATTCGCTAAAGTATTTCTGCCGCTTACAAAGGGTACTAAATTAGGTTTTATTTTTCGTTTTTTTTTAGCTTTGGTCTATAAAAGAGTGTTTTTTTATACTCAAAAGAAGCTGTAGAGTACAAATGAATCAACTTCTGGAACGTTTATGGAATGACAGAACAGAACTGTTGAATAAAAAAAAGACTACAGCAATTCCTGAAATTAAACTAGAGTCAAATTTAACAATGATAGCGGTGGTGGGCATCTAACACTATTTGTCAATAGATAAAATACGTTTTTTATGTTTCATAAGTGTGTAAATTATTCGAGCGCAATACCCAAAACAAATCCTAAAGTATTCTAAATTGTATTGATTTACAGTTTTTTATTTCTGAATTTTGATATCTAAAGATAGATCATGAAAAAGAAAATTCTGGCCTTAGGAAGTCTAACATTGCTCTCAGTAACTTTATTCGTAATGAATCTGTGCCACTCTACACCTAAAAAGGTAAAGGCAATACAAAATTTTGATAAAGACAAATTTCTAGGCAACTGGTACGAAATTGCACGGCTGGATTTTGTTTTTGAAAAAAATTTAAACAATACCACAGCTAAATATTCACTCAATAAGGATGGAAGTCTTAAAGTGATAAATCGGGGTTTTAATTTTATAAAGAACAAATACGTTGCAGCTACAGGCAAGGTTAAGTTTGCGGGCGATTCAAACACCGGAAAATTAAAAATTTCTTTTTTTGGTCCATTTTATTCAGGGTACACCATTATAGCACTTGATTCGGATTATAAATATGCTTTGATGGCTGGGAGAAGTCTTAAGAATTTATGGTTTCTTTCACGAGATAAAACAATGCCTCAAAATATAAAACAAGAGTATCTAAAAACAGCACAAGACCTTGGCTACAATACTTCCCAGCTCATTTGGGTCCAACACAATTAATTGATACAATTGAAAACGTACTTGCTTATTTTCAATAATTGGTACTTAGTACGTTCCAATTGAAGCCGTAAATTGTGCAGGAATGTATGAAAAAAAATATTTATTAATTTTTTCAGGAAAAATTAGAATAGTATTTTTGTCACATGAATTTATCCAAATCAAGTGTTTTGTTTATGGCAGCCTGCACTGGACTTATTGTTGCCAACCTCTATTATTGCCAACCCTTAATTATTTTAATAGCAGCCGAATTTAAAATTCCCGTTACGGATTCCGGTACAATAACCTACCTGACGCAAGCAGGTTATGCTATTGGACTTTTTTTTATGGTTCCGCTTGGCGATAAGATTGAACGTAAAAAACAGATTTTAATCACCACTTTTGCCTCAGTAATAGCCTTGATTATTGCGGCTACTGCCCAAAGTTTTGTGGTGCTAGAAATTGCTTCATTACTTATAGGTATTACGTCTATAGTACCACAATTGATTTTACCTTTGGCTGCCTCTTTGAGTAAGCCGGAAGAACGGGGTAAAGTGGTAGGGACCATTATGAGTGGTTTGCTTGTGGGGATATTATTGTCTAGAACCCTTAGCGGCTTTATTGGAGATATTTGGGGCTGGCGAGCCATGTTTTGGATAGCCGCCGGAATATGTCTTTTTATTTTTTTTGTAATCTACAAGCAATTTCCATTCAATCAACCAGTATTCGGGGGAACTTATGCGCAATTAATCCAATCGCTTTTTTCTTTGATAAAAACCCAACCGTTATTGCGAGAAGCAACCGTGATGAATGTATTTTGTTTTGCTCAATTTGGAGCGTTTTGGACCACAATGGTGTTATTGCTTTCTGATGATCCTTTTCATTTTAATAGCGCAACAATAGGTCTTTTTGGCGTGGTGGGAGCTTCCGGAGCATTAGCGGCACCTTTGGTAGGTAAAATCGGAGACAAAGGCAGTTCTAGAGTTGTTGTGGGATATGGCAGTTTATTGATGTTAGTCAGTTTTGTTATTTTTTATTTTTCAGCACAAAGTATTATCGGAATAATTATAGGGATTGTCTGTATTGATATTGGTTTACAAAGTGTTCATATTTCAAATCAAACCCGTGTATATTCAATACTTCCAGAGGCACGAAACCGTATGAACACCGTGTATATGTCGTTTAGTTTTTTAGGAACTGCGGCAGGTTCAGCTTATGGTTTGATGTTATGGAAATATGGAGGCTGGAAGGCTGTTACTTTGGGTTGCATTATTTTGTCATTATTAGCATTAACTGTGTATGCAGTTACTTATAAACGCAAAGACAAAGTGCAAAAAGTACAATGAATTGAGTGTATAAAAAAAGCGCAAAGTATTTTGACTTTGCGCTTTTTTTATAATACTCTGAAATACTTTAAAAAAAAATATAGTTTTTTACATGAGTTTGCCAAAGAAAACAGCATTCCAAAATAATTTTTCTGTTCCCAGCCAGAAGGCTCGGAAATTAGTATTGTCTGTGAAAATTAAAATAGCTCCATCTCCTTTTCGAATGGCTTGAAACGGTACGGTTTCTTTTAACAACTCCAGTTTTGGTTTCGAAATGTAACCGCTCAACAATGGATTTTTAGTATATTGGATTGGATTACCAAAACTGTTTTTATTGGGTTCAATAAAAATAGAGGAGTTTCTGAAAATAGGCATCGTATTTCGTGGCATTCCATAATTAATAGGATGTGATAAATCTAATCTGGTTTCAAATATTGCCCCGCCAATCTCTTGTGCTCCCGTGAAATCACTAGTTTGTTCAAATGAAATTGCTTTAGCTTCATTTTTAGTAGTTTTCAAAGTTAATTCAATTAATTTACTATCATTCAGCCATTTAATAGCATCCTGATACGCAATTAAAGTTCCTCCACTTTGAGTCCACTGCTCTATTTTAGCTGCTGTAGCTGGTGAAAGTCCACCATAATTTCCATTGACCATGATCAAAGTTGTATAACCGCTTAGAGTTACTCTTTGTAGTTGTTCCATATCTATTTTAGTCAATGGAATTTGTGCTTTTTGATCAAATAAATGCCATAATTCTCCCGCATCTGATGGATCAACACCACGTCCCACGACCATAGCTACTTTAGGCATGGTAAGATTGACTAGATTGGGATTTCCTAAATTGGCACCATCAGTAAACCCGGTTTCTACGGCGGTAATAGCAATAGCGTATTCCGGGATAATTTGGTTCAGGTACGCATACATTTCATCTGAACTCATTGTCTGATTCTGAACAGGTACTAACAAACTCCCATAGGAAAAAGTTTTTCCGTTGTGGACAAATGGTTTCTTAGTGGTTTTTATACGCAGTCCTTTGGCCTGTAATTGGTATAAAAGTTTAGGAGAATTGTAGTCTGTCCATTCGATTAGGTATCCTACATCACTTTTTTGATTGACCGTTCCGGGTTTCAATACATTTTCGTAACGTGCCCCGGCTTGTGAAAGGGAATTCAGTTCCTCAAAATTTAAATTGAAAGCCAGATCAAAATTCCATGCTGAAATGTCATAAAAGATACTGTCTTTGAACTTGGTTTGTCTATCAAAAATAGCGTGTATGAGCTTTGAGTTTTTTTGTTCCATGGGAATAATAATACTCAAATCTTTACTGAATTTCTTTTTGTTGATGGTGATGTCTTCTTTCAATTGCAGCATTTCAATTTTATGCTGGCTAAGTATTTTGGCGAGTTCTTGAACTTTAGTAGCATCTTTTTCGTCTCCAAATACATAGCCTTTTGTTTTGTTTCTTTTACTTTCGGCACTGGAATTAGTAAAAAAATCGCGTTGGTATTCCAGCAACTCTTTTCGCATTTCATACGCAGCCTGTACTGATGACAAGCTGGTTGTAAATTGATTTTTGATGGTAAATGGAAAAGTGATTATTCCGTTTACGCTTTGTTGGGCATGTCCTCTTGAACTCGCTTGTTCAAATAAAATACCGATACCTCCATTGATGTCAGGATAGGTAGATCCTTTGCCGTAATAAAAGTCATCAAAACCATCTTCGACATAATAAAAACTTCCAATTTTATCCAATGCTTTGGCATGGTAGCCTGCAATTTTTTTGGTTAGTTTTTGGTTTAATTCAGGAGTGAGTGGGTTGGTGCGACTTTGAACTCCCGGCTGAAAAAAGTAAGTCGAATTAGTTCCCATTTCGTGAAAATCACACAATACATTTGGCATCCATTTCCTGAAAGTCCTAATGCGCGCCTGACTTTCTGGAAGTTGAACGGGAAGCCAGTCTCTGTTCATGTCAAACCAGTAGTGATTAAATCTTCCGCCTGGCCATGCTTCATTAAATTCTCGGTCATTAGGATCTGTTACTAAGTTTTTACTTTTATGGCTGTTCACCCAAGTTGAAAAACGATGCAAACCATCTGGATTTAAACTTGGATCTAATAGAATAATCGTATTATCCAGCATTTTTTTTAGTTCAGGACTTTCTGAGGCTGTAAGATAATAGGCCAGAGCAATTGCGGCACCGGTTCCGCTGGATTCATTTCCATGGATTGAATAGCCTAAATAGAGTACGATAGGCAAATTAGATACATCCGAAGCATTAGTATCTGAATCCGATAAAGCGAGGTGTTTTCTATGAATTTCATCAATTTTTGCTAAATTTTCAGGACTTGAAATGGTAAGTAATTGTAGTGGACGGTTTTCATAAGTGTAACCGGTTGTTTCTATTTGCACTCTGTCAGAAGCTTTTGCAATAGCTTCCATAAAGCGAACTACTTGATTGTGATCAGTATGCATTTCTCCTAATTCAAAATTAAAAACACTTTTAGGTGTCGGAATTTTGTCATTGTACGTTTCGTTTTGCGGCAAAAAATACGCTAGCGGTACTGGTCTTTCTTGTGCATTGCAAATGAAACTAAAAAAGAATAAAAGGTAATAAATAGATTTCATAGATAAATAGGTTTTTAGTGGTGACGGTATAAAAAGAATCATTTGAATACAGGTTGTGTTAGAATTACATCAAAGATTAAATTTCAAGTGGCTTTAAATAGGATCCTTTTTAAGACAGAAAATTGGAAGAAATTTCAAGATGATTTATCAAATGTAACGTTTTAGTGAATAGGTTCAAATAAATTAATTTTGTAAATTTGCATTTCAATAAAAATTAAAAAGCAATGGAAAACGGAATATATGCTAAGTTCAACACCACAAAAGGGGCTGTTTTAGTAAAACTAACACACGATTTGACTCCTGGTACAGTTGGGAACTTTGTAGGATTAGCAGAAGGTAACTTAGAAAATAAAGTTAAACCACAAGGAGTTAAGTTTTATAATGGATTAAAATTTCACAGAGTAATTCCTGATTTTATGGTACAAGGCGGTTGTCCACAAGGAACAGGAACTGGAGATCCAGGGTACAAATTTGATGATGAGTTTCATCCAAGTCTAAAACATGATCGTCCGGGTGTTTTGGCGATGGCCAATTCAGGACCAGGAACGAATGGTTCTCAATTTTACATTACACACATTCCTACGGAATGGCTGGATAATAAGCATACTGTTTTTGGTCATGTAGTTGAAGGTCAGGATGTCGTTGATGCTATCGCTCAAGGCGATGTTTTAGAGACTTTAGAGATCGTTAGAGTAGGAGATGAAGCTAAAAATTGGAATGCAATTGAAGCTTTTATTAGCTTTAAGGGATCACGGAACAAACGTGATGCCACTTTGAAAGCCGATGCTGAAGCTGCGATGGAAAAATTAGCTGCGGGTTTTGAAAAAACAGAAAGTGGACTGCGTTACCAATTCATCCAAAGAGGAGAAGGTAAAAAAGCAGAAAGCGGAAAAACCGTTGCTGTTCACTATGAAGGTTCATTAGAGAATGGAAAAGTGTTTGATTCCTCTTATCCAAGAAAAAAACCAATCGAATTTAGATTGGGGCAAGGTCAGGTTATTGAGGGTTGGGATGAAGGAATTGCCTTGTTGCGTGTAGGTGACAAAGCACGTTTTGTGATTCCATCTCATTTAGGGTATGGATCTCGTGGTGCCGGAGGAGCAATTCCGCCAAATGCTACTTTGATTTTTGATGTAGAATTGATGGAAGTAAAATAGTTTTTAGTACTCTTTTCAGCGACTAGAAAAGACAAATACAAAGAATCCCAAAACGAAAGTTTTGGGATTCTTTTATACCGCTTATTTTACTGTACTTATTTTTATATTTTTTCGCTTATTTTTAAGGCTTTTTTATCGGAATACTTAATTGTCAATATTTATTCTTACTTCTTGGTAATTGGCATCATAGCGCCAGGAAAAACCAATACCTCCATACAGTGCAGATGGAGTATCTTTAAGACTTGTACTTATTGAGGCATCAATTTGCATGTCTTTATTTAACAAATAAGCAGCGCCACCACGCACAATTGCATCGCTGTAAAAATCACTTTTGAACCCCTGATTTTCTACAAATCCGGACCATTTGTCATTAAACCCTCTAGTCAAAGTTAGCACGTAGCCATAACTCGGGAAATCAGTTGTAATATAGTCAGCAATGATATTCGTCACAAAAACCCACCTGCCATCACCTAAATGATTTTGGGTAATCAACATAATTTTTGGAGATATACCGGATTCAGTGGAAAAAGAATACGGATTGTTTGCCATTGTAAAATTAGCTCCTGCAAATATAGATACAGCAGGAATTAATTGATGCCAGTCAAAACTGCGATTGGCTTTCCAGCTGTAGAGGTTTGTTTTTTTTTCATAATTCCGGAAAGGATCATACACTAAATATTTAGCTCCCAGAACCGTTTGCTTAAAGTCTGCACGATTGCTTTTGTTGAATAAAGAAGTGTACAGTTCGTTTTGGTATTGTATATCGGCTATCAATTCCAGCTTTTCCATGAATAATCCCCATCGCAATGTGGCATCAATCCCAAAACCGTTTGCATCATAGTTCAATAAACGATGGTTTTGTTTGATCCCGTAAACACCAGTTTCTATTTGGATAACAGACTTTCCAACAGCAAAAGCCGACATGGTTTCACCCGGTCTGTTCGAATTGATTTGATCCGTATGTTGCCCATAATGAATACTTGGAATCATTGAGAGAGCTACAATTAGTAAGATTTTGATTTTGGACATCTTATTTTTTTTAGTTAAAAAGTAACAACGCTTTTCAAATGTACTATATTTTATTATTTATTTAAGAGAGATAGTTTAATTTTGAACAGTTGATTTATTAATTTTGGAAAAAATTACACTTATATGCAAACAGCTTCATTTACGGGTTTTATAAAAGCACTTTTTTATATGATTGCTTTCTATTATATTTTTAGATTTTTGGCTAAATTATTTCTGCCATTATTAGTAAAAAAAGTAGTGCAGAAAGCAGGCGAAAACATGCAGAAGCAACAGCAGTATGCACAAGAGAATACGTGGCAAAAAACGCAATCTAAGGAGGAAGAAGTTCTTTACACAACAGCAAATACTAAAAACCCACGCGAAACCAAAAAAGTGGGCGATTATGTAGATTACGAAGAAATAGATTAAATTTGTCATTATTAGCATCATTTTTACTATAATCCAAACCATTTTACATTGAAAATAATAAATAAGTTCTATCCACACGCCTTAGCCATACTTGGTTTTGTTGTGATTTCTCTGCTATATTTTTATCCTGTGTTGCAAGGAAAGCAAATTTTCCAGTCTGATATTGTGCAATATACAGGAATGGCCAAAGAGCAAAATGACTTTAGAGCCACCGATGATGTGGAGCCGTATTGGACTAATTCCGCATTTGGAGGTATGCCAACCTATCAACTAGGAGCAAAATATCCACACGATTATATTGGTGCGATAGACGATGCATTGCGATTTTTACCGCGTCCTGCGGATTATTTATTTTTATATTTTCTTGGATTTTATGGCTTGATGCTGGTATTAAAAGTGGATCCTTTAAAAGCCTTTTTTGGTGCATTAGCCTTTGGTTTATCTACCTATTTGATAATTATTCTTGGAGTTGGTCATAATGCTAAAGCACACGCTATTGCGTATATGCCACTGGTTATTGCTGGATTTATTTTGGTGTTTCAAAAAAAATATATTCTTGGAGGTTTGATTACGCTTTTTGCGACAGCATTAGAAATCAATGCGAATCACTTCCAGATGACCTATTATTTATTGATTTTCTTATTGATTCTTTCTATATATTTTGTGTGCCAGCAAGTAAAAGAAAAAGACTATAAATCGCTACTGTATTCATTTGGAATACTTGCGGTTGCGGGAATATTTGCTATTGGCACCAATGCGACTAATTTATTAGCTACTGCCGAATATGCAGATTTTAGTACTCGAGGGAAAAGTGAATTAACCTTTAATCCTGATGGTTCAAAAAAGGATAGTAATAGCGCCTTGACGTATGAGTACATAACGGAATACAGTTATGGAATTATGGAAAGTTTTAATCTGATAGCGCCCCGACTTTTTGGAGGCTCAAATAATGAGGCAGTAGGAAAAGACAGTAATATGTTTGAACTAATGGTGGGCAAGGGCGTACCAGAAGATCAGGCAACTGATTTTGTTTCAGGAATGCCAACCTATTGGGGAGATCAACCCATAGTTGCTGCTCCCGCATACATTGGTATAGTGGTTTTCTTTTTGGCTATTATGGCCTTGTTTATTGATACACGCAAAATAAAATATGTATTCCTTTCTGGAGCTGTAGTTGCTTTGATACTTTCATGGGGGAAGAATCTTCCTTTAGTGACTGATTTTTTTATTGACTATATTGCTATGTACAATAAATTTAGAGCAGTTTCCTCCATACAAGTTATTCTTGAATTGTGTTTTCCTGTTCTGGCTATTATGGGATTGCAGTCTTTCTTTACATTGGACAAAAAACTACAAAAGAAAGCCGTAATGGAGACCGGTGTTTTAGGGCTGGGATTAATACTGATCTTGTTTTTTAGTAAAAGTATGTTTAGTTTCTCTGGAGGTAATGATGCGTATTATCAACAAAGTTACGGACCTGACTTTGTTAATGCCTTAAAACAGGACCGAATGAGTTTGTATAGTGCTGATTTATTGCGATCTGGTTTCTTGATAGTAATTACAGCGGGTATTTTATGGTTGTTTATTAAAGATAGGTTTGCTCAGAAAACCGCTATTATACTTGTAGGCTTATTGATGGTTTTTGATTTGTTTTTTGTTGATAAAAATTATGTGTCAGGAAAAGATTTTGTCAGCGGCAGGGAAGTGGAAGTCCCATTTCAGGAAACAGCTTCCGATGTTGAAATTCTCAAGGATACAACTCATTACAGAGTTTTTGAAGTAAGTGGAAACTTGTCCAGCGCACGTGCTTCTTATTTTCATAAATCAATTGGTGGCTACAGTGCCGTGAAGCCGCGAAGAATGCAACAATTATTTGATTATCAAATTGCCAATAATAATATGGAAATCCTAAACATGCTAAATGTCAAGTATGTAATTCAGACGGATAAGGAAGGAAAAGAATTTCCAACTTCGAACCCAAATGCCAATGGGAATGCCTGGTTTGTAAGCAGTGTGAAAGTGGTTAATACCCCTGATGATGAGATGAAATCTTTAGGACAACTAGATACTAAAGATGTCGCAATATTTAACCGGCATGAGCATGGATCTAAGTTTAGAAATGTTGGATTGAAAAGGAGATGGGATACCAGTGGAACCATTCAATTAGATGTTTACAAACCCAATTATCTTAAATATACTGCTAATAATACTAAATATGCTTTGGCAGTTTTCTCTGAAATATATTATGAAAAGGGATGGAATGCCTATGTTGATGGCGTAAAAACAGTTCATTTCCCTGTTGATTATGTATTGAGAGCACTAGTTCTTCCAGGGGGGCAACACAAAATAGAATTCAAGTTTGAACCTCAAGTTATAAAAACCGGAAGCACGATTACGTTGGTAAGTTCCATAGGAATGTTGTTGCTTTTGATTGGTGGGATTTATTTTGAAAGAAAAAAAAGGCGTTAGCTGTCTGATATTTATTTGTAAATTTGATCTAATAAATTTCGAATACATTCTAAATTTTTAATGCAATGGGTAAAGTCAAATTAAATCACGAACATCAACAGTAAAGGAGGCTAGATATGTTGAGGAAACAAGAGGATTGACTTATCAGCAACGTTTTGAAAAACTGATGGCAATAATCGAAATATCTTGCTTATTAAAGGCAGCAAAGAAATATTCAAAATCAAAATAATTTGAAATGAATATGCATAAACAAATAATAGATGTTTGGAAGTACTTGTCAGAAAACAAGGTAAACTATTTAACTATCGGTGGATTTGCAGTAAATATTTACGGCTACGGAAGAAACACAGGAGATATTGATATTTTCATTGAAGATACGATTGCTAATCGTGGAAATTTAAGAAATGCGATCAAACAAATTGGTTTAGGTGATTTTTAAAGTATTAATACAATGCAATTTATTCCGGGACGGACAGATTTCACTCTAAATATTAATTTTAGATTGGATATTATGACTTCTGTTAAAGGTTTAGAAAATCAGCCTTTTGTAGTACTTTTAGAAAAAGCAAATATCATAGATATAGATGGAATTCCAGTGTTTTTTATTGATTATGATAATTTGATTATTTCCAAAAAAGCAGCTAATAGACTTAAAGATCAACTAGATATTGAAGAGTTGGAGAAACTAAATAACAAAAATATTTATTAAAATTATGATAGAATTATTCGGTTTAAAATCGTTTCAACAAATATTGTTGTTACTTTTTTTATTAGGTTTTATTTTTGGAGTATTGTTTGGTATTTACTTATTTATACCTGACAAATTTAAATATTATTCAGTAATCCCCGCTTTACCGGCTTTTTACATTATTTCAAAAGGATTGTATCAAAACAGTACTTTGTTTTTTACGGATTTAAAATCAATTACAACAAAATCCTAAACTTGGAACCAAAAAAAATTTTAATAATTACCTATTATTGGCCACCGGCTGGAGGACCTGGGGTACAACGTTGGCTAAAGTTTGTTAAGTATTTGCCAGATTTTGGCATTCAGCCGATTGTGTATATTCCGGAGAATCCAACTTATCCTATTGTTGATGAAAACTTGGTTAAAGAAGTTTCGGATAAGACCATTATTCTGAAACAGAAAATTTTTGAACCGTATCAACTGGCTTCGTTTCTTTCGAAAAACAAAACCCAAAAAATCAGTTCCGGGATTATTCCAAATCAAAAAAAACAATCTTTTCTGGATAAAACGTTTCTTTGGATTCGCGGGAATCTTTTTATTCCAGATGCACGTGTTTTTTGGGTAAAACCATCAGTTGCTTATCTGGAGAAATATATTGTAGAAAACAATATTGATACCATAGTTACTTCCGGACCACCGCACAGTCTGCATCTTATTGGAATGGAATTAAAACAGAAATTAGATTTAAAATGGTTTGCTGATTTCAGGGATCCATGGACCACTATTGGTTATCACAAATCCTTGCGATTGTCGAGTTTTGCTGCTAAAAAACACAAAGCACTAGAACACCAGGTTTTGAATACAGCCGATACCATTATAGTCACGAGTAAAACTACTAAAACTGAATTTGTAGCGATTACAAATAAGCCCATTGCGGTAATTACCAATGGGTATGATACGGAGCAAGTCGAAAAACAAGCGTTAGATTCTAAATTTTCTTTGGCACACATTGGTTCTTTTCTTTCCGAGAGAAATCCTCTGATTTTATGGGAGAGTTTGGTTGAATTAATTAATGAGATTCCGGAGTTCAAATCGCATGTAGAAATAAAGCTAATCGGAGCAGTCAGTCAAGAAGTTTTGGAAACTATGACGCAATTCGGGTTAAATTCCTATTTGAATAATTTGGGATATGTTTCGCATGCAGAAGCGATTGCACATCAAAGAAAATCCCAGGTTTTGTTGCTTGTCGAAATTAATTCTCAAGAGACTAAAAGCATTATCCCTGGAAAATTATTTGAATATATGGTTTCCAGCCGTCCAATTATTGCAATTGGTCCCAAAGGTTCTGATTTTGCCGAAATTATTACCACTACCAACACAGGCATATTTTTTGATTATTCGGAGAAAATGAAACTTAAAAGTGTAATTTTGGACTTTTATAATCAGTTTTTGGAAGGTAAATTGCAAGTAAATGGAGTTGGATTACAGCGTTATTCCAGAAAAAATCTTACAAAAGAATTGGTTGAACTGCTTAATAAAATATAAATTAAAAGTGAGATTGCTTTGTGTCTCGCAATGATAAAGAAATGGGAATAGTATTAAATCAATCTTTAAAGAATACAATAATTACCTATTTTGGTTTTGGTATTGGGGCAATAAATACACTTTATTTGTATCCGTTTTTTTTAGGAACAGTATTTTATGCTTTAACAAACTACATTCTTTCTTGGGCAAATATCATTATGCCTTTGCTGGCTTTTGGTATGCAAAATACGTTGGTGAAGTTTTATACCCAGTATAAAACAGAGGAAGAACGCTCTCAGTTTCTCTCGTTTACTGTATTAATTCCTTTCTTGTTGTGTATTCCTTTAGTATTGATTGGATTTTTCTTTTTTGAACCTATTTCATTATACTTGAGCAAAGAAAATCCTGTAGTTAAGGATTATTTATGGCTGATTCCTTTTATAGGACTTAGTATGGCTTATTTCGAGATCTTTTATGCTTGGGCCAGAGTGCACATGCATTCGGTTTTTGGAAATTTTGTGAAAGAGGTAGGGCTAAGATTATTTTCTTTATTTGCTTTGATTGGAGTCTATTATAAATGGATTACAGTAATAGAATTTATTTATGTTACTGCTATTATTTATTTTATGGCTTTTGCTATAACGATGTTTTATGCTTTCCGAATAAAAAAACCCGTATTTCAGTTCTCCATTCCTCAAAATGTTAAAGATGTTTTAGTATATACTTTTTTCATTATTTTATCAGGTAGTGTTGCGGTTATGTTGTTGGATATTGATAAAATTATGCTGAATCAATACATTAAAATTGAGAATATAGCCTATTATTCCGTTGCTACTTATATTGCATCTGTCATAGCAGTTCCCAGTAGGGCGATGCATCAAATTACATATCCCATAACGGCTAAGTTAATGCATGAGAATAAGCAGGATGAATTAAATGATTTGTACAAAAAAACATCAATTAATTTGCAAGTTGTAGGCGGTTTTGTAATGCTGTGTATTTTTGTCAATATCAACCAGTTGTATATAATGGTTCCAAAAGAGTATAGTGGAGGAATTCTAGTGGTATTTTTGATAGGGATTTCTAAATATTTTGATTTGATTTTAGGAAATAATAATGCTATTATTTTTAATTCAAAATACTACCGTATGGTCTTGTTTTTAGGTTTATTACTTGTTTTTCTAACAATAGGACTGAATATGTTTTTTATACCAAGATATGCTATAACAGGAACTGCTGTAGCTACTTTGTTATCAATAACGCTGTATAGTTTGGCTAAACTGCTTTTTGTAGTCAAGCGTATGCACTTGTATCCGTTTACAATACAGACATTATATTCACTTGCGATAACTTTTGTATTGTTCTTGATGTTTTATTTTTGGGAATTTCCTTTTCATCCAATCATAAGCATAGGATTAAAATCTATTTTAGTAGCCATTTTATATATTTATATTAATTACAAGTTTGTTATTTCAATAGAGATAAACGAAGCTCTGAATTTGGTTGTAAAAAAATTCACCTAAATATTATTTATTTTCGGATTGTTACGTATTAAGTCACTTATTTTCATGTATTTATAATTATTTTTTTTATATTTAATAAAAAATAGAAATGCAAAATATCACTAAAAGTGGGTATTGTGAAGTTCTAAAATTGCCATTATTTTTGTAAACGTCATTTTGTCACTACTAGTAAAAAAATTAGAGATAAATTATCTGAAATAATATGAAAAGCAATACAAGTATAACCGAGGAGAATTTTATAAAGTTTTCCTCCATCCTGGAAAATAAAACCAACCATGGATTTATAGTGTTGGAACGAAACGACAAGTTGCCCTTCGCTATTTTATTGAAAAAAAGAAAAAAAGTAGATCATCTTTTTAATTTTTGTATCTGTTGCATTACATTAGGACTGTGGTCCATCGCCTGGATTTATATTACACAGGTTTCCTCAAAAGCTAAAAAAATACTTGTAGCTATTGATGAAGATGGAAATACTTTTGAAGAGAAATGTTATATGGGATAATATTTATAATTTATCTTTCAAATATTTTCCCGTAACAGATTCTTTTATTTTAACAACTTGTTCCGGAGTTCCTACCGCCAATAATTTCCCGCCATTTTCCCCGCCCTCAGGCCCCAAATCAATAATCCAATCCGCACATTTTATTAAATCAAGGTTGTGTTCAATAACAATAATTGAATGTCCTTTATCAATCAATGCATCGAAAGACGCTAATAATTTTTTGATGTCATGAAAGTGCAGTCCCGTTGTAGGTTCGTCAAAAACAAATAAGGCTTTGTCTTTTGTAGCTCCTTTCACTAAGAATGAAGCCAGTTTTATTCGTTGGGCTTCGCCTCCGGACAGAGTAGAAGATGATTGGCCTAATTGAACATATCCCAATCCCACATCTTGCAAAGGCTGTAATTTTTGAGTAATTTTAGTCTGTTTATTTGCTATAAAAAAGGCAATAGCATCATCGATTGTCATCGTTAGTATATCGTGAATGTTTTTACCTTCAAAAGCGACTTCCAGTACTTCTTTTTTGAATCGTTTCCCGTTGCAGGTTTCACAAGGTAATTGTACATCAGCCATAAAAACCATTTCTACGTTGATAGCACCTTCCCCTTTACATGTTTCACATCTCCCTCCATCAACATTAAAAGAAAAATGTTTGGCTTGATAGCCTCTAATCGTTGATAGTTTTTGTTTAGCATACAATTCTCGGATATCATCATACGCCTTGATATACGTCACCGGATTAGAACGGGAACTTCTTCCTATTGGGTTTTGATCTACGTATTCTATGTGTTTAATTTGAGCAAAAGAACCGGTCATTTCAGTAAATTGTCCTGCTTTTTCACCTGCGTTTTCCAACTTTTTTTGCATGGCCGGAAAAAGGATTTTCTTAACAAGCGTACTTTTTCCACTTCCAGAAACTCCTGTAATAACCGTTAATACATCCAGTGGAAAAGTAACATCAATATTTTGTAAATTATTTTCTCGTGCTCCTTTTATGTCTATAAAATTCTTGAAAAGTCTTCGTTTTTTAGGGACGGTAATTTCTAAATCACCGTTTAGATATTTTGCTGTAAGTGAAGTAGATTTTAGTATTTCATCATAGGTTCCCTGCGCGACTAAATGCCCGCCTAAAGTTCCTGCTTCCGGACCTATATCAATAATCATATCAGCGGCTTTCATGATATCCTCATCGTGTTCTACCACAATGACCGTATTGCCTAAATCGCGTAACGATAACAATACTTTTATCAAACGTTCTGTATCTTTTGGATGTAAACCAATACTGGGTTCATCCAAGATATACATTGAACCCACTAAGCTGCTCCCTAATGAAGTGGCTAAGTTGATGCGTTGTGATTCACCTCCAGAAAGTGTTGCAGAATTTCTGTTTAATGTAAGGTAGTCTAATCCTACTTCGGTTAAAAACGATAGACGGTTGTTGATTTCAACCATTAATCGCTTCGCAATTTGCTTTTCATACACATCTAAATCAATGTTTTCGAAAAAGGTTACCAGATGTTTAATCGGTAAATCAACTAAATCAGAAACCGTTTTTGCGTTTATTTTCACGTAGGAAGCTTCTACTCTCAAGCGTTTTCCTTTGCAGGAATGGCATTTGGTTTTGCCTCGATAGCGCGAAAGCATTACTCTGTTTTGAATTTTATAATTTTTTTCTTCCAGTTCTTTAAAAAAATCATTCAGCCCTTGAAAGTAGCTATTTCCATTCCAAATTAGTTCTTTTTGATCCTCAGACAACTCATAATACGGTTTGTGTATTGGAAAATCAAATTTGTAGGCATTATTTACTAATTCGTCGCGAAACCAGCTCATACTTTCTCCTCGCCAAGGGAAGATTGCGTTTTCATAAACAGACAAAGTGGTATTTGGCACGACTAATTCGGAATCAATTCCTATAATATTTCCATATCCTTCACAAACGGGACATGCTCCATACGGATTATTGAAGCTGAACAAATGAACGTTGGGTTCTAGAAATGTAATACCATCCAACTCAAAATTATTGGAGTAGGAATACTTTTTATCAGCGTTTAATTCTTGTAAATGGCAGATCCCTTTTCCTTCAAAGAAAGCAGTTTGCACCGCATCAGCAAGACGATTGTAGAATTCTTCTTCTCCGGAAGTATCGTGATTGACTACAATTCGGTCAATGATTAAGAATATTTCTTTTTTATCTAGTGAATCCGGTAAGTCGTCCAGACGAACCATTTCGTTATTCACTAATATTCGGGCAAAACCTTGCTGTAATAGGACCTTTAGTTTGTCTTCCAGTTTTCGCCCTTCTTCCAGATGAATCGGAGCAAGCAGCAACCATTTGCTGTTTATTGCAAATGTTTTGACATCGGTAACGACATCGGTAACGTTATTTTTTTTGACTTCCCGACCAGAAATAGGCGAATACGTGCGTCCAATTCTGGCAAAAAGCAATTTTACATAATCGTATATTTCGGTTGAGGTTCCTACAGTAGAGCGGGCATTGGTAGTATTCACCTTTTGTTCAATAGCAATTGCCGGAGCAATTCCTTTGATGTATTCCACTTTAGGTTTATCCAATCGTCCAAGAAATTGTCTCGCATACGAAGATAAACTTTCTACATAACGGCGTTGTCCTTCGGCATATAAAGTATCAAAAGCCAAGCTTGATTTTCCAGAACCCGAAAGTCCCGTGATAACCACTAATTTATTGCGGGGAATGGCGACGTCTACATTTTTTAGGTTGTGTACTTGCGCTCCTTTTATAATAATATTTTTCTTTGGATCTAGTTTCGAAAGGTCAACTTGCATAAAAATGATAATTTTTACAAAAGTAATCAATTTTGAACAGAGAAAAGGGAATGAACAACTCACAAATAATCATAAAAAGCACGGTTGAAAAGTGCTTTTCTTCTTGTATCGTTTTAATGTTTTCAATCCAATAAATAAATACTATTTTTAATTTTATTTTTGAAAAATTAATAACAAGAACTTTTGAAAACAAAATTATATTTAATATCTTTTTGTATTTTTCGCAAGAGCTACCGCCAATTGTAAAATATTTCTCTACTACTTATGGTGCAGGAAATCTAAACTGGATGATTTCTCAAGATCAAAATCATTATGTTTTCTTTGCAAACTATGAGGGATTATTAGAATTTAATGGATCTAATTGGGAATTGTATCCATCACCAAATGAAACTATTGTTCGTTCTGTAAAAGTGATTGGAAATAAGATTTTTACTGGTTGTTATATGGAATTTCAGTTTTGGAAAAAACGAATAATTAGTGGAGTTTTAGAAATAAAATTGGCGAATTTGATTATTCTGCTAAATATTTTGAAATTACAAACAACTTGAATGTATTCATCGGCATGCTATTTGTGTTGTAAATGTGAAAAAACAAGAAAAATTTTAACAAATTTCAATGAACATCTGTTAATTTATATTAATTTTACTTGGATCTTAAAATAATAATTGGTTAAATTTGAAAACTTTAATAAACCTAAAAACTCTTTAGCCTATATACAAAACTACTTTTTAGAGAAAACTCTCCAATTTTAATTAAAAACTAAAAAGTATAATTATGGTTAATATACAACTCCCTGACGCATTATTGGTAAAGGAATACATCTCAGGTAATGAGGATGCCTTAGCTAAATTGATAAAAAGGCATGAATCAAAAATTTTTGGTTTTATATATTCTAAAATTCCGGATAGAGATATTACCAAAGACATTTTTCAGGATACTTTTATCAAAGTAATAAAAACTTTAAAATCAAATTCGTATAATGAAGAAGGTAAATTTTTACCTTGGGTAATGCGTATTTCCCATAATCTGGTTGTTGATCATTACCGAAAAACTAAAAAAATGCCCATGTTCAGAGAAACGGAAGAGTTTTCCATTTTCTCAATTATGTCCGATGATTCGTTGACCATAGAAAACAAAATAATATCGGAACAAGTCGAACTGGATTTAAAAAAACTAATAGAAGAACTTCCTGCTGATCAAAAAGAAGTTTTGGTGATGCGAATGTACCAGGATATGAGTTTTAAGGAAATTTCAGAGACAACAGGAGTGAGTATCAATACCGCCTTAGGGAGAATGCGTTACGCTTTGATGAATTTGAGAAAAGTGATTGATAAACACCAAATTGTTTTGACTAATTGACAATATACTGAAACTTGCTGCGTTGTAATAGAAAACAAATTTGTATTACTCTATGGCAAAAACTTACTCAAAAAAATCATTAGTTTCTCAAACAATGAAACCCAGTAAAGAAACAATTTCTTTTTTATTAAGCTATTCTAAGGCGTTAAGCATACTGAAAATAGACAATAAAAATTTCGAAATTATATCGAATTGACCAAGAAATAGCAGCTTTCCTATTTTATTTGGATTGTAAAAGACTAGAAAACCGCTTATTCCATTTGGAAGCAGCGGTTTTTTAGCATACTTTATTTTTTATAATATGTATCAATAACCGTTTTTCGGCCAATAGTTTTAGTAATAATATCCTGATCTAAATCCCAGCCACGAGCCGGAGAATATTCTCTTCCGTACCAAATAATTTGAAGATGCAGGTCATTCCAAATTGCTTCAGGAAAAAGGCGTTTAGCATCTTTCTCTGTTTGAACTACGTTTTTCCCATTGGTTAAATTCCAGCGGTACATCAAGCGATGAATGTGTGTGTCAACCGGAAAGGCTGGAACTCCAAAAGCTTGGGACATCACAACACTGGCCGTTTTATGTCCTACCGCGGGTAATTCTTCCAGAAATTCAAAACTCTGAGGTACTTTTCCGCCATGTTTGTCAATTAATATATGGGATAAACCATGAATTCCTTTTGATTTCATTGGCGATAAGCCACAAGGCCGAATGATTTCCTTAATTTCTTCGACAGACATTTTGATCATATCAAACGGATTATCTGCTTTTGCAAAAAGTAAAGGAGTGATTTTATTTACTTGAATATCCGTACATTGTGCGGATAATAAAACGGCAATCAGCAACGTATACGGGTCTTTATGATCCAAGGGAATTGGAATCGTAGGATATAGTTTTTTTAACGTATTTATAACAAAAATTACACGTTCCTGTTTATTCATTATTTATTAAATTTGATTGGTAAAGAAAAACAATTTCGGCGGCATTAGCAAAATTCAAATTCAAATCAATAAAAATAATGACAACATTAAAAAAAGGAGATAAAGCACCTGATTTTTCAGGTCTGGATCAAGATGGAAAATTACATCAATTAACAGATTATGCAGGTAAAAAATTAGTAATTTTCTTTTATCCAAAAGCAAATACGCCAGGATGTACAGCCGAGGCTTGTGACTTAAGAGATAATTTCGAGCGATTTGAAGCAAACAATTATGCTCTTCTGGGCGTTAGTGCCGATGCTCAAAAAGCACAGGCCAAGTTTAAGGAAAAGTATAACTTTCCTTTTCCATTACTTGCAGATGAAGACAAATCAGTGATACAGGCTTTTGGGGTTTGGGGTCCCAAGAAATTTATGGGAAAAGAGTATGACGGGATCCACAGGACTACTTTTGTAATTGATGAAAACGGGATTATTGATGAGGTTATCTCGGCTGTAAAAACCAAAGTGCATGCTACTCAGATACTAAAATAAGGATTCCGTGGTGTCATCCTTTATTGCATTTGCAAATATAAATGCAAACCAACTTTTAATAATAAACAAAGTCCAGATCTGCGGTTTTAATCGACCCCAGCTCTAGACTTTGTTTTTAATTTAACTCAAAATTTGACTACTGATTCACGAATTGATTTCCTTCAAAACTTTATTAGGATCAAATCCAAAAAGTCTGTGTTCCTTAATTATTTCTGCAATACCAGGGGGAAGCATTGTTTCCCAACCAGGCTTTCCATTATTAATCATATTTAAAACTTCACGAGAGAACACCTCTAAAATAGAGGGATCATAATCATCTATATCAACTACTTTTCCGTTGAATTTAAAGAATTTATAGAGTTCTTTCATTCTTGGGTGTACTTTTAAATTTTCGGAGGTGATTATTTCTCCATTTTCCCCAATCATTGGATACAAGAATACTTTCATGTCGCGGTAGAATAATTTCCCGAAAGCTTCCAGAATTCCGCCACTTAAATGACGGTAATATTTCTCGTCAAAAATATCTATTAAATTATTCACACCCATGGCTAATCCCATTCTGGCTTTGGTATAATTAGCAAAATACTCCACTACCTTGTAATATTCCTGAAAATTTGAAATCATTACGGTTTGTCCAAGTGAACAGAGTAATTCAGCTCGATCCATAAAATCTCTTTCATCGATTTCTCCATCAGATCGTAGGTTGGATAATGTAATTTCAAAAATCACTAATGTGTTTTCCGGACTGACCTTGTTCTCATTTAAAAACATTTTTAATGATTTCTCATACATGTCCATGTTGACTTTTGTAACCGGACGAAAACTACCCCTAAAAGCAAGGATGTTTTTCTTGTATAATATAGCAGCAGGAAGTATGTTTATTCCATCAGGATTAAACATAACGGCATCAGTCATTCCATTTTTGACTAATTGTAAACTCATCAAACGATTATCAACATCAGCAAAACGTGGACCTGAGAAATTTATGGTGTCTATTTCTAATTGATCTTTGTCTAAATGGTCATACAAATAACGCAAGAGACGTTTGGGATCATTGTATTTGTAATACGCCCCGTAAATTAAATTTACGCCCAGAATACCCAATGTTTCCTGTTGCAAACGCACATCAGTTTCTTTAAATCGAATGTGAAGAATAATTTCATTATAATCCTCATCCGGCTCAATTTGATAACTAATACCAACCCAGCCATGTCCTTTGAATTGTTTGGCAAAGTCAATAGTGGCCACGGTATTCGCATAGCTAAAAAACATTTTATTAGGATGTTTTTCTCTGCTTAGCCTTTTTTCTATTAGATTTACTTCATGAGAAAGCATTTTTTTGAGTCGACTTTCAGTCACATAACGACCGTCCTCTTCAATTCCATAAACGGCATCGCTAAAGTCTTTGTCATAGGCTGACATTGCTTTTGCAATTGTACCTGACGATCCACCAGATCTAAAAAAATGTCTTACAGTTTCCTGTCCAGCGCCAATTTCTGCAAAAGTTCCATAGATATTTTCGTTCAAATTGATACGAAGTGCTTTATCTTTGACTGAAGGGATTTGTTCGATGATTTTATCACCTTTTAATTTTATTTCTGTATCCATTTTCTTTTAATATGGCTAATATTTTGTAAAGTTAGTTAAATAGGTTTCTAATGAAAGGGAATTAACCCTATTTTTGCAAATAAAATAAAGAAAGTTGACGGTATATTTTTTAGGAACTGGTACATCACAAGGCATTCCTGTTATTGGTAGTAATCATCCTGTTTGTAAAAGCTCTGATTCTAAAGATAAAAGACTGCGCGTCTCTGTATGGATTTCTTGGGAGAATTATTCTTTTGTAATTGATTGCGGACCTGATTTCAGACAGCAAATGCTTGCGTCAAATTGCCAGAAAGTAGATGGTATTTTATTTACTCATGAACATGCGGATCATACCGCAGGAATCGATGATATTCGGCCTTTTAATTTCAAACAAGGAAAAATTCCAATTTATGCACATCAACGGGTTATAACTAATCTAAAAAAACGTTTCGATTATGTTTTTGAAACGGTCAATAAATATCCCGGTGCGCCTTCTGTTACAACTATTGAAGTTGTCAACAACCAGTCATTTGCCATTGGCAACAAAACGGTTGTCCCCATCAGTGTCATGCATGGAAATCTTCAGGTTTTTGGGTATCGAATTGATGATTTTGCCTACTTAACGGATGTGAAAACTATTGAAAAAAGTGAAATAGTCAAGTTAAAAAATCTAAAGGTATTGGTTGTGAATGCTTTACGGGAAGAGTCTCATGAAACGCATTTCAATTTAAAAGAAGCGTTGGATTTTATAGCTTTGGTCCAACCAGAAAAAGCCTATCTTACACATATTAGTCATATCATGGGGTATCACGAGGAGGTTCAAAAAAATCTCCCCGAGCATGTTTATCTCGCCTATGATAATCTAGAAATTAAAATTTAATTATATTTAAAATGAAAAATTCATTATTCCTGTACCTTACTATTCTGGCTGTGCTTTCTACTGTTTTTACGTATATGTTTTTGAGTAAACAAGTAGTATTTGAGCAAACTAGATATGAAAAAACCACTAAAAAATTAAGAGACAGTCTGAGTTTGGTTTCGAATCAATTAGTGGATGCCAACTATTTTTCTTTGGAAAAAAATGAGAATGCTCAAAATTATTTTGATACTACAAGCGCTAACAAAACAATTCAATACGAGAAATTGATTCCTTTCGTCACTGAAAAATTATTGGATTTGAACGCCAACCCAAAGGGAAATCCGTATACGGGTCAAGATCAAATTAGCACAAATAAATTTATTATTAACAAAGTCAAAATACTAAACCACAGATGGATTATTGCTGATTATAGTGATGGTGAAATTTGGGGTGAAGTTTTGTTGAAATATTTTGTCAATGAAGATAAAAGTATTTCTTTTGAGGTCAATCAATCGTTGTTGTACCAAAAATAATTAAGGTGCCGTATTCCGTTTATAAAGACCTGAATACGGCACAAATATTATTTATTCATTCTCTAAAATCCAGTTTTTGAAGTCATAAAAATTCTGTGGAGCAACTCCATGACCTATAGGATATTCTTTGTAGGTTATATTTATCCCTAAATTTTCTACTATTGCTGGTGTTTTTCTAGCCCATTCAACTGGAATTACTTGATCCACTGTTCCATGTGAAGCAAATATTTTCAGGGTATGAAAGTTGTTTTTTAGGTAATCCTCAGTGACAATTTCTAAATTTAAGTACCCGCTCATCGCAACTACTTTCTGAACCTTTTCAGGGTACGAAAGTGCAACTGCATAACTCAATATAGATCCTTGGCTGAAGCCAATCAATGTGACTTTCTCAGTATTTATGGGGTAGGTTTGAATTAATTCATCAATAAATCCGGCAATTAAATCTCTTGAAACTTTGGCTTGATCGTGATCCGAAAATTTATTTTGATCCGCATCAAAATTGATTGCATACCATGCATATGCACCGTATTGCATGTTATAAGGCGCACGTGCTGAAACAATATAATATTCATCAGGAAGCTCGGTTGCAAATGAAAATAAATCGTCTTCATTGCTGCCGTATCCGTGCAATAAAAGTAAAAGTGGATTTTCGTCTAATTTTATTTTAGGTTCTCGTATTTTATATTCTAAAGATAAATTCATGGGATTATGAGATGTTTGATAACCATTTTTGATAATACGTTCCCAATAATGGAACCGGTTTTGTTTCTCCTTTTATAGCACTGGTAATACCGTAAGACCATAAAACAAATACGAAAATCCACATGGGAGCCGAAATCATTAGGCTGTCAAAATTGCTGATGATTAATCCCAGAGATATGAATGTTAAAGTAAGTCCCAGTCCTTGACGGATGTGAAATGAAGCAAATTCATTTTTGTCCTCGGAGTTTATAGACATGGCAATAAATACGCCAATTCCTAAAATATAACTGGTGATTGCGGCCGTCTTTCCTGACTCTGAATTATTATTATTAATAGTATTCATTTTTTTATGCTAAAATTAATTTTCCTTGATTCACAATTCCGTACACTTTACCTCTTAGTTCAGTTCCTAAAAAAGCAGTGTTTTTAGATTTGGATAAAATGGATGATTTTGTAAAAATGCTTTTTGGTTCCGGATTAAATAAGGTAATATTTGCTTTTGAACCTTGATTAATTGATACTGTTTCGATGCCAAAAGTTGTTTTTCCTGAAGTGAGTTTTTCTATTACGGTTTCTAATGGCAAAACAGTCATCAAAGCTCCAAAAGCACTTTCCAGACCAATAGTTCCATTCTTGGCTCCATCAAATTCCATTTTTTTGTGCTCAATATCCATCGGATTATGGTCGGATGTAATCATATCGATCGTTCCGTCTTTTATTCCTTCCAGTAATGCTTTCCTATCGGTTTCAGTTCTAAGCGGTGGAGAAATTTTATAACGGGTATCAAAACCTTCCAGTTTTTCATCAGTTAGAACTAAATGATGTACTGCCACGCTGCACGTTACATTTAGTCCGTTAGCTTTAGCCTCTTTGATTAATTGTACTGATTTTTTAGTAGAAATGGTTGGAATATGAAGTTTTCCGCCGGTATATTCTAACAGAAATAAATTCCGTGCAATTTGTATTTCTTCGGCAAGATTTGGAATTCCTTTCAAACCCAGTCGGGTCGAAACTATGCCTTCATTGGCCACTCCATTTCCTTTTATATTTTCGTCTTGGGAAAAAGCAAGAATCAATCCATCAAAATCCTGAACGTATTGTAAGGCTATTTTTAGCAAATTAGCATTATCTAAACTTTTATTATAATCTCCAAAAGCAACGGCTCCCGCTTTTTTCATATCATATAATTCAGCCATGTCTTTTCCTGCACTTTCTTTGCTCAAAGCGCCGATAGGATACAGTTGAGTTGCAAATCCTTGTGCTTTGTTCAAAACAAAATTGACTTGGGATTGATTGTCAATAATAGGAAAGGAGTTGGGTTGTAATGCGATTGCCGTGAAACCACTTTTGGCAGCTACGGTAAGTCCGTTTGATATGGTTTCACGGTCCTCAAAACCAGGCTCTCCAAGCGAAACGCTACTGTCAAACCAGCCTTGGGAGACATGTAAATTATCGAGTTGTATTTCGTCTGCTTTATCCAGATTTGGGAGCCAGGTTCCAATTTTTTGTATAAAACCGTCAACAATTAAAATATCTGCAGTCTTATTATGAAAGGTACTTTTCGAATCGATAATTTTGGCGTCTCTGAGGATTAATTTCATATGTAGATACTATTTGTTTTTTTGATTGAATATGAAATTTGCATTGACTTTTATGACTAAAGTACATTCATGCTCATTTTATATTGATTTTTAAGTATTGAACTTCGTTATTTACTTTACGAATCGTATAATTGCCATTTCGGTTATTAGAAATAACAGTGCAAAGATAACAAACCATTTCCAAATTTGATTATCAGTTCTGTCAGTTTGTAAAGTGTCAAAGAACGATGGTATTGATTCGATTGTTTTATAGTCAGAAAGAATAGTCTCATTGGCTGAAGCCAAATCACTTTCGGTTCGGTTGTAATTGAAACTAATGTTTTCAATCCACTCTTTTGTATTGTAAATGCTGAAATTCCCTGCTTGTATTGGATAATCATTGAAAGTCATTTTGACTTTATTATTCAGAATTTGTTGGATAGGAATAAATTGTTCGTCTAAGCCTTTTGCCGTTAAAATAGCGCCTTTGTTTAGCGATGCTTCTATAAAATGCGGGTTGTTATTACCAATTATCAAGGCATTTACTCCGTTGTTTTGATTGTGCATCGCCATCTTGTAAAATGTAGGTACAATTAATGGAGATTGCTGAAAATTTGAATTTTGGATGTTAATAGGAGCAGCAAAAAAACTAACTGCTGAAACCGAATTTGCTATCGATGTCAAGAAAACGCTTTGGTCTTCATAAGACAAAGCAGCAGGAGAGGAACTGGATATTACAAAAGATTTTTTTGTCTTTGGATATTGAAAATTAGTCACTTTGTTTTCAAAAACACTATGGAATATAGGATGATTGAAGTTGATTTTAGTAATCAGTTTTTCTCTGTTTTCTAAAGAACTAAATTTGAGGTTTCCAAAATTCGACAAAAAAGAATTTATATTGGTAATGGAACTTATCGCCGAAGGAATCACAATTAAATTGCCGCCTTTTTCTACAAAAGAGTTCAAAGTGGTTATCAAAGCTTGCGGAATTTCATCCAATTCATTAAGAATAATTGCGTCTTGTTCTTCCAGTTTATTATAGTCTAAGGTGCTTAAGGTATAATTGTTATAATTGAATTCTTCACTGGTATAAATTCTGGAAAGGAAGTTGCTTTTCGCTAGTTCTCCAATGCTGATAATGTTGGTTTTCTTCGTTTTTGAAATACTGAAAAACAACGTGTTGTCATAAGACAAACCATTGTCAACTATAGAAAAATAACCATGAAAGGATTGTTTAGGAATCGTGAAACTGAGGTTTTTTTTCTTTGTGTCTAAAGTTGTTATCGTTTTAGCAATAAGCTTGTTTTCATTGTATAGAGAAATTGGAATCGGGTTGAAATTCTTGCCATAACTGGATATTTGGACACTAATTTCATAAAAATTTTCTACTGTTTTATGGATGAAAACGCTGTCAATAGAAACATTGTTTTTTTGTTCTGCTTTTGGAATTATAAATGAAGGAGAATCAGTTGCATCACTATTTTTCAGTTGTTTTTCATCAAGACCTACCGCATCCGTAATGATGACGATATCTTTATTAAAAGCTGATTTATGCGCTTTTATTTTTGCCATTATATTGTCTAATTGGAACGGAGTTGGGCTGTATTTTAGATTTTGTAAAGCACTACGAACAGATTTTATATCCGTGTTCCAATAATTTTCGGAATTGGTAATTAAAGAAAAATTTACATTTTCCGGAGTTTCTTCAAGTAATTCCTGAACCGCTCTTTTTAATAATTCCCCTTTTTTGCCTTTGGCTTGCATGCTAAAAGAATTGTCCAAAATAATATACAATTCATTGGTGGCATTTTTGCTGTCTTGGGACTCGAAAAAAGGTTGCGAAAATGCGAAAATAAGGCAAGTTAGAAGTAATAAACGACAGGCGAGAAGCAACCATTTTTTGATTTTAGAGCTTTTTCTGGTTTGAATTGAAAGTGCTTTTAAGAACCGAACATTGGTGAAATATTCTTTTTTGAAATGGCGTAATTGAAACAAATGAACCAAAATTGGAACAATCAACAAGAACAGAAAGTATAAAATTTCGGGATGTTTAAAATGCATTCTGAGGTTGAGTTTACTTTACTGTATTTTGTTTTCAACGGTGTTCATTGAATTTCAGGAATCAAAAATACAAATTTGTTGACAGTTTTAGATGAAGTTGTTATAATTTTTCAAAGGAATAAACTAGTGACATTCATTAGGAATATAATGTGTATTTTAGCTTTCTAATAAATTTTAAAAACATGAAAAAGCCGTTTGCGGTTCTTCTATTAATCTTCCTTTTTACAAGTGTTCATGCACAAAAAAACAAATTGAATTTACTAATAGGAACCTATACCCAAAGTTGTGACAGTAAAGGAATTTATGTATATGATTTTGATTCAAACACAGGCGATTTCAGTTTTAAAAATGCGACTGAAAAGGTTATAAATCCCAGTTATTTAACGGTTTCAAAAAATAATAATTTTGTGTATTCCGTAAACGAAAATGGGACTAAAAGTACGGTGAGTTCTTTTAGCTATAATCCAGCAAGAGGAAAATTAGACTTAATCAACAAGCAAAGCTCCAAGGGTGCGGATCCTTGTTACATAATCAATGACGATAAAAATGTAATTGTTGCTAATTATTCCGGGGGAAATATTTCCGTTTTTGCTAAAAATAACGACGGAAGTCTAGCTGAAGCGAAGCAAGTTATTCAACATTATGGAAAAGGAACTAATACACAAAGACAAGAAGGTCCGCACGTACACATGGTTCATTTTTCTCCAGATAAAAAGTTTGTTTTGTCTAACGATTTAGGGAATGACAAAGTATATTCATACGCTTATAATCCTAATGCTGAACACACTGTTTTAGAATTAAAAGACAGCATTTCAGTGAAATCCGGGAGTGGACCCAGACATTTAACCTTTAGCAAAGATGGTAAATTTGTTTATTTATTACAGGAACTGGACGGCGCGCTAACAGTATTTAGTTATTCTAACGGAACATTGACAAAGATTGATGAAACGATTATTTTAGCCAAAGATTTCAAAGGATCATTTAGTGCTGCGGATATCCATATTTCACCTGACGGGAAGTTTTTATATGCCTCTAATCGCGGCGAAGCAAATAATATCACCATTTTTGAACTTCTAAAAAACGGAAAATTACTATTGAAAGGGCAAACCAGTAGTTTAGGAAAAGGACCTCGAAATTTCACCATTGACCCAACGGGAAATTTTCTTGTAGTAGCACATCAATATACCAATGATGTAGTGATTTTTAAAAGAAATAAAAAGACTGGATTGCTTGCTGATACTGGTAAAAAAATTGTTTTGTGTTCTCCGGTTTGCTTGGTTTTCACTAAGAATTAAAATTAAAAACTCACAAAAAAAGTGTTGAAAAACGGAAATTATTTTTCAACACTTTTACTATTTATTTTTGTTTTTATCTTTAGACCCCGATGTTCAGAAAAAAATCAGGATTTAGAAAATGAACACTAAACACGGAATACTGATCACTATTTGTTCTTGTCTTTTCTCTTTTTGTCTCTGGTTTTTAGCATATTCCTATTTACAGAACCATGTGTTTTTTTCTTAGTTACACCAGGGCCGCCTAAATTGACTTTTTTATTCTTTTTACTTTTCTCTTGAAAAGCGCCATCTCCGTCAAGTTTTTGTTTTTTCATCATAAACTTGATCGGTTGTCTCTCTTTTTCAGGTTCAATTAATTTTGATGAAATTTCTACGGTTTCTGGGAAAGGTTCAATAGCTAATTCCATATTCATCAGCACTTCAATCTCTACTTTAAATTCTTCTTCGCGAGGTGCGATAAGACTTATAGCGGTTCCTGTAGCATCTGCACGACCGGTTCGACCAATTCTGTGCATATATAGTTCAGGTAATTCAGGCATTTCAAAATTGATAACGTGGGTAATATTAGAAATATCCAAACCTCTGGCCATGATGTCAGTAGTAATCAAACCACGTAAATTTCCTTCTTGGAACGAAGCCATCGTACTCAAACGATAATTTTGTGATTTATTCGAGTGAATTACTCCAAACTGACCTTCAAAATCCTCCTCGATTCGTTCGTGAACCATATCAGAAATTTTCTTATTATTGACAAACACCAGCACACGGCTCATGTCTTCGTTGTTTTGCAATAAGTGTTTTAAAAGGTTTATTTTGGTATTGAAATTAGGAACCTGATAGGATATTTGTTTGATGTTTTCCAGAGGTGTTCCTGATGCCGAAAGCGTAACTTCTTGAGGATAATCAAAATAATCATTCAAAATCGCATCTACTTCATCTGTCATAGTTGCTGAAAACAGAATGTTTTGACGTTTTTTAGGCATCATGGCCAATATAGAGGTCAATTGGGTACGGAAACCTAAATTCAGCATTTCATCAAACTCATCTATTACCAGCTTTTGCATTTCTTCAAAACGAATCACATTATCCAGCGTTAAATCCATGATTCTTCCTGGAGTTCCCACTAGTATGTCGCAACCTGCATACACTGCTTTCTTTTGGGTATTGATATTGACACCTCCAAAGATTCCAATAGTACGAACCGACATGTATTTTGTCAATTTCTCAATTTCTTCCGCAACTTGTACAACAAGTTCACGAGTAGGAACCAGGAGCACTATTTTTGGGGTATGCCCGGGAGTAAATTTATATAGTTTCAACAAAGGCAAAAGGTAAGCAAATGTTTTACCAGTACCGGTTTGAGCGATTCCCATCATATCTCTTCCTGACATTATCACAGAAAATGTTTTTTCTTGAATAGGAGTAGGAGTTGTAAACCCTAAATCATCTATCGCTTTTTGTACGGATTTAGGAAGATTGAATTGCTCAAAAGTAGTCATTTGCTTAAATTTTTTGCAAATATAGTCTTTTTGAAAGTAATGCTCTAAAAATGATAAATATCACAAATCAAACGCATTAAAATCACCAGTTTTCCATTTAATTTTTCAAGCAAATTATATTAAATTCAACAGATTATACGTGATAAATATGTTTGTTGTTAGTGTATTTATTTGATAAGTAGCAAGAAAGATATATTGTCGCAATTATTAAAAAGAGTTTTTGCCACAGATTGTAAGGATTAAAAAGATTTTTAAAATTACATAACGAATTAATCTGTGCTAATCTGTGGCAAAGAAATTTAGTGCTTTATTAAAATACGACATTAAATTTTAGTCATTACTTAGATGCACAATATTTAATAATTTATATCAAAAGGATGGTAAAGGCAAATAATATTTGTCATAAAGAAATAATATGCGGTTAGTTAGATACCGACCTCGAAGTTTTATAATTAAATTAGCAATGAATTGACGGTTGATGATAAATAGTGTCTCAACCAAGATATGGAAAGAATAGCAAATATACTTTTACAAATCAACAAATCCAGGTTAATTAAGATTATACTTCAAGCAGAAAATAGTCAAGCAGGACTTAAAAACTCGCAACGCCAGAAACCGAAAAACGGTAATGCTCTTTTGGTCACTACTATATTGACAATATAAATCAAATGATCGATTTCTTGAAAGTAATCATTTTAAATAGTTTGTGAATAAAAAGCACTGAATTACAAGGGTTAAAAATGTTTTTACTAAAAGAGATACGAAGTTTTACTTATTTAAAAATGTTCAATTCTTCGTTATAAATAGGACTTTGAATATTTAAAAAATTTAAAACACTGTGAAATACATGGTTTTGAGACAACATCTCATTAGGTTTTAAATGTTTTGAGCTGTTATCAGAATACCAAACTATAAAAGGGATTTCATATTGTTCTTTTGGTGCAATACTCAAAGGTAAACCATGCATGTATAGGTTTTTTTCTCCCAAAGATTCACCATGGTCAGACACAAAAATCATAGTACTTTTATAGGTAGTCAATTGCTTTAAATCTTTAATTATATTGGCTAATATATAATCGGTATACACAATGGTATTGTCGTAAGCATTGATTAGTTCTGTTTGAGAACAATTAGCTAATTCAACGCTATTGCAAACGGGTTTAAAAGTCTCAAATTCAGAGGGATATTTCTTGCTGTATGTAGGTCCATGACTTGTACTTGTATGTAAAACGATTAATATTTTATTCTTTTTACTGGCTAAAATTTGTTCCTTTAATCCGCTCAAAAGTACTTCATCATAATTACAGCCATCGCCTTTGCAATTTGGCATTAGAAATGCTCTGTTTTGATAATTTTTTATATGAATTGGTGGCTCTCCCCAATTTGTTGTTCTCCAAATAACCTCAACATTATTTCGATACAAATAATTGGGCAAAATTTCATACAAATCATCGGTGTTTTTATGTTCTAAAATACTTTTCACACCTGCAGTGGTATAGGTTGCATCCGATTTTGCATTAAAATGAAATACATTATTAGTTTTAGAGAGTAGGGGATTTGTGTTTTTGTTGTATCCATACAAAGAAAAATTTTGACTTCTTGCAGATTCGCCAATAACTAAAACTACAACTGATTTTTGATTATCTTTTATTGTTGCATTTGGTAATAAAATTTCTTTTTCATTTTTTTTGGATTCATGTGCATAAAAAAGTGAAATATTTACAGTATAAGACCAAGGCATTGCAAGTCCGCCCAAAGTTTTTGAATTTTTATCAATCCACAAAACATTACTTGAATTGGCAATTACTAAACCTAAAATAAATAATAAAGTCAATGAGATCAGGACAAAAAATCTTTTTACTGTAACATTTATGACTTTAACTTTGATGATATAAATACTAGGGATTATGCCCAGAAAAAGTAAGTATACAACTAATTTGAACGAAAAAAAACTGCTAGACTCGTCATAATTGGTATTAAGTATATTGCCTATCATACTTTCGTCAATGATAACACTATAGGTATTAACGAAGTAAACGGCAACTGAATTTATTATAAAGAACAACACTAAAAGAAATTTCCCAACATAACGCGACAGGAAAAAAAGCAGAAAAAAAACGAAAGCATTTAGCACTAACATTAGAATCATCAAACTAAGAATTAAAAACATTCCGTTCAAGTTTTTATATTCAACGTTATTAAACACAAATTTAAAAAACGGATAATGAAAGAATATAAAATTAAGAAAACTCATCAATAAGACAAAATGAGTTAATTTTAAATTATTTTTTAACGTATACATGAATGATTTTATAAAGTGAAACAATTAAACTAATTAACGCCAAATCAAATATGATGAAATTTTCTCGATTTATTTTGATGATGAATGAAATACCGCAGATCACAATCAACAAAATAAAAATTGGATAGTATTTTTTATTATTCACCCAATTCCATATTTTATATTTTCGGCTGGCAAAAATACCAATAAGACCCGAAATATATCCTATAATACTGCCTATAATCACGTCTAGCGGATGATGTGCTCCAACACCCACTCTGGAAAACACAATAATCAATCCTGTAAATACAACAGAAAAGACCCATAAGATTTTATAGTTTAACTTTTTAGGTATAAATGCAAACAACAAAACGGTGAGTATAGTAAAAACTGTAATGGAATGCCCAGAAGGCAAACTACTAAATCCGATAGCTGTTTTTCCTACAATGATAAAACTATGATTGTCAAAAATTTGAGCAGGTCGAGGTACTAAGAACAAGTTTTTTAAGAGGTAAGAAAACAGGAGGGAAGCCAATGAAGCTGTTAATATTGCCTCCCATATTTTAGGAGCATACACGATGAAAATAATTATAAATGACAAAAAAACAGAGGCATCGCCTAATTGGGTAAGATTGTATTCTAAATTTGGATATTGACCTAAATAATGGTTAATATATAAAAAGTAGTCCTTTTGAATTTGTACATACTTAAAAGTAGTTAAAGAATCTTGGCTGGAAAGAAATATAAGAATAACCAATAACAATATAAGCGGTAAAAAAAACAAAGTTATTTTTAGTTTGGCGTAATTATTAATAACTTTTAGATTCATTATAATTTTATATTTTCAGATTTAGACGAACAAATTTATTTAAAACTCACATACATTTATGACACCTTATTCGGTTAACGAACCACTTAATAAGTATTCCGGTGAAACTGTACCACTTTTTTAATGATATTTTCTGGGATCAAAATTAGATGTTTTTTTCTAATTATTTTTCATTTTTTTACGCATTGATTCACCCTTATGTTCGAACCTAATTGCGGAGTGAATTATCCTATCTGTAACTATTTAGGTTGCAATAAAGCAAACTTGGCTATCTAATTCTAAATGATTGGTAGAGTTTTAAACGAAATTTTGATAAAAGAGGGATATGCAAAGCCATATAACAATGTTTTCTGTGAAACGCTTCTATGAATCAGGAATGGAATTTACAAGCTAAAAACAAAAAATAGGATTGTATTCTATTGTAAATAAATTTTAATTTATTTTGTTGGGAAATAGTAAAATAAAAAAATCGTAAAAGCTTAAAATACAGCTTATTACTATTTTTTTAAAGTGGAGTCGATGGGACTACAATCGAACACCTAATTCCTATATTAACTTTTTTTGACAGCTTAAAATTGTAATGTAATCATTTGATTTTAAGTGATTTGATTTTTTTTTTTAATTCAATGATTATTTTTTAGGTTTAAAATATTTACCTAACTGTTTTTAACATTTTTCAATAATTCTAAGTTTTTTAAAGATAAAAAGTTGTGTTTAAAAGAACCGTTAGAGTTCGACTGTCGAACTCTTTTTCACAGTCGAACACTTTAGAGATTAGAGTGATAGAAAAAAGTATATATAAAAATATGAAAAAAAATTAGGTTTTTCTTTTGCGGAGAAAGAGGGATTTGTATTCCATTTCTAACCGGTTGATATCGTTACGTTTTAATAACTTTTATTATCCTAGGGTCTTGCTTTTGCTCCTCAATTTTGACTCGAAAATTTTAGAATCCACCCATAGCAAATATAATGAAATATTTAGATTTAAAATTATTCAAAAGCATGGCTTAATTTAGAAAACTACAATTTCTCAACCCATTTACCGATTTCAACAAGTAGTTCGTCAAAGTCAGGTTGGCCTTTGTAATACAATTTTGCCGTTTTTTTATAGCGTTTTATAAATCGCTCTCTAAGTTCTAAATTCTTCAATAAAAAAGCTTCATTATCAGCAATGAGTATTTCATAGTCTTTGGGAGGAAAACGAGCTTCTTTGTGTTTCTGATATTCTTTTGTGCCTATGAATGATTTTACTGTATTATCTTGTAACAGACTATAGACATCGTAGTACTGGCGCATCAAATTTTGTCTTTCTATTTTATCTTCCTGCTCCTGCCTAAATTTGGTTGCAATTGTTTGTAATTTTTCGACAAAAGTGTACCCAATGTGATAGCAGGCAATATCTACAGCCCGATTGTCAATTATGTCTACTTTTTGCTGTATTGCTTTTTCGTATGCCCAAGACGATATTGTTAGAGGGTTGTTTGGTGTTACCGTGTCAAATCCAACTTCCAGTAAAATTCCTTCTTTAACTCCTTCAATTGTTTCCATTATACTCTCATAATGTAATCGTATGCCTCCACTGCGGTATTGCTTTAGGTCGTCAAATGTTTCATCTCTTTTTACTGCTATGATTCCGTTTATTTTTATTTCATCTGCCAATCCATCATAAAAATCTTTTCTTTTTTGAATATTCCGGGGCTTATTGTTGTTTGGGTTTTCATTTATTTCCATTTCAGCCGGTGGTTTGATATGGAGGTCAATGTCTTCGGAGAAACGGTGTATGATTCCATACCCTTTAGATAGAGAAGTACCTCCTTTGAGTTCGAATTGAAACCCTTGCTGTTTTAGCCCGAACAACACATGCATAATCCAATAGTCTTTTTCGATAAGTCCAGGTTCGATATTTAATTCTGCTCCTACAATACGGAGCAGATCACGGAAGTTTTTATGGTTGTGTAAGTAATCAGACATATTGTGCTGTTATAACAGGTTCCAACAATTTTTTTGCTTTAACACTGCCGTACTCCTGAAGTGATTTTTTTAGTTTTTTAGCATCCATTGTTTTTGCTTTCAATCTCACTTTTGACACTACTTCTTTTGGGTCTTCAGCTAATTGGTCGAGATTGTTTAACAGGTCTACCAATAAAAATTCTGGGGTGGCTTTTAATGGGAAATGAGGTTTTACCCTAAATGAAAATGTCATACCGCCGAGGTTGAAATCTCCATGACGTTTGTGGTTGTAAACCGTTTTGCTGTTGTATAACTGAGTGGTTCCTACTCCCAGAGAATTATAAGCATTTAAGGAAGTTACCAAAAAACGTTTGTCTTTGAGAAAAGAGCGCACCAATACTTCTTCTTCTGGAGGTGTTTCTCCAAAGACTGTTACTTCGGGATAATAGTATAAGCCTTGTGACAGTTTTTGCAAAGTGCCTTCCTGCACCAACTCATCTAAATGGCGGTCAACGGATTTTGACCATTTGGACAAATCAGCCCTACGGTATACTTTTCCTCGTTTTAAATGTTTTTTTAATTCTTGTAATTTATTCATGTTACAAAGTTAATAAATATTATTTAATTGCATATATTTTTATTGAAAATTCATGCAATATGTTTTACATAACTCTATTTAGTTCTGTCTAATCTAAAATAATTTTTTATCTTTAGCGCTTTTAAATCATTCGATCCATGAATATCAAAGGTCACTGCTATCCACAATCTATTATTCTTCAAGCTGTATATTTCAAACTTTGATTTAAGTTAAGCTATCGTGATGTTGAGGAAATAATGAAAATGAGGGGAGTTCAGGTTGACCATACAACAATTCAGCGTTAAGTGTAGTACTGCAATCACATCTTGCAAAAATTCTATTGCTCGTCTAAGCCAAGTAGATAAACATACACTTACAATTTTACAAAAAAACTTGGATTTACTTGTTGATTTAAAATCAATATATAATCGAGATACTATTACCCAAAAGAGAGAATTTGTAAAACGGGTGTTCGACAGCAACTTATACTATCAGGATGGTATCTATCGAACACCTACAATGATTGATTTATTGTCTCGTAATCACCTATTAATGAAGGAAAAAGGTTTGTTTTTATATAATAAAAAAAGGGATGATTTTTCAATCATCCCATCCAGTGGAGTCGCCGACTATTGTTAATTTTATCACTTATTTATATGTTAATAACTGTTTAGTGGCTCTAAAGCCTTGTTAATAAACAATCCTTATATTTGTTATCATTATGTTTTTATAATGCATTATAACAAAAATGGCAACTAAAATGGCAACGATATGAAATACACCTTCAAACTCAAAGAACCAAATTCACAAAAAGAAACATTGATTTTATTTTCTTGTTTCTTCAAAGATGAAAACAAGAAATTCATATTTTCTACTGGCGAAAAAATTAATCCTAATAATTGGGATGCAGTAAGCAAGTTTCTATACACAAACGGAAATAAAAAGGCAAAGTTTGCTGAAAGTATTAAAATGCAATTAAATAGATATTCAGATTTGATGCTGGAAACTGAAAGTTTGTATAAAAGAATAAATGAGGATTTCACTTCAAAAACTTTAAGAAAAGTATTTGATGAAGAGTTTAAAATCACACCTTCTGGCAAGAACATTTTTTTTGATGCTTATGATGAATTTACAGCAGACAAAACAAAAGCAAAGGAATGGTCAAATGCTACAATTTTAAGATATAACAATATTAAAAACATTCTTAAAAAGTTTGAGAAAGAAAAGAAATATCCTTTGACCTTTAGTAAAATTGATGAATCCTTTCATCGGGAATTTACTTGTTATTGCATGGATGAATTGAAGCACATAAATAACACTTATTCGAGAAATTTAGGACTTTTTAAAACTTTTATGTTTTGGGCTAAAAAAAAGAAATTTACTTACAATGATGCCTTTATTGATTTTAAGAAAGTAGATAGAGTTATTACTAATCAAATTGCATTAACCATTGAAGACCTTAACAAATTAATGAAGCACGAGTTTGAAAGTAAAAGACTTGAAAAAGTAAGGGATGTTTTTGTTTTTGCTTGTGTTACTGGAATGAGATTTGGCGAACTTTCACTTATAACCAGAAGTAATGTTACTGATAGTTATATTATCCTAAAGGAAGAAAAGGATGAAACCAAAGAAGCCAGAGAAATACCATTAACAAGCCTTTCAAGATACATTTTACTAAAATATGACTATAACCTTCCATTGATTGCAAACCAGAAGCAAAACACCTATATCAAAGAAGTATTTGCTGAATTAGAATATACTGAAAAGGTACAAAAAGTTACTACTAAAGGAAAAGAGAATATCAAAGTTGAAATGCTTTTTAAAGACAGGATTAGCACCCATACCGCTAGAAGGACATTTATAACAATGATGAAAAGACAGGGCAAAAGTGATAAACTAATAGCTTCTATTACTGGTCATACTGATATGAAGACATTAAATCAATATTACCAAATAAGCGAACCAGAAAAGAAGGAAGCAATGGATGAAGTCTTTAATATTGATATTCCTTTAAAGATTGTAGGAGAAAATTAATTTACATTTAGCACCCAGAAAAAACTTAACTTTTCTAACTAATTACAAAAAATATGGGATTTGGAATCATAGGGATACCTTTTGGAGAACTCACAAACGAAAGCATTAAAACTGAACTTAGAATGTATTTAAAGTCTTGGCTATTTGAATTAAATACGGAAAACTATGAAAAGAAAGTTTTTAGTTTGGATTTAAAGAAATTCATAAAATCAAAGATTGAATTAGTGTACAATGAAAGTAACACTTCATTAATTAACAATCAAAGAGATATTAATAATCACATTATCTGGGAACTTAAAAGCGTAAACGGATTAATAGAATGGATTGAAAGTATTTTTGATTTTTACGAACTGGATTTGCATAATTTGGAAATGTATAAAAATCAATTTGAAATTAAAGACAAAAATCAAAATTCAAGCGAAATTACAAATTTCATATTCACTTATAAAAATAACAATTCAATATCTGAAATCAAAAAATCAATATTGATACAGGAAAAAGTTAATGAGTTTTCACAAAGAGAAATTTTATATTTCTGTATTAATATGTACTTGGACTTTTCAAAAATTGAAGAGTTTTTAAAGAGTAAATATAATCATAATTTACCTAAAGAAATTAAACTTCAAAAAGTAGAAAAAACTTTTTTAGACTACATTACGATTGAAAACAAAGAAGGATTTGCAAATGATTTAAAGAATTCTTTTAATATTGAATTTGGTATTGATTTTAAAATTATGATTGAACTTTTGAAAAATGACGGAATATTTTCTTTTACGCAATTCGCACCCTTTTTTAGGAGTATAAAGGATTACTTCAATAGAGATATTGGATCCCAAACCGCATTAAATGATTTATATAAACATACTAAAGATGAACAAAATTATTATGCTAAAAATATTACTACAGTTCAGAGTAAACTTAATCCATTGATAACCAAATATAGAGTAAAATAAAATAACTTGTATGACTTGTAATTACTTGTATACAAGTTCATACAACTGTAAATCAAATAGTTAAGCATAAGTACATCGTAAATTTGTATCAGTTAATAATATAAAACTGATATAAAATGAGCAATCCATTTGAATCGATCGAAACCCGATTAAGTAACATTGAAAATTTGTTACTTGACATCAAACACAAACCCAAAGAAACTGAAAATAAACTTCATTCAGTAAAGTCTTTGGCTTCAATATCTGGAGTATCTGAATTAACGGTTCGGAACTGGATAAAAGAAGGAAAAATTCAAGCCAAAAGAATAGGAAGAAGACTATTCATAGAGCAAACCCAATTTGCCAAAGGACTTGAAGAAGTAAAATCCCTTAAATATAAACGATAAAAAAAGGCTAATGAGTGTACCAACCACCCAAAGCCTTAATTCTATTAGTTTAGAACAAGGCGAATTTACAAAAAATTATAGTATTGATGCAGGATTTGAAGCATTAAACGAAGAAATCAAAGAGCTAAAACTTCCTTTTGAAGCAAAAGGCGAACTTTTACTTTCTGAAATAAGAGTAACTGACAAATTAGAACCGCCTGTTGTTGCCTTGAAAATTGCTGATAGTATTGTTAGCACTCTTGGAAACGTTTTGACAGTAATAGGAAAAGCAAAAAGTAGAAAATCGTTTCTTATTTCTGTTGCAATAGCAGTTGCAATATCAAAAGACTTTGTCTTTAACCTATTTACAAGCCATCTACCAAACGATAAAAGAACAATACTACTATTCGATACTGAACAATCAAAATACCACGTACAACTCGCTTTATTACGTGTGTGCAAAATGATAGGGATTAAAGAGCCTACTAATTTGAAGGTTTACGGATTGCGAAAATATGCACCATCTGAAAGATTGCAAATTATTGAATACGCAATTTACAATACTCCAAATATCGGAATCGTTTTTATTGATGGTGCAAAAGATTTAATCACTTCAATAAATGATGAGGAACAGGCAACAATGATTGTTTCAAAATTCTTGAAATGGACTGAGGAACTTACTATTTCAATTGTTACGGTGTTACATCAAAATAAATCAGATACAAACGCACGGGGTCACATTGGTACAGAATTAATGAACAAGTCCGAAACTGTAATTTCTGTTACCAAAGCCGAAACAGACAAAGAAATTAGTATAGTTAATGCTGAGGCTTGCAGAAATATGGATTTTGATCCGTTTGGCTTTGAAATTAATGAAGAAGGTATTCCAGTAATTGCAGAAAATTTCGAGATACGTGTAGCTACTAAAAAAGACAAGTTTGATATTACAGATTTAGAAGACTATAAAAAATACCAATTATTAACCGAAGTATTTAGTAAGGGCGCAGAATTTAGTTACAGTTTATTACAAACTCAAATACAACTTGCTTACAAAAGTCAATTCAAAAAAGAGATTGGGAAAAGTGCTACTGAAAAACTGATAACTGATTGTAAAAATAATAATTGGCTTACTCAAGAAGCAAAATTAAAGCCTTATAAGTTAGGAGAGTTTAACAGCGTCTTAGTGCCTTAAGGTATCATATATAAGGTACTACATAGTGCCTTACTACCTTAACCCCCTATATATAGGGGTAAGGTAAGGGAGTACAAAGGATTAATATATAAGAAATATTTAATAATATGAACACCGATAAATACATAATAGAAACATACAATCAGTACAAACTGGATGAAAACAAGAAATACAACCTTTGCCCTATTTGTTCACATACCAGAAGCACAAGAAACCAAAAGCAAAGATGCTTAATGACTAACTGGGAACGAGGTTTGGCAACTTGTCAACACTGTAACACCGTAATTCAATTACATTCATTTAAAGGCGTTAAAAGTGATTTTTTACACTATGTACCAGAACCAAAAAAAGCAAAGCCAGAAGGAAGTTTTCATTCAATGGAGTTTCTGGATAATGTTACTTTTAAGTATGATGACAATAATAATTTTAGTGAGTATCTGGAGGGGTTTTTTACAAGAAAACAAATATTCGATGCTGAACTGAAATTAATGATATTTTCGACAAATGACTTTTACAATAGATCAATTTGTTATCCATACATAAACGAGAAGGAAAACATTACAGGAATCAAAGTAATGGCTTATGATGAAAACGGAAACAGAAGGAGAAACAAGGAAGGAAACGGAATTGTAAACTGGATGCACTCGATACATAAGATTGAAAACTGGACAAATGACTTTTGCCTTTTTGGATTGCATCAAATAAAAGACAGAAGCGAAAAATCAATTCATATAGTGGAATCGGAAAAGACCGCATTCATAATGACAATAGTAAAACCAGAATTTATATGGTTAGCTTCTGGCGGTTTAACCTTCTTAAATAAGGGCAAATTAGAGCCTTTAAAGGACTTAAAAATAATACTTCATCCAGATAAAGGAAAAGCTTTTTCAATCTGGAATCAGTACGCAAATGAATGGAAGGAATTTAAAATAATTGTTTCACGAATTACAGAAGACAATCCAGAAATACAAGACAAAGGAGATTTAGCCGATTACTATTTACAAGAAAAATTTAAAATAACAAACATATAATTTACAAAACAATGACAAAAGTAAAAGAATTTCAAAAAGTATTTTTATACAAAAATGAAGAAGGAATAAACGCTACCATTAAACAAATGGAAGAGGGCAAAGAAGCATTAAATTTATTTATACTTTCAACTGAAAGAATAATGAGAACAAAATTTAACAATGAACAAAAAGAACAATTAAAAGTTAACGGAATTGGATTTATCAAAGAAACCTTAAAAAAGAAATATCCATTTAAAGAAGCGGATGAAAAGTTTAATCTGGATGCAATGGGAATGGGAGAAATTGAAAATTCATATCAATCTTACAATGTAAATTCTGGCAAATGGTTATATAATAATTTCAAATTAAATGACAAAGGATTTTATGAAGTGCCAGAAGAAGAAATTGAAAAGGCAAATGAAATGTTTTCTTATTATACTGAAAATGAAAAACAAAATAAAAGTTTACTAATAGCAGAAGGACTTGTTTCTTTATTTAATGAAGCAGAAGAATTTGGGTTTTTGAACGAGTACGGAAGGAAACAAATTTCAAATGTTTGGGATTTGCTCACAATCGGTGTTCATCCAGTACTTGGAACTTATAGAATAATGACAAATAAACAAATTTTAAGAAGCAAATTTTAAACTAAAGTAGTTAATAGTAGATATGATGAAAAGAACTAAATATGGAGGGCGAACCACTGGAACGCCCAACCAGAACACCGCAGAAGTAAGAGAAAAATTCTCTTTGTTATTAGAAAATAATTTTGATAAAATTCAAAGTGACATTGATTTATTAGAACCTAAAGACAGGATAAAGATACTTTTAGAATTAGCAAAATTTGTAGTTCCTACTTTGAAGGCGACAGAATTAACCATTGGAAACGAAAGCGAATTTAATCCAATAATAATAAATCTGGGTGCTAGTATTAATCCTGAACTTGAAGCAAAGTATTAAAATGACAATAGCAAACATACAAGAACTAAAGGATTTTATACTTAACAATGAATTGAGTAAAAACGATATTAACGAAATTCTCAGAGCAACTTTAAAAGTTTGGATATGTAAAGAGTACAACAAAACGGAATTGGTAAATATTATTGAAGACTTTTATTATAAATATCCAAACGTGCAAGATAGACCGCTATTTTTAGACGTTCCTAACGATGAAATCAGTATAAAGGATTTTGGCTTTACTGTCTTTGATTAATAAAATTAAAATTTAATAAATGAAAAAAGCAAATATTATAGCATTGAAAATATGGATTAAAAGCCAATCGACTTTGGAAAATGTTCCAAACAACGACCAACAAAAAAAGAAGGTAAAAGAGAATTTTAAAAAACATAATTCAATAGAATATGAAGAAGACTGGATTTAATAGAAGAATTATAAATTCAGTAAAGAAATAAGTTTGTCAGACTTATATTAGTGTTAGAAAGAACCTTTCAGAAATGAAGGGTTTTTTGTGTTTAGTTAGAAAAGTTAGAAAAGTTAAGTTTTTTCTGGGAGTAGTTCAGAGAAATTTTATTACTTAAAAATACTTATTAACAAGGTAAAAAGCAACGAAAGTGGCAACTAAAAAAATAAAGCCTTGCAAATCAAATGATTACAAGGCTTTCTGTGGAGTCGCCGAGAATCGAACTCGGGTCCAAACAAGCAACTAAAAAGCTTTCTACGCGTTTATTTTCTGATTGAGTTTTCGATACTGTGCTAGGCCAGAAACAGCCACACGATACTTATCTTCTTAATTTTGAAATCCACCCGAAGCTCATGGAAATCTAGGTTTATTTTTACGGTTCTCCTAAACTGAACGCCACAAACCAAGGCTTTCAAGGAGAATCCAGCTTTCCTATCTGATAGGAACGTGGCTTAATCGTACTATAATTCGGATTATGCAGCTAAAGCGTAGTTATTTTCGCCGTGTAAAATGGTAAGATCTTATATTTACGAGCAAGGTCTCAATGCTCGACGTGCTTACTTATCAATTCGACTTGCTGTCAAAACCAGTCGACCCCTTTTTGTTTAAAATTCCAATCCTGAATTTTAAGTTTGCAAATTTACACTTTTTATTGGGATTACTATTGCAAATCTAGTATCACTATTCTAAAATCATTCTTTTTTTTATTCATCTCTTAATTTGAATGGATAGTCGCCAAATAAGACAGCTAATTTTCGTACATTATACGTTTTTCGTGTAAATTTATTAGAAAGTGCTATAATAGTAACTCCTTCTTTTCTCAAAGTAATATAGGCTGAAGTATTTCCATGCCACCAGCCGTTGTGGAAATAAAAATTTTGTCCCGTTTCCCAATTGACCATTCGAATCCCCAAACCATAATTTTTTGTTCCTTTGCGTTCATTACTGTAGCCTTTATATACCTGACTTTGTAGTTCAGGTGTTAAAAAAGCAGCGCTATTTCTGGCTCTGTCAAACTTTAATAAATCACGTGGTGTAGAATAGATATTTTTATCTCCATAAACGGCATCCAGGTAATCTTTTCCTATCTCGACTTTGTTTCCTTTGTAGGATGTAACGGCAGTATCTTTATCTCTTTCATAATCAAAAACATACGTATTTTTCATATTAAGTGGCTTGAAAATAATTTGTTTCATAGCCTCTTTATAGGGAAGTTTTGTGATTTTTTCAATTATTAGTGCTAACATGGCATAATTGGTATTGCAGTAACTAAAACGGGTATCGGTTTTGAATTCTAAACCAATGTCTTTTGTAGCCATGATCGTCAGTATGTCTTGATTGGAAAGTATGTTGTGTCGGTCCCATATCGTTTTGTCTCGATCTGTAAAATAGGCGTAATTACGCATGCCGCTTCTGTGATTCAATAATGTTTTTATCGTAATTTCGGGATAAGGAAATTCCTTCAGGATTGTATTTACCTTTTGATCCAATTCGATTCTTTTTGCGTTTACTAATTTTAAAATAGCCGTTGCCGTAATAACCTTGCTGACAGATGCAATGTGCAGCGGCGTAGATTTAGTAATGACTGTTTTATCTTTGAAATTTGCATACCCTTCATATTTTTCATAAATAATTTGACCGTTTTTAGCAACCAGAAAACTTCCATTTGCGCTGTTATTGGGCCAATTTTTTTTGTAAAAAGAGTCTATTTCTTTTCTTTTTGAATCGACATATTCCGCGGTAAGTTTGGGCTCTAGGTTTGTTAACGGCTTCATTTTAGGCAATGTACTCTTTGGAAGTTGGGCATCACTTAATTCAACTTTCTTTTTCTCCTTGGCGCAGGAGCTCAAAATCAAAAAGAGGAGGTATATATGTAGTATCTTTGTTTTTTTTATAAAATTCATTTCTGTGGTGCTGGAAAGGCAAATATATAGAATCAAAGCCTTTTTGTTTGTTATTTTTTCTAAACCTTAACACTATTTTATCAGTAGACAGGGTACTCATTTTTGTATCATTTTGTACTTCAGTGACTAGGAGTGTACTGCCTGCAGATTTTAATTTTAAAATAAATTCAAATTCGTTTAAATTGTTATATTTGTAACAAATAAACGATATAAAGTTATATTAAACTAAATCAAAAGCATTCAAAACGTATGAAATTTGGAATTTTAAAAGAACGGAAAAATCCGCCGGACAGAAGAGTTGTTTTCTCACCTAATGAATTAACAAAGCTGAAACAACAGTATCAAGAGTGTATGGTAAAGGTAGAATACTCTGATATTAGAGTTTTTACCGACTCTCAATATGAAAATCAAGGCATCGAATTGACTGATGATATCAGTGATTGTGATGTTTTGTTTGGGGTAAAAGAAGTACCGGTAAAAAATTTGATTCCTAACAAAACCTATTTCTTTTTTTCGCATACCATAAAAGAACAGCCCTATAACAAAAAATTATTGCAGGCTGTTTTAGAAAAAAATATCGATTTGTACGATTATGAAACAATTGTAGATGCTAACAATCGCAGGTTAATTGGTTTTGGTCGTTATGCAGGGATAGTAGGGGCATACAACAGTATTCGTGCTTTTGGAATAAAATTTGAATTGTTCAAATTGCCAAAAGCAGAAACATTATCCGGTAAAGAAGCCTTAATAGCTCATTTAAAACGATTAGTATTACCGCCTTTAAAATTTGTTATTACAGGAACAGGAAAAGTGGGAAACGGAGCCAAAGAAATTTTGGATGCTATAAAAATAAAGGAAGTTTCGGTGGAGAATTATTTAACTAAAAACTATTCGCAGCCTGTTTATACTCAAATAGATGTCTTAGAATATAACAAAAGAAAAGACGGGCAGGTTTTAGATTTTATTGATTTTTATCACAATCCAAAAGAATATGTTTCTGATTTCGAAAGATTTACAAAAGTGTCTGATATCTATATAACAGGACATTTTCATGCCAATGAGGCTCCGGTAATTTTGACCCGAGAAATGCTTCAATCCAATGATTGCAAGATCAAAGTAGTGGCAGATGTTTCTTGTGATGTGAATGGGCCAATAGCCTGCACCCTCAGATCATCAACAATTGCTGAACCTCTCTATGGGTATGTGCCAAATGAAGATAAAGAAGTGGATGTGTTTCATCCTGCGGCAATTGTGGTTATGGCAGTTGATAATTTGCCGTGTGAATTGCCAAAAGATGCCAGTGAAGGATTTGGAGAAATGTTCATGGAACATGTAATTCCTGCATTTTTCAATGGAGATAAAGATGGAATTTTGCAAAGAGCCAAAATAACTGAAAAAGGAAAACTGACTCCACGATTTAGTTATTTACAAAATTATGTTGATGGAAAATAAATCTTTTTTCTTATGAATCCAAAAGCCCTGAATACAACGTTGCCGGTTTTTTTTATTAAAAGTTTTTAGACATGTTTTTTTTTTGGTTTTATAATATTATAAATCAATTAACACCAGACAATTTTTGGCTCGACCGAAAATGATTATTTTTGTATAAAATCAGAAATTTATAATGACTAAAAAGATTCCAATTTCCATATTAGAGTTAGCATTAATTACTCAAGATAGCGATGCAAACGAAACATTTAAAAAAACAACAGCACTGGCACAACTGGCAGACAGTTTAGAGTACGACCGTTTTTGGCTAGCCGAACATCATAATATGGCTAATGTAGCCAGTACAGCAACGGTTGTTCTGATTGGTTATATTGCCAGCCAGACTCAGAATATCCGGGTAGGTTCCGGCGGAATAATGTTGCCCAATCATGCTCCGTTAATTATAGCGGAACAGTTTGGAACCTTAGAAATATTGTTCCCAAACAGGATTGATTTAGGATTAGGAAGAGCGCCGGGAACAGATGGATTAACCGCACAAGCGATTCGGAAAGATTTCTTTGAGCAATCGCAGCGATTTCCTCAAAATGTTGCCGCACTGCAAGAATTTTTCTCTAAAGATAATGCTATAGCCAAAGTGCGTGCTTTTCCTGCCGAAGGAACGAATGTTCCCATTTGGATTTTAGGTTCCAGTATGGATAGTGCTGCTTTGGCTGCTGCCAATGGTTTGCCGTATGCCTTTGCCGGTCATTTTGCGCCAAAACTAATGCATCAGGCATTTGAGTTTTATCGAGAAAATTTCAAACCTTCCCAATTTTTAGAAGCACCCAAAACTATGGCTTGTGTAAACGCCATAGCTGCTGATACGGATGAAGAAGCGGAAAAATTATCAACCAGTTTGACTCAAATGTTTTTGAACTTGATTCGGAATGATAGAAAACAATTGCAACCGCCTGTTGATTCGCTAGATGGGATTATGCGTGAAGAAGAACATTTTCATGTGAATCAAATGACTGCTTGTTCGTTTGTAGGAAGCAAAAAGAAATTAGAAACAGAATTGAAACAATTTATCGAATATACGCAAATTGATGAATTGATGATTACAAGCCCAATTTTTGATCATGAAGACAAATTGAAAAGCATTCGAATCATGAAAGAAGTTATGGATACAATTAATAAGAAATAAAAACTATAAGACATTCTTTCTCAAAGCATAAAGAAACTTAATTGACTTATATGATGAAAAAAAATAATCAGATAAGCCATGTAAGCAAAGATCAATTTTTAAATTTTGCTATTTAGAATATAAATAGATACAAAGAAACCCTGCAACGTTACATTGCAGGGTTTCTAATTTACAGCTTAATAATTAAAAATTCAACATTGATAATTAATTATTTAAGGCTTCCCACCATATCTTCGGGTTTAACCCAAGCATCAAAATCTTCTGGAGTTACGTAGCCTAGACGAACAGCTTCTTCTTTGAGAGTTGTTCCGTTTTTATGTGCAGTTTGTGCAATTTCAGCTGATTTGTAATACCCAATTTTAGTATTCAAAGCCGTAACTAACATCAATGAGTTGTCAACTAATTCTTGAATACGTTTGTAGTTAGGTGCAATTCCTTGTGCACAATGTTCGTCAAAAGACATACAAGCATCACCAAGTAATCTGGCTGATTGCAAGAAATTTGCAGCCATCAAAGGTTTGAAAACATTCAATTCATAATGACCTTGCATTCCTCCCACAGAGATGGCAACATCATTACCCATCACTTGTGCGCAAACCATTGTCAATGCTTCACATTGTGTTGGGTTTACTTTTCCTGGCATGATGGAAGATCCCGGCTCATTTTCAGGAATAAGGATTTCTCCAATTCCGGAGCGTGGTCCAGAAGCCAGCATACGGACGTCATTGGCAATTTTATTCAATGAAACGGCCAGTTGCTTGAGGGCACCGTGCGTTTCTACAATGGCATCGTGTGCGGCAAGTGCTTCAAATTTATTTTCGGCAGTTACAAATGGATGTCCGGTAAATTCAGCGATGTATTCGGCAACTTTTACATCGTATCCATCAGGAGTATTCAATCCTGTTCCTACGGCTGTTCCTCCTAAAGCTACTTCGGATAAGTGTGCCAATGTATTTTTAACCGCTTTCAAACCGTAGTTCAATTGTGCTACATATCCTGAAATTTCCTGACCTAATGTTAGTGGCGTAGCATCCATTAAATGTGTCCGACCTATTTTGACTACTGTATTAAATTCAACTGCTTTGGCATGAAGCGTGTCTCTTAATTTTTCAACTCCGGGAATAGTAACTTCAACTACTGCTTTGTAGGCTGCAATGTGCATTCCGGTAGGGAAGGTGTCATTTGAAGATTGGGATTTATTCACATCATCATTGGCTTTGATGAATTGTTCGCCTTCGCCAATGTTGAATCCTTTAAGAACTTGAGCACGATTGGCAACTACTTCGTTCACGTTCATATTACTTTGTGTACCAGAACCCGTTTGCCAAATTACCAATGGGAATTCATCATCTAGTTTTCCGGCTAGAATTTCATCACAAACCGCAGCAATGGCATCTCTTTTTTCGACTGGTAAAACTCCTAAATCACAATTGGCATACGCCGCTGCTTTTTTAAGATATGCAAAACCTTCCACGATTTCTTTTGGCATGGAAGCTGATGGGCCTATTTTGAAGTTGTTCCTGGAACGTTCTGTTTGTGCACCCCAGTATTTGTCAGCGGGAACCTGCACTTCACCCATGGTGTCTTTTTCTATTCTGAATTTCATTTTGTTGTTATTTAAAAATAATTATGTTGTTTATTACGTTTTTAGCCCCGATGGCAACGGAAATCCTTTTCTTTTTATTTTCAAAAAGAAAAGATTGGAGCGTACAGCGGGAAATAGCTCCAAATTCTGAGTTCAAAAATACGGATAATTCCTTTTTTATAAAAATTGATTGATAGTTTTTATGGTTTTTTATTGGTACGAAAAGGAATTAAACTTACATTTGTGGCTACATTCAAAAATTCCGGAAAACATGTTTGAATTTTCACAGTATTTAGGCTTTTTACTTTTCTTAACCATCCTTACTATAGGATTTTGGTTAATGTTTTTTCTTGTAGGTTTCGTTCAATATTGGATTGGCGGCGCATTATGGGAAATGTATAAAGAAAGAAAAGCAAAGAAAGAACAATCAGTATAATCTGTTTGTTAAATAAAAAAAGGACTTCTGAAAAGGAGTCCTTTTTTTATGCTTTTACTTTTCAATTTTATTAGCTCTGATGATTTATAAAAAAAAAAGACCCATTTTCATGAGTCCTTACTTTATTATCCTTGATAATCTCCTTCGTTATCATTTTGCAATTTTTTAGGCTGTTTTTCTTTTTCGTTTTTTGGTTTGTTAAAACGATATGTGAATGACAAACTAAACTGTCTGACTCTCCATTGCATCTCACCGTAGGAGTTTGCAAATCCGGGAAGGTTTGTTTCCATCATTCTTTTTCTGGAATTGAATACATCGCTGATATTAAACGAAAGCGTTCCTTTGTCTTTCATGATATCTTTACTGAATGCTAAGTTTGCACTAAAAACACCTAGACGATTTCCTTGAGCACTTTTTTCTGCACCATTATAAGTCGCATTCGTTTGCCAGTCAATTTTGTACGGCAACGAAACTTTTGAGGTGATTCTGGTGAACCATGATGTTGCGATATTGTCAAAATTTTGTGTAATTATTTTGTTGTTGAAATCAGTATAAACAAAATCTCCTTGTGTTTCGTTTCTGAAGAAATTGAAATTCCCGTTTAATTTCCACCATTTGTACGGAGAATAATTTAACGTGAATTCAAAACCTGCTCTATATTCTGTAGCTAAATTAATTGGTGAACTGATTGTTATTGGTATGCCGTTAACGAAATCTCCGGATTCTCTTCTTGCAAATTGAAAAACATCTGTTGTTTTATTTACATATAGGGATGTATTAAAGGTAAGTTTATCCCATCTTTTGATATAACCAAAATCAATAGCATCTGAAAAAGCAGGATCTAAATCTGGATTTCCCACAAAAATATTGATATTACTAGACAAGTTGCTGAATGGATTCAACATTCGTCCTCTTGGTCTTTGTATTCTTCGGCTGTAGCTTACCGAAGCGCTGCTTTTATCGGAGATTTCATAAGTAAAGAAGGCGCTTGGGAAAAAGTTATTGTATTTTTTAGTATTAAAATCATTAGTTGCCAATTGATTGATATTAATATTAGAATCCTCAAAACGCAATCCTACTAAGACAGAAAATTTATTTATTTTCATTCCATATTGGGTGTAAACAGCATTCACTTTCTCCTTATATTCTAATGTATTGGTGAAGTTTTTATTGATTAGGCCGTCATTTTTAACTTGATAATCCGTGAGTAATTCTGAAAAATCACCACGATATCCAGCCTCAAACTGACCTCCTTCGCCAATAGGCAACACATAATCCATCTGTAGTAAATTTCGACTTTGACTTTGGTTGTTGAGGGTGTTGTCAAATTTTACCTTAGCGGTATTGGTAGCTCTATCCGTAATTACTGCTATTTCGAGGTCTTTACTTGTTGAAAAGGAACCGTCAAGGGTTAATTTATGTCCTTCTTTTTTGAATTTTTTAGTAAAATTAGTTGCAAATTCTACATTTTCACTATCACTGTTTTCTAAATTGATTCGGTTGCGAGTGTAATCAAAAGTATTGTCTGCTTCAAAATAATTCTGAAAAACATTATCCCGATTATCTCCGTTATTTTTTCGGTAATTGAATGTATTGGTCCATGCGGTGGTCTCGTTTAAAAACAATTCTATTCCAAAATTTCCATTGTACCCTTTACTAAATCGGTCATTTTCTCGGGTTTCATTTACAATATTGTTGATAGTGTTGTCCGCATTTAAATAATTGGTATTTGTAAGAGCGTTTCCTGGACTGTTCCGCTTGTTGTATCCTTGAGTAGTGAAAAGATTAAAGTTGTCAGATTTATAATTTAATGTACCACTCAAACCATTATTTTCAGGATAACCTGCCGAGCCAATAAATGTTCCGTTTAAACCGCGGTTTTTTCCTTTTTTCAAAATGATATTTAATAATCCACCACCACCTTCCGCATCGTATCGTGCTGATGGGTTAGTGATCACTTCTACTTTTTCAATGGCATCCGCAGGAATCAATCGCAAGGCTTCCGCGATATTTATGGCATTTGAGGGTCTGCCATCAATAAGAACGCGAACATTATCGTTTCCACGAAGACTTATATTTCCTTCAATATCTACCGCTACAGAAGGAATGTTGTCTAACACATCGCTTACAGTTCCACCTTTTACCATCAGGTCATTTCCTACGTTGTATACTTTTTTATCTAATTTGATTTCGACAGTAGTTTTTTCAGATCGAATAATAACCTCATTTAATTGATTTGCATCCTCCTCTAAACTAATCAATCCTAAACTGGTGTTAACCTGAAGGTTTTTTTGCTTAATTTCATTTACTTTGAAAGAAATAAATTCAATATTAATATCGTAAACACCTGGAATAACTTCTATATCAAATTCTCCTTTTGGATTTGTTATTCCTCCAGCAACCGGTTTTGGATTGTTAGGATTCAGGAATGTTATAGTAGCATATTCTAAGGGTTGTTTGCTGATTTTTTCTATTACTTTACCGGAAATTTTAATTTTTTGGGTGGGAGCTTGTTGGGCAAAACTAAATAGTGTAGTAAAGAAAAGCACTAGAATTAAAACAGATTTCATTTTTTTCATTTTAAAAAAACTTTGGTTACAGTCGTTAGATTGTAAAAGTAAGAGATGGTTTAATAGTACAAATCATAAAAAAATGTTAATTAAAAAAATAAGAATTTTAGGAAATAAAGGCCTCTACTTTTTCTAAATCTCTTCCTATTATTGCTTTATTTCCCATGATAACCAGGGGTCTTTCTATCAGAATTGGATTTGATAGCATAGCTTGAATGATTTGTTCCTCATTCATCGTTGTTCCTTTGAAATTTTCAATCCAAATTTTTTCTTTTTGACGAACCAATGCTATTGGTGCTATATTTAGTTTCTTTATAATTGCAGACAATTGCTCAAAAGTGGGCGGACTTGTCAGATAATTGATTACTTCAAACTCTTTTTCTGATTTTTCTATTAATGCAAGACAATTTCTAGATTTTCCGCAACGTGAATTATGGTATATTTGTATCATATTTAGTCGTTTTTAAATAATTGTTAAAAGCATTAGATTAGAGGTAACAAAAATAACGTTTGTGAAACTAATCAAGTATAAAATTAAATTAAAATAGATGTTTATAGCGCAGGGTTTAAAATCAGAGAATACGTTTTGGAAATATATTAAGGGATCATTTATATTTATTTTTGCTTCAACTTTGGGTCAGTTGCCACTTATAATTCTTTTAATTTATGAAACAACAGTTAAAGGAAAACCTTATCCTTTAAATAATGAAGCCGTAATGCAGTTTTTTGAGCCCAATTTAAACTTATTTTTAGTCCTGATTTCATTTGTGGTTCTCATGGGAAGTATTATTTTGGTTGTGCGTTATTTGCATCATCAAACGCTACTTTCGGTAACTACTTCACGGGTTAAAGTAGACTGGAAGAGAATCGTATTTTCCTTTTTAATTTGGGCGGCATTTACTGTTGTATCCACATTGTTATTTTATTTTTATAGTCCAAGTGATTTTGTGATCAATTTTAAGCCTGTTCCATTTGCTATTTTGGTTCTCATCGGTATTGTTTTAATTCCGATACAAACTAGTTCTGAAGAATATATTTTCAGAGGCTATTTGATGCAGGGATTTGCGAACCTTGCTAAAAACAAGTGGTTTCCGTTGCTGATGACTTCTGTTATTTTTGGGGGAATGCATTGGTTTAACCCTGAAGTAGTTAAGATTGGTCCTATTATTTTAGTATATTATATAGGAACCGGATTGTTTCTTGGAATGATTACCTTGATGGATGAGGGTATGGAACTCGCATTGGGATTTCACGCAGCTAATAATTTAGTGGGTGCATTGCTGGTCACTTCGGATTGGTCTGCCTTTCAGACACATTCTGTTTTTAAGGATATTTCGGATCCCTCTGCGGGATTAGATGTTATTGTGCCGGTTGTTTTTATATACCCGATACTTTTATTTATCTTTAGTAGAAAATACAACTGGACAAATTGGAAAGAAAAATTAACTGGAAAAATTTAGTAAAAGAACAGTTTCAATAATTTATAAAAAAAAACGCAATCATGGTCAATACAATTACGTATCAAAATGTTCATAATCTATTTAAAATGAATGGTTATCATCTAAATCGAAACGATTTATGCAGAGTAGCGTATAGTTTTATCAAAGAAGGGGAAGAATATGAAAAAGCTGTGGGTGATTTTATCCTAGATTGGTTTGACAACAAATCCTATCTAGAATTGAATACATCAGGCACCACTGGAATCCCAAAAGTGATTCGAATAGAAAAACAAGCCATGGTAAATTCAGCCATTGCAACCGGTGATTTTTTTGATTTGCAACCAGGTAATAAAGCGTTACATTGTTTGCCAACTAAATATATAGCCGGAAAAATGATGTTTGTAAGAAGTTTTATCTTGGGTCTTGATATTGATTTTGTTGCCCCAAGTTCAAATCCTTTGTTAAACAATGAAACTAAATATGATTTTGTTGCCATGGTGCCTTTACAGGCTCAAAATTCATTGACAATGTTGAAGAATGTCAAAAAAATGATTGTTGGCGGAGCTAAAATGAATAAAACTCTTGAAAAAGGACTTTGTAAATTGAAAACCAAAGTGTATGAGACTTATGGAATGACGGAAACCATCACGCATATTGCGGCAAAGGAAATAGGTGAGGTGGCTTTTTCAGTATTACCTAATATAAAAATAGCTAAAGACGACAGAGATTGTCTGGTTATTAATGCACCTAAAATTTCAAGCGAAGCAATTGTTACTAATGATATAGTAGAACTGATCAATGAGAACCAATTTATTTTTTTAGGTCGAATTGACAACATCATAAACAGCGGAGGAATTAAATTAATTCCAGAGCAAATCGAGGAAAAATTAGCTACTATGATTCATTCCAGATTTTTTGTCACTGCAAAACAAGATCTTGTTTTAGGAGAAAAATTAGTATTGATTATTGAAGGGGAACAACAAATTATAGCTGAAACTGTTTTTGATGTTTTGGATAAGTATGAAAAACCAAAAGAGGTTTTGTTTGTTGCAAAATTCGCTGAAACACAAAACGGAAAAATAAAGCGAAAAGAAATTACAGAAAGTATTTAAATTGTTTTTAATAAAAAAACATCCGCCTAAACGAGGGCGCTGAAAAAGTCTTTTTCCGAATAAATCGATAAATAAAAAGAGGGTAAATCTTAGGATTTATCCTCTTTTTTGGTATGTTTAGTTCTAATTATAAGAGTTTTTTTAGATGTTACTACAACAGTAATCAACACATTTCAGTGAACATTCTTTGTCTATGATTTAATTATTCCAAAGAATAATTTTTTGAGAAAGATCAATGATTTAATAGATTTTCCCTTAATTTATGACAAATTGTTAAATAAATACTGCACCAATAATGGACGTATGGCAGAAAGTCCCAATTCGTATGTTTAAGTATTTGCTTCTTAAAACAATTTGTAGCGTTTCGGATGTTGATGTAGTGGAAGGTTTGCGTTACAACATGTTTTTTAAATAAATCCAGAACCATTCCGGTTTAAACTGTACAGGTGAAATAACAATTTTCACAGTCAATTTAAAAAGAATATTTAAATTAATATAAGAAAAATGCAATCTACCAGAGTTACTTAAAAGGACTCTAGCTAAGCCTAAAGTAGGTTTATTGAACCTCCATTAAAAAATCAATCATAAAAAAAGAAAAAACGCTTGTAACCGATTATATAAATCCTGTTATAAGCGTTTTTTTATTATCTAAAAAATGATTCTGATCAAAATAAGGAATGTTTTTTTATTAAATTATTGCTGCATTTTAAAATAATAATCAGCTGAATTTTTCCCGCTTCCGTAGAATAAGAAAAATATGCAAGCTCCTAATATTAGCAATGCCAATAGTAAATTTTGGGAATGCATTGCTCCCATAAAATTTATTATAGTAGCACCTACCAATATGGGAAGTTGTGTTATTATAGCCCATCTTGTCAGTAAACCAAAAGCAATCATTATACCACCTACCATGTGTGCTGGAGCAATATAGTGGATAAGGAACATTCCGCCACCAATCCTGTCAATTGGAGATATTAGATCATTTAAATATTGGATGTTCGTTATAAAAGAGATTCCTTTCATAAACAAAAATACACCAAGTGTTATTCGTACCAAATCCACGGTTAAATAAGTGTGCGTATTCGCCCATTTGTTTAAATTTTTTACGCTATTCATAATACTATAGTTTTAAATATTTAGTACTAAGTTACTGAATTTTAATATAATAAATTATAATTGTTAAAGAAAACTAAACTTTGATTGTTTTTTTGTTCAAAAAAATAGTATGTCAGCTATTGAGAATAAACCACTAATAATGCTGTCTTAATTTATAAGTACAGCGTAAGTAAGTATATGGACATGCTAACTTAGCCATCACATTAAGTTAAGAAATAATCTTAATTTTAGCCTATGAAACAAGTCCGCAAAATT
>NZ_RYDG01000015.1:0-64150 GCF_003970305.1 Flavobacterium sp. LB2P53
ACTATAAAAAACCTAATTTTAAATACAATAAATAGCTGTAAATCAAAACAATAAAACCTTAACTTAATGACATTGGGCGCGAGCAGCAATAACTTCAACGGCTAGCGCGATGCCTCAGGCTCGTGCCCACAAAGAAAATATAGCGATCTTTCGTAAAGCCATTCATTTAGTTATTTGGTTGATAAATTAGAACTCAGATTTAATGATCCTATTTAGTTGGTTTACTATTTTGATATTTTAAATTCCAATATCTAAAATATCAAAAGGCATTTTGTTTTTCTGATATTTGATAGAAATTTGCTTTTTAATTTGATAGATTCTGTTCATTGTGCTTGAATTAATTTTTCTGATGAACAATTTTCATCTCAGGATTTTAGAAAAATATCTTTGTTAATGTCCATTTCTATTATTATGGTGCAATTTTTTTAACGAGATTTTTTTAATTAAATTAGTTTTTTAATAGTTTGAGAATTTTATTGACTTGTTTTCATGCTACTAGGATTGTAATGGTTATGTTACCGTTAAATTTATCTGTAGATTTTCCATAGTTAAGTTTTTTCGAAATCAAAAATGTACTTTTGTAACATTAAAATTTTTATTATGAAAAAAATATTTTTGTTTTGTGTCTTTATTCTTATGTCAAATTTGCAAGCGCAACAAAGACCCAAATTAGTAGTTGGTATCGTTGTGGATCAAATGAAAATGGAATATTTATATCGTTTTTCGGATGATTTTTCATCAAATGGATTTAAAAGATTAATGGATAAGGGGTACACTTTTCATAACATGCATTATAATTTTGTACCCACCTATACTGCCCCTGGTCATGCCAGTATTTTTACTGGAGCTACACCATCTACTCATGGCATTGTAGGGAATGATTGGTTTAATAAAGCGACAGGAAAGGATTTGTATTGCACTGACGATGCCTCTGTGAAAACAGTTGGGGATGGTTTAGAAAATGAGGGGGCTATGTCTCCAAAAAACCTTTTAAGCACCACCATCACTGATGAGTTAAGAATGGCAACAAATTTTGAAGGCAAAGTAATCGGGTTGAGTATCAAAGATCGTGGTGCCATTTTACCAGCAGGTCACTTTGCCAATTGGGCTTTTTGGTACAGTAAAACAGGAGCCTTTATTTCAAGTACTTTTTATGGTTTAGCATTACCGGATTGGGTTACAGAATTCAATGAAGAAAAACGATATATGAATTATATCAATAGAGGCTGGGATTTATTTAAGCCGGTTGCTACTTATAATGAAAGTCTTGCAGATGATAATCCATATGAAGGGAAATTGGATAAAACTAAAAGACCTGTTTTTCCTTATGATTTGAAAGAAATTTTTAAAGAAAAAGGGGCTGATATTTTACGTTCTACTCCTTTTGGCAATGATATTTTAGCTGACTTGGCGATGAAAGCTATAGAAAATGAATCCCTCGGAAAAGATGATATAACAGATTTTTTGACTGTTAGTTTCTCTTCTACTGATTATGTTGGTCACACTTTTGGGCCTCGTTCTATGGAGTTGCAAGATACTTATTTACGTTTAGATGAGACTATTGCTCAGTTTTTAACCTACTTAGATAAAACGGTTGGAAAAGATAATTATTTGCTTTTTTTGACTGCTGATCATGCAGGCGCCGAAAATCCAAATTATTTAAAAGATAATAAATACAATGTAAAAAATATACCTTCTAAAGATATTGTTGCAGCATTGAAAAAGTTTTCTAACGAAAGTTTCGGTGCTGATTTAGTTTTGGATTATTCTAATTTTAATCTGTTTTTTAATACAGAAATTATTAAGAATAAAGGATTGGATATGAATGTTGTAAAACAAAGTTTTAAGACGTTTTTGATGACACAGGAGCAAGTTAAAAGAGTGTATACTGAGGAAGAAATTTTAGCTTCTTCCGGAGATGATTATTTTTTGAGTTTTATTTCTAAGGGATATGATCCGAGACAAAATGGTGAAATTGTGGTGTTAGATAAGGCGGGTTACATGCAGTATCAAGCTACCGGAACTACGCACGGAACACTTAATAGCTATGATACTCATGTACCGTTGCTTTTTTATGGTTGGAAAGTTCCTAAAGGGGAGTTGCATGCTAAAAAGTATATTACGCAAATTGCTCCTACACTTTCACAAATGCTAAAAATTCCTTTTCCAAATGGTACGGAGTCTGAAGTGTTAGACACACTTTTAGATGACGATAAATAAACCTAAGTCGAGTTTAATAATAAAACGCCCGTCTTTACGATAAAGACGGGCGTTTTTTATTTTACAGGATTTTCAGAGTCTTGTTTATGCTAAAATTTATTTTGTGCATTGCCTTCAAAAGGATTTAGTACAGTTGCGCCAATTGCAAATAAAGAACCATTCTTGAAAAATTTCCGTCTATTCATTGTTTCTTTTTTTTGTAAGAATTCCAAATGTAAAGAAACTACTTCACGCAGTATGTTAAGGATTGATTATTTTTTTGGAATGAAACAGGTTTCAAATTGCTATGGGTTAATAATAAAAAAATCCCATTTGCATGGACAAATGGGATTCCTGTTTTAGACTGTCGCTGCTATGGGTAACGGAATCTGGTTTTTAAGTAAATCTTCAAAACTCTCGCGGGCACGGATTAAATGGCCTTCCCCATTTAGCCATAAAACCTCTGCTGGCTTGTATCTGGAGTTGTAATTTGATGCCATTGAGAAGCAGTAGGCTCCGGCGTTTCTAAAACATAAAATATCCCCTTCTTTGATTTCTGAAATCCTTCTGTTGTTTGCAAAAGTATCCGTTTCACAAATGTATCCTACTACGGAGTAAAAACGTTCTTTTCCTTTGGGGTTAGAGATGTTTTCGATATGATGTTGCGATCCGTACAACATTGGTCTGATAAGGTGATTAAAACCACTGTCTATTCCAGCAAAAACAGTCGAAGTGGTTTGTTTTACTACATTAACTTTAGCTAAAAAGAAGCCAGCCTCGCTAACTAAAAATTTGCCGGGCTCAAATATCAAGGTTAATTCTTTTCCATATTCAGTACAAAACGCATTGAATCTTTTGGATAGTTTTTTGCCTAATTCTTCGATGTCCGTTTCGATATCGTCTTTTTTATATGGCACTTTAAATCCACTTCCAAAGTCTAGGAATTCAAGATTTTTGAAGTTTTTAGCCGCATCAAATAATATTTCGGCAGCATATAAAAAGACTTCGATGTCTAAAATATCAGAACCAGTGTGCATGTGAATGCCTACAATATTCATTTTGGTGTTTTCTACAATACGAACAAGGTGTGGCAATTGATGAATCGAGATTCCAAATTTACTATCGATATGTCCTACAGAAATATTCGTATTTCCACCAGCCATTACGTGTGGATTGATTCGAATGCAAACAGGTACGTTAGGATGTTTAGTCCCAAATTGTTCTAATATTGATAAATTATCAATATTTATTTGAACTCCCATCGCGTTTACTTCTTCAATTTCTTCGAGAGAAACTCCGTTTGGAGTATAAAATATTTTTTCGGGTGCATAACCGGCATGAAGGCCTAATAGTACTTCTTGAATAGAAACGGTATCTAGACCAGCTCCCATATCCTTTAATAATTGGAGTATTGCAACATTTGACAATGCTTTCATGGCATAATTGATGCGTAACGTATCTACTTTAGAAAAAGCTTTAGTTAATCTATTGTATTGAGATTGTATTTTTTCGGCATCATAAACGTATATTGGACTGCCAAATTGTTCTGCTAATTGTAGTAAGTCTTTTGATTGCATGGTTATTAATTTTCAGCAAATTTATTACTCTTTATTTAGTCCTACAAGCTAATAACTGAATTCTAACAAATTATAACAAAAAGTTATAATTTGAACATCTATTGTTGATTTAAAAAAAAATAACCCTTGACAAATTTTTCTGTCAAGGGTTACAAAATGGTAGCAAGAATTATAAGTTGGGTAAATCACCATTTCCTTTGGTAGGTAAATTGGTATACCCCATCAAGTATTTATCAACTTCTCTGGCTGCCTCTCGACCTTCAGATATTGCCCATACAATTAAAGATTGTCCTCTTCGCATGTCACCTGCAGTAAATATATGAGGAACATTCGTTTGATAATTTGTTGCTTTATAATTGCTTCTCATATCAGTTTCTAATCCTAATTGATCACTTAATGTTTTTTCAGGACCCGTAAATCCCAGTGCCAATAAAGCTAAATCACATGGCCAAATTTTTTCTGAACCTTCTTTTTCTATCAATTCAGGTCTTTGTCCCGGTGTCATTTTCCAAGCCACTTCAACGGTTTTTAAACCTACAAGTTGGCCGCTTTCATTAGAAATGAATTCTTTGGTATTGATCAACCAGTTTCTATTACACCCTTCTTCATGTGAAGAGGACGTTTTTAATTGCAATGGCCAAAACGGCCAAGGGGTAGTTTCACTTCTTCCAACGGGTGGTTTAGGTAAAATCTCAAAATTAGTCACTGATTTAGCTCCGTGTCTGTTTGATGTTCCCACACAATCAGAACCAGTATCTCCGCCACCTATAACGATCACATCCTTACCGGTAGCCATTATTTGACCTGGAATTACTTCACCATATAGTGATTTAGTTTGTTGTGTCAAGAAAGTCATTGCCTGCACCACTCCTTGACTTTCTATTCCTTTGGTAGGTAAACTTCTTCTTTCTGTGGCGCCACCGCATAATACGATTGAATCAAAAGCATTCAATTCTTCAACACTATAGTTTACGCCAACATTTATATTCGTTTTAAAAGTGATTCCTTCAGCTTCTAAAACAGTAACACGTCTGTCGATAATTCCTTTTTCTAATTTGAAATTTGGAATTCCGTAACGTAGTAATCCACCAATGGCGTTGTCTCTTTCAAAAACGGTAACGGTGTGTCCTGCACGATTTAACTGTTGTGCTGCTGCTAATCCAGCAGGACCGGAGCCAATAACGGCGACTGTTTTTCCTGTTCTAACTTCTGGAGGTTGTGGTTTGATCCAACCTTCAGCAAAACCTCTTTCGATAATATTTTTTTCAATATTTTCAATTGCTACTGGCTCACTTATAATTCCTAAAACACATGACTTTTCACATGGAGCGGGGCATAAACGACCCGTAAATTCAGGAAAATTATTGGTTGATTGTAATATTTTCAAGGCACTTTCCCATTCTTCCTGATGCACCATATCGTTAAAATCAGGAATTAAATTTCCCAACGGACAGGCGCTGTGACAAAATGGAATCCCACAATCCATACACCTGGATCCTTGTTCTTTAATTTTATCTTTTTCTAACTGAATTGTAAACTCATTGTAATTTGACACACGCTCTTCAACTAGTACAGTGCTTTCATCTGTTCTATTATATTCTTTAAATCCTCCTATCTTTCCCATAACTATAGTGCTAGTAGTTCTTCAATTTTTTTTTCTTCGGCTAATCTTTCTAATGCCTTTTTGTAATCAGTAGGCATCACTTTGACAAAATGGTTGCGTTGGTTTTCCCAATCTTCTAAAATTCTTTTTGCAAGTGGACTATTGGTGTACAATGAATGATTTTTTATTAAACGTCTCAGTTTAGTAAAGTCATCATCTTCTAATGTTTCAAAAGCGACCATTTCCATATTACAAAGAGTAGCGTCGAATTTTTTATTTGGATCAAAAACATACGCAATGCCACCGCTCATTCCTGCTGCAAAATTTCTTCCTGTTTTGCCAAGGATCACCACTGTTCCACCTGTCATATACTCACATCCATGATCTCCAATTCCTTCAACAACAGCTGTTGCTCCCGAGTTTCGAACACAAAAACGTTCTCCCGCCATACCGTTAATATAGGCTTCGCCACTAATAGCGCCATACAGTGCTACATTACCAATAATGATGTTTTCTTCTGGTTTAAAAGTAGCAGTAGGAGGAACTTTAATAATTAATTTTGCACCAGAAAGTCCTTTTCCTAAATAATCATTACAGTTTCCATGTATTTTAAAGGACAAGCCATTAGTTGCAAAAGCACCAAAACTTTGACCTGCTGAACCTGTGAAATCTACCAATATGGTATCATCTGGTAATCCTTGTGCACCATATATTTTTGAAATTTCATTACTCAATATAGCCCCAACGGAACGATCTGTATTTTTAATATCAAATGTAACTCTCGTTTTCTCTTTCCTGTAAATGGATGGAATAGCGGCTTTTATGATGTCAAAGTCAAGCACGTGTTCTAGTGCGTGATCTTGTGTTGTAGTATTGTGGTTTGGAACCTCTTTTGCTTTTTCAGGTTTGTACAAAATAGCCGATAAATCTAATCCGCTGGCTTTATAATGCTTGATGGCTTTATTGACATTTAATTTCTGAGATTGTCCCACCATTTCCTTTAAGGTTCTGTATCCAAGTTGCGCCATGATTTCTCTTAACTCCTCAGCAATAAAATACATAAAGTTAATAATATGTTCCGGTGTTCCTTTGAAATTTTTTCTCAGTTCTGGATCTTGTGTCGCAATACCTACGGGGCAGGTGTTCAAGTGACAGGCTCTCATCATAATACAACCGGATGCGACTAAAGGAGCAGTCGCAAATCCAAATTCTTCAGCTCCAAGTAAAGCTGCAATAGCTACATCACGTCCTGTTTTCAATTGTCCGTCACATTCTAATACGACACGGCTTCTTAAATCATTCAAGATTAAGGTCTGTTGCGCTTCGGCAAGGCCAAGTTCCCATGGAATACCGGTGTGTTGTAGTGAAGTTAATGGTGCAGCTCCAGTTCCTCCATCGTATCCTGAAATCAAAATCACATCGGCTTTTGCTTTGGCAACACCGGCAGCGATCGTTCCAACGCCCACTTCTGAAACTAATTTTACATTAATTCTGGCTTCACGATTGGCATTTTTTAGATCAAAAATTAATTGGGATAAATCTTCAATAGAGTAAATGTCATGGTGGGGTGGAGGCGAAATTAATCCAACATAAGGAGTAGAATTTCGTACTTCGGCAATCCAAGGCACTACTTTTTCGCCGGGTAATTGTCCACCTTCTCCGGGTTTTGCACCTTGAGCCATTTTTATTTGAATCTCTTTGGCATTGGTCAGATAATTAATAGAAACTCCAAATCTTCCGGAAGCGACTTGCTTGATAGCACTATTTCTTGAATCTCCATTTAAGTCTTTTTGGAATCGTTTTGGATCTTCTCCACCTTCTCCAGAGTTGCTTTTTCCACCAATTCTATTCATAGCAATTGCTAGATTTTCATGGGCTTCCTGACTGATTGAACCATAGGACATGGCTCCAGTTTTGAATTTTTTTACAATTTCGGTCCAAGGTTCGACTTCATCAATTGAAATAGGATCCAGATTATTGAACTCAAACAAACCTCTAATTGTCATTAGATTTTCACTTTGGTCATTAACCATATCAGAGTATTCCTTATAACTTTCAGGACTATTTAAACGTACCGCTTGTTGTAATTTAGAAATCGTTGTTGGATTAAACATGTGTTTTTCTCCTGATCTTCTCCATCTGTAAATTCCGCCAATTTCCAGAGGCAGTAAATTACTCACTTTCGAATTTGGAAAAGCTTTCTGGTATCTTTTCTTGATTTCTTTTTCCACTTCCATCAGACCAATTCCTTCAATTCTGGAAGGAGTGTAGGGAAAATATTTAGAAGTGAATGTTTTATTTAATCCCAAAATTTCAAATATCTGTGCTGCTCTGTACGAATGTAGCGTAGAGATACCAATTTTATTCATGATTTTCAGGATCCCTTTAGCAATCGCTTTATTGTAATTTTTAATGGCGTAATCTGCTTTAATACCAGTAATAAAACCTTCATTTACCTGGTTATGAATGATTTCATTTACCATATAAGGATTGATTGCACTGGCACCATAACCAAATAATAAGGCAAAATGATGCGGCTCTCGTGGCTCTGCAGATTCAATGATGATTCCAAACTTAGAACGAGATTTCAGGATGTTCATCGAATGATGAATATAGGAACAAGCCAATAGCATTGGGATTGGAGCCATTTTTTCGCTTACTCCTCTATCCGAAATGATTACAATATTACACCCTTCAGAAACGGCTTTGAAAGTAGCTTGAACTGCTCTTTCTAAAGCGCGTTCTAAACCATTTACTCCTTTTTCGATGTCGTATAAAGTTGTAATTGTTACTGATTTGAAATCAGCATGATCAATATTTTTTACTTTATCTAAATCCTCATTTGAGATTACTGGATTTTGAATTTTTAGTTTCTTACAATGTTTTGGAACAATGTCAAATATGTTATAATCTCCCCCAATAGCCAGGCTAATATCAGTAATGATTTCTTCGCGAATACCATCTAATGGTGGATTGGTAACCTGAGCAAATAACTGTTTGAAATAGTTGTACAAAAGCTGTGGCTGATCTGACAAAACCGCTAAAGGAGTATCATTTCCCATAGAACTTAATGCCTCTGCCCCTTGGATTCCCATAGGATTTATGATGGTCTTTAAGTCTTCTAGTGTATATCCAAAGAGTCTTTGTCTGGTCTCAAAATCAATATTTTCTACAGGAATTTGATTATGAGTATACGGTATTTGAGATAATTGTACTAAATTTTCATCCAGCCATTGCTGATAAGGACGTTTTGTGACAATTGCATTTTTGATCTCGTCATCTTCTATAATCCGGCCTTCATTCATGTCCACGAGAAACATTTTTCCGGGTTCTAAACGACCATGTTGCACTACATCTTCGGGTTTAATATCAAGAACACCAATTTCTGAAGACATAATTACGAAACCACTTTTAGTCAATGTATAACGAGAAGGACGCAATCCATTTCTATCTAACAAAGCACCAATAACATTACCATCAGTAAAAGGAATAGAGGCTGGGCCATCCCAAGGTTCCATGATGCAAGCATTGTATTCGTAAAAAGCTTTTTTATCGGCGGACATCGTCTGGTGTTTTTCCCACGCTTCAGGGACAACCATCATCATAGCTTCCGGCAAGGAGCGGCCTGTCATCAATAACAGTTCAATTACCATATCCATTGAAGCAGAATCTGATTTTCCTTCTAAAATGATTGGAAATAATTTTTTGATATCGTCACCAAAAACATCACTTTTCATCAATTCCTCACGAGCACGCATGCGACTAATATTTCCACGTAGTGTATTGATCTCACCATTGTGGCACATGTAACGGAACGGTTGCGCTAATTCCCAAGATGGGAATGTGTTGGTGGAAAAACGTTGATGAACCAAAGCTAATCGGGTTACCAAATCGTCATCTAATAAATCCGTATAATACCTACTGATGTCTTCCGGCATCAATAATCCTTTATAGATGATTGTGGTGGTGGAACAACTGGAAAAATAGAACATGTGGCTTTCTGAAATCCTTGAATTTTGGATCGCATGTTCTGCAATTTTTCTCGCTGCAAATAATTTAGCATTAAATTGTTGTTCCGTTAGGTCTAAGCCTTTTTTACCCACAAACACTTGTTTCACGGTTGGTTCTTTCTCACCGGCAATTCGTCCTAAATTAGTGGCATCAACCGGTACGTTTCTCCATCCTAATATTTCTAAATTTTGATCGCGTATCGAAGTTTCGAAAGTCGTTTTACAAAAAACAACTTGGTTTTTACTTTTGGGCATAAAGACCATTCCTACGGCATATTGTTTTGTCTCGGGGATTTCAAAATCACAAACTTTCTTAAAAAAATCATGAGGGATATCAAATAATATTCCCGCTCCATCTCCCGTTCTGCCATCTGAACTCACCGCACCCCGATGTTCTAATTTGATTAGAATATCCAATGCTTTGTGTATAATATCATTTGATTTGATTCCATTTAGATTACAAATGAATCCTGCTCCGCAATTGTCGTGTTCAAATTCGGGCAAATAAAGGCCTTGTTCTTTAACTTTCATGCTTAATATTTTTTATACAAAATTAAAGATTTAGTAACATATAATAGGTGTAAAAGTTAAAAACGGCTTGTTTTTACAGTTATAGTAGAAAAAGGTTAAATAAAACATAATAATAGGATTTTAACGCATTCGATTTGATTTTTCTACAACGAGAAAACCAAATAGAAGCCGATGAATTGATAGTTTTGAAAGAAATATTTTACTGATCATTTTGCTTTTGAATTTATAACAAATTTGGAGTTAATCTTTATATTTTTTTATTTTGAAAGGAGTTGTAGTTTTGTTTGGACTATTGAAATTTAGACACCATTTAAATCAAAAAAAAAATAACAGTTACGTTTAATTTTGCTATTTTTGTGGCACTTTTATTCTGGAATAAATTCAGAATCCAGACAAATTCTATATTATGAACATACACGAATATCAAGGAAAAGAGATTTTAGCTAGTTACGGGGTTCGCATTCAACGCGGAATCGTTGCTAATAGTCCAGTAGAAGCGGTTGCTGCTGCTAAACAATTAACTACCGAAACTGGTACAAGTTGGTATGTTGTAAAAGCCCAAGTTCATGCAGGTGGACGCGGAAAAGGTGGTGGAGTTAAACTAGCAAAAAACTTACAACAAGTAGAAGAAATTGCAGAACAAATCATCGGGATGCAATTGATTACACCTCAAACTTCTGCGGAAGGTAAGAAAGTACATAAAGTTTTAATCGCTGAAGATGTTTATTATCCTGGTGAAAGTGAAACTTCTGAGTTTTATGTTTCTGTTTTATTGAATAGAGCTACAGGTCGTAACATGATTATGTATTCTACTGAAGGTGGAATGGATATTGAAGAAGTTGCGGAGCACACCCCACATTTAATTTTTACCGAAGAAGTGGATCCTTCTGTTGGACTGCAAGGTTTTCAAGCCAGAAGAATTGCTTTTAACTTAGGTCTTTCTGGAAATGCTTTCAAAGAAATGGTTAAATTCATCGATTCTTTGTACAATGCGTACATAGGTTCTGATGCGTCGATGTTTGAAATCAATCCGGTTTTGAAAACATCTGACAATAAAATTATGGCTGTAGATGCTAAAGTAAATATCGATGATAATGCTTTATACAGACAAAAGAAATATGCTGATATGCGTGACGTTCGTGAGGAAAACCCAATCGAAGTGGAAGCAAAAGAAGTAGGTTTGAACTATGTAGATCTTGACGGTACAGTAGGATGTATGGTGAACGGAGCTGGTTTAGCGATGGCAACTATGGATTTAATTAAATATGCTGGTTTTGAACCTGCTAATTTCCTTGACGTAGGTGGAACTGCTGATGCAAAACGTGTTGAAACTGCTTTCCGTATTATCTTAAAAGATCCAAATGTAAAAGCTATTTTGATTAATATTTTTGGTGGAATCGTTCGTTGTGACCGTGTGGCGCAAGGAGTTGTTGATGCATACAAAAATATGGGAGATGCCATTAAAGTGCCTATCATTGTTCGTTTACAAGGTACCAATGCAGCTATTGCAAAAGAATTAATTGATAATTCAGGAATGCCAATTTTATCTGCTGTTGAATTTCAAGAAGCTGCAGATCAAGTAAAAGCTGCACTTTCTTAATTAGAAAATTGTTATATATTGAAAAATCCTGTTTGCTGCGGCAAACAGGATTTTTTTTGGATTAATTTTTAATTATTTTGACCGAACAAATCATAATAATAATCGAAAGTGCAAAGTTTTCTGGCTTATAACAATTATCTTTGTTTTTAATGTTTTTTAGTATTATGAAACTCCACATAAAAAATAATTTCACTTCTGAATTGCCGGCTGACCCCATTGAAATCAATACACCAAGACAGGTTCAGCAATCGGCATATTCGTATGTGTTGCCCAAAAAACCATCCAACCCATCACTAATTCATGCTTCTAATGAAGTGGCTCATGCCATTGGCATTTCTGATGAAGACCTACTTTCAGCTGATTTTTTGGACATTTTTTCAGGAAGCACCATTTATCCGGAAACAAATCCTTTTGCCTTGTGTTATGCCGGACATCAATTTGGGAATTGGGCCGGACAATTGGGAGATGGTCGCGCCATCAATCTCACCGAAGTTATTCGTGAAAATAAGATATATACTTTACAACTAAAAGGAGCAGGTCCAACTCCATATTCCAGAACTGCAGATGGTTTTGCGGTATTGCGTTCTTCCATACGGGAACATTTATGCGCTGAAGCCATGCATTATTTAGGTGTTCCCACAACACGTTCGCTATCGCTTATGCTTTCAGGCGATCAGGTATTGCGCGATGTAATGTATAATGGAAATCCTGCCTATGAAAAAGGCGCTGTCGTTTGCAGAGTGGCTCCGTCATTTATCCGTTTTGGTAGTTTCGAAATGTTTGCTTCTCGAGAAGATTATGTTAATCTCAAATTACTGGCTGATTTTACGATCAAACATCATTTTCCTCACATTCAAGGGGAAGGTATCGAAAAATATCTCGCCTTTTTTCAGGAAGTAACCCGAACTACACTTAAAATGATTGTACACTGGCAACGCGTTGGTTTCGTTCATGGCGTTATGAATACTGATAATATGTCTATTCACGGGATCACGATTGATTATGGGCCTTACGGTTGGTTGGAAGATTATAATTCCGGCTGGACACCTAATACAACGGACAGTCAACATAAAAGATACCGTTTTGGCAATCAACCTGAAATTGCACTCTGGAATTTGTATCAATTGGCGAATGCGTTGTATCCTTTAATTCATGAGGCCAAACCACTTGAAACTATTTTGGACGCTTTTAGTACGGAATACGAAAAGGAGTATTTGGATATGATGCGAAATAAACTCGGTTTCCAAATTAAAAAAGAATCCGATATTGTTTTGATTCAGAGTTTGACCCAATTGCTGGAACGGGTAGAAACAGATATGACGATTTTCTTTAGAAATCTGAGTGATGTTACTAAAGCTGATCTTGCAATTACCGCTTTCGGTTCAATAAAAGACGCTTTTTACAATGAAAAGGATTTAAATGAAACGGTCTTGAAAGATTGGTACGATTGGTTGGAGAAATACAGCATTCGAATCAATGAAGAAATACTTTTGGATACAGAAAGAAAAAATCAAATGAATGCCGTGAACCCAAAATATGTATTGCGGAATTATATGGCACAATTGTGTATTGATGACGCGGATAAAGGAGATTATTCGTTGCTAAACGAATTATTCGAAATGCTTAAAAAGCCGTATGATGAACAACCAAATTTTCAAAAGTGGTTTGCCAAAAGACCCGATTGGGCCAGAGATAAAGTGGGGTGTTCTATGTTAAGCTGTAGTTCTTAAAAATGGTTTAAAAAATATTAAATTAGGTATGTCCTGTAGTTGCCAAACTACATCTTTTAAATAAAATTAAATATATTGGTATTCACAAAGCACAGTCATTTAATGTTTTTTTTAAAATCTATTTAACACCAATTACCTCTTGACCTCTTATTAAAATATTATTTTTATTTTCTAAATTTTCTTTGGTTTTTCCCAAAATGTTTATAATGTCAAATTTGGTGTCACTTTTTCTTAGATTGTAATGTGCTTCTGTATTGGTGACTTCAACCTCCAAAATATAGTTTCGGTCTACTTTGAAAGTATCAGTATTGTCTTTTATTAATGTTCCGTTTACCATATAAATGACATCATTACTTTTGATTTTTGTGAATTCAGATTTAATTTGGTCTAAACCTATAAAATCATATTTCTTGGGGTTTTTAGAAGCAATATAAAGTTGGCCATGATACAAAACAGCATTTATTGTAGTGTCTTTTTTGATTACATTCACAGATTCAATTTCATTTGGGTCAAAATATTCCATCATATTTACAGGCATTAAAATTGAATCAAAAAACATAGCTGCATCTGGATTTTTAGTGTTTTGTCCAAAAAATAATGTTGTAATAAATAATATAGAAAAGGTTAGGAGCTGTTTCATTTTGATGACGTAAATTCATTAAGATGAACTAAATATACAAAAAATCCTGAATTCTCGTTCAGGATTTTATAATTTAATATAGTAGAGGATATAAATCTTTACTACTTATGATTTTTTATTCTTTCCGAAATTAAATTTCACTTTCTCCACTATTTGGACTTTTGAATTTCCTTTTGGATACTGTTTTTTAGAAGTGTTTTTTGTAGCAGGTCTTGATTTTGAAGGTGCTTCATCACCTCTTGATTTTTCTTCGTCTCTTGGTTTTGCCTTAAACTCGGGTCTATCTTTAGCTCCTTCTTTTGCAGGAATTTGAGCTTTGTGCTTGGCTAAAACATCATTTGGGTTTTTTGGATTTTCTTTGGTTCCACGCAAGTGAATAACCAATGCATTTAGAAAATTACGCAACACCTGATCACCACATTCTATGTAATTTTCATGTTTTTCATCGCGAAAAAATGCACCCAATTCGGATTTAGTGATTCTAAAATCTACCAATTCCAATATTTCAACTATTTGATCGTCACGCAGCATTAAAGCGACGCGAAGTTTTTTAAAGATATCGTTGTTTGTCATCATATTCTAATTTTTTACAAAGGTACGGTTTAAAAGCAATTGCAACACAATTTTAGATTTAGAATTGGTTGCAATTCAAAATCTGAATTAGAGTATCTAAATCTTCTTTCCTATGATTGGCAGTAATTACAATTCTATTTAAATTTTGAGTATCTGTTGAGTATTTAAAATTGGTTACTATGATCTTATTTGCGGTTAAAATTTCAGTAAGTCCAATGATTTTCGGATAAATAAGCGGATACTTGGGGTCAAAATGAATGGTTTTGTTTTTAATTAAATGAGCATCTATATACTGAATGTTTTCTTTTAGTTTTTGATGCTGTTGCAAATAAATTGCTGCTGCATCTGCCATAGTTTGTACAAATGCGGCATTCATTCCGGCACTGGAAATATAAGTATCGTAAGTTTTTATCTGATTAATAAATTCAGAATCACTGGCAATTACGCCACCCGTTAATCCAAAGGCTTTCCCTAAAGAGGCCATCATGATTTTTCTTTTGATGTTAGGAAGATTGATGGTCGAATAAATTCCGCAACCATTTGTTCCCAAAATTCCAAGCGAATGCGATTCGTCAATAACCAAAGTGATTTCTTTATTGGACGGAATCGAATTTAAAATCGAAAGATCGATTGGTCTTATCTGAAAGGATGGAACAGAATCCGTTAGAATCGTAATTTTTTCAGTTGCGGTATCTAGTAAACGAGGATTTAATTCATTTTCAGTAAAAACAGGTAAGCTGTTAGGAGCTTTGATGGCGCTGTGTGTGCCTGGAAAATGAAAAAAACAATCGGTTTGCGACTCGAGTATTTCAACAACTATTTTCCCTGCCAGCATACCGGATGAAAGCGTAAGTGCAGCATCTGCTTTGATAAAATGGGCTATAAAGCGTTCTCCGTTTTCGTAGGCAGTCAGTTGAATATTGGCACTTCTAGAACTTCCGTACGCCGTTCCCCATTGCAAAATATTTTTGATAATTAAGTTTTGAAATTCGGAATGTGTAGGCAAACCCAAATAAGCTGTTCCGCCAAAATAAAGATATTCTTCATTTTCTACTTCAATTATTCGATCTGGAAATTGATTGACTTTCATTTAAAACTACATTAAAGTTACACCGGTTCCGTTCAAGTCAGAATAGCTTATTTTGCCGAAATCAATGGTAATACCTGTGGCAATATCCTCGGATAATAATAGTGCGCCATCCATATCTACATAATCCAGTTGCGGTAATAAATGCGCAATTGCGGATATTCCAACTGTTGATTCGGTCATGCAGCCCACCATGGTTTTTAACCCTAATTTCTTGGCTTCCTGAATCATTCGTCTTCCGGGAGTTAGTCCTCCACATTTTACTAATTTGACATTTATCCCATGAAAATGATTGTGACATTTGGCTACATCTTCTTCTATAATACAACTTTCGTCGGCTATAATTGGTAAAACAGAATGTTTGAAAACTTCCTTGTGTTCTTCCCAATTGTTTGCCTTCATGGGTTGTTCCAAAAACTCGACACCTAATTTTTTTAGTTCAACGGCATTGTTTATGGTTTCTGCTACACCCCAGCCGCAGTTGGCATCAATTCTAAAAACAGCGTCAGTATGTTTCCTAAGTTCAGTAACAATGGCAATATCTTCCTTTGTACCTAATTTTATTTTATAAATTGGCCAAGGTAATTCTTTCATTTTAGCCACCATTTTTTCTATCGATGCAATTCCTATTGTGTAATCTGTCAATGGATTTTTATCGGTAGTGTAATTCCACAATTGGTACAGTTTTTTTTCTTTTTTACGAGCATACAAATCCGTAAAGGCCATATCCAAAGCGCATAAGGCAAACATATTGTTTTTTAAATACGGATGAATCGCAGCCCAAAATTCTTCAGGGGTTTCATTTGTTTTAGTTTCAATTACAGATCGAATTTTTTCCAAGTCCTGCATCATCACCGGAACAGTTGTCTTGTAGTACGGATTAGAAGTTGCCTCGCCAAAACCTGAATAACCATCACTTTGTAATTCCACAATCAAAGAAGGCTGAAAGTCTATAGATTCTCTCGAAATCGTGAATGTATGTTTCAGTTTAAGGTTGTATGCTCTTAAGATTAGTTCCATAAGGAATGTGATTTTAATGTTTGTTGTGTTTACTTGCAGCAGAATAATTTAGTAACCAAGCCATAAAACAGCTTTTACAAAACCATCACGCCATAATTTTTCATTGTGTTGTCCGCCTTTTACAATTTTCTTTTCATTCAAATTAAGGTAGGAACATCTATTGGAATTCAGTAAATATTCCATTTTATTCAAATCGGTCACCATATCTTCACTTTCATTGTCTCCACATAGAAAATAGATTTTAGACTTTATTTTTTTAGACTTTTCAGTCAGATCATAAATATCTTTGGTAAACCAAAAGGAAGGGGAAAATACTCCCGCTTTTCCAAATATCTCTGGGTATTTTAAAACAGCGTAATACGAAGTAAGACCGCCAAGGGAACTTCCCATGATGATAGTGTTTTTCTTGTCGGTTTTGGTTCTGAACGTTTTATCGATGTGCGGTTTTAAGGTTTTTACGATAAATTCTAAATAACGGTCTGCTTTTCCTCCTCCATATTTCTCGTTTTTAAAAGGCGTCAGTTCATCAATGCGTTTTTCATTTCCATGTTCAACTCCTATAACAATAACGGGTGCTTTTAGGCTATCCAGTTTTTCGTCTATATTCCATTCACCTGAATAAGAAGTTGTAGCGTCAAATAAATTTTGAGCATCATGCATGTAAATTACGGATAATTTTCTTTTGGATGTGGCATAATTTTGGGGTAAATACACCCAAATTTTCTTTGTCGATTGAAGCTGTGGAGCCTCGATAGTAAAAGTGGAAACTTGTTTTGATGCCGTACGCTGCTTCGAAGTTCTAACTGAAGGTCTTGGCTCTTGAGCGTTGATTTCTGGTATCAAAAAAAGGATAAACAGCAATAATAGGTATCGTTGAATCATTAGTTCGTTTTGTAATTCAATTTAAAAACAATATTTTAGCTAAAAATAATAATTTGATGGATACATTCGAAGAAAAGAGAAGTTTACTTTTGGAGATGATTGCTTTTTCTACAGTTGATGGTCATTTACACAAGAAAGAATATGATTTTTTGTTTATTGTAGCCAATGAATTGAATATAGAAAAAGGAGGTTTCAATGATTTGTTTCATTTAGAATTGCCACAGTTGCCCATTAAATCCGAATTTCAGCGGATACAGCAATTTTATAGATTGGCTTTACTGATGCATAGCGACGGAATTTTGCACAAGAAAGAAGCTGTTAACATCCAACAAATAGCAATTGAAATGGGACTTAATCCTGCTGCAACAAAACGAATTCTGAAGCTGATGGATGAAGCGCCAAACGCAATTATTAATTCTGAAGTCTTATTGACTGTTTTTCAAGAGCAACATAATTAAGTTAATTGTTGCTGCAATCTCTTGATGTCATCCCGTAATTTTGCCGCCTGCATAAAGTCCAGATCTTTTGCGGCTTTTTCCATCGATTTCCGTTTTTCCCGGATAAGTTTCTCGATTTCCGTTTTTGATAGATATGTAGTTTCCGGTTCTGCTGCGGCATTCAAAGTGAGACCCAATTCATAGTCTACCAAAGGATTTTTGGTAAATGCACTTTCTATTTTTTTGTTTAATGCCTGTGGTGTCTGATTGTTTTCAGTGTTATAATTGATTTGTTTGGTTCTGCGATAATTTGTTTCATCAATGGTTTTTTGCATGCTGGCGGTTATTTTATCCGCATACATAATTGCTTTACCGTTCAGGTTTCTTGCTGCGCGACCAATTGTTTGCGTAAGTGAGCGGTGACTTCGTAAAAAACCTTCTTTGTCTGCATCTAAAATGGCCACCAAAGAAACTTCCGGTAAATCCAGACCTTCACGAAGTAAATTGACACCAATTAATACATCAAAAATTCCTTTTCGTAAATCTTGCATGATTTCTATTCGTTCCAAAGTGTCGACTTCAGAATGAATATAGCGACAGCGAATATTGACTTTCGTTAAATATTTTGCGAGTTCTTCTGCCATTCTTTTGGTTAAAGTTGTCACTAAAACGCGTTCGTCAATTTCTGCCCGAACCTGAATTTCTTCGATTAAATCATCAATCTGGTTTAAACTTGGTCGGATTTCGATAATGGGATCCAATAATCCTGTCGGACGAATTACCTGTTCCACAACGACACCTTCCGTTTTTTGCAATTCATAATCAGCAGGTGTTGCTGAAACATAAATTACCTGATTTTGCATGGCTTCAAATTCTTCAAACTTCAAAGGGCGATTGTCCATTGCTGCAGGAAGTCGGAAACCATATTCCACTAAGTTCTCTTTTCGGCTTCTATCCCCGCCATACATAGCACTGACTTGTGAAAGTGTTACGTGACTTTCATCAACAACCATTAAGAAGTCACTTGGAAAATAATCCAGCAGGCAAAAAGGTCTTGTTCCAGGTAAACGACCATCCAGATAACGAGAATAATTTTCAATTCCGGAGCAATAACCCAGTTCCCGAATCATTTCCAAATCAAAATTGGTACGTTCTTCCAGTCGTTTAGCTTCCAGATGTTTTCCAATTTCCTTAAAATAATCGACTTGTTTTACTAAATCCTGTTGGATTTCCCAAATCGCACCTTGTAAAACATCCGGTGAAGTCACGAACATATTGGCCGGATAAATCGTCAGTTTATCAAATTTTTCAAGTACTTGAGAGTTCTTGGTGTCAAAACTTTCGATTTCCTCGATTTCATCACCAAAGAAATGGATTCGGTAGGCTTCGTCAGCATAACTAGGATACACATCAACGGTGTCTCCTTTTATTCTAAAACTTCCAGGATTAAAGTCGGCTTCCGTTCTGGAATATAAACTTTGCACCAGTTGATGTAATAATTTGGTGCGGGAAATAATTTGTCCTTTCTCAATTGGTATCAAGTTTTTCTGAAATTCGACAGGATTTCCAATACCGTACAAACACGAAACGGAGGCCACAACTAAAATGTCTCTTCGTCCAGAAAGCAAGGATGCAGTGGTTGACATTCGCATTTTTTCCAGTTCTTCATTGATGGATAAATCCTTTTCGATGAAAACGCCGGTTACAGGCATAAAAGCTTCGGGTTGGTAATAATCGTAATAGGAAACGAAATATTCCACGGCATTGTTCGGGAAGAATTGCTTGAATTCCGAGTATAATTGTGCCGCCAACGTTTTGTTGTGTGCCAAAACCAAAGTGGGTCTTTGTACTTCCTGAATTACATTGGCTACCGTAAATGTTTTTCCGGATCCGGTAACACCCAATAAAGTTTGGAATTTATCACCATCAATAATCCCCTGAACTAATTTGTCAATCGCTTGTGGTTGGTCGCCTTTGGGCTGGTAATCGGATACTACTTGAAAATTCATTGGTGTTAAGTGGCAAAGTTTTAGAGCTGTAAAGATACAAGTTTGGATTCTTTTTTTTACCAAAGGATGAGCCAAAAAAAAACCATTCGCGTGGGCGAATGGTTTTTAGTGTAAAACAGGGAGTTCTAGAAACTCAAGCTTAATCGAGCGAAAAGAAATCTTCCGTTTTGACCAAATTGAGAGGTGTTTCTTGAATATGCAAATTGATTTGCATTTGACAAGTCAATTGTTGTTGCATTGGCAGCATAAGTTACATTGCCATTTGTGTCAACACCATTTGCTCTTTTTGCAGTTTGTGTACCAAGATTTACATCAGGATAGATATCAAAAATATTGTTAGCCCCAATTACAACTTTTGTAGTTTCCGTAATTTTGAAACCAACAGATAAATCAGTGATTATTTTTGCGCCCCAGATTGGATGCTCAATTTCGACTGCTAGACCATTTATTATTGCTCCTTCAACTCTTCCATCTCCATTTACATCAGCCGTATTTGGATCAGTAACCTGGCCGAAGTAAACATTTCTCAAAAAGAAATCGAATTTTTTATAAGTAAAGGAGTTGGTTAAATTTCCTTTAACTCTTGGAATGGCTTCTTCTAGATAGACTCTGCTCATTTCAGAAAAATAGCGGTTGATTTGACCATTAGCAACTAAAGTAGGTGAACCTTTAATCGCGCCCACTTGTCTTGTTTGAGAAAAAGTAGTAGCTAAATCAGATTTGATTACTATAGCTCCTAAATTTAGCTTATGTGTTATAATGATATCAATTCCTTTAGACTCTGTACTAATAGCATTGGCAAAAAAGGTTGCCGCATTTGCTCCAGCGAGATCAAATTGTAATTGAAGCTCTCTCTGTGGCGTTCCGTCAGCAAACGTTCCCGATGGACGAGAAAATTGATCCGTCAAAGTTACTCTGTCATCTATTCTTACAATATAAGCATCGGCAGTCAAAGTAATGTTTCCTTCTGGAATCTTAGCGGTAAAACCAATACTGGCACTTTTAGATTCTTCTTGTTTCAATTGTGGGATTCCAAGGGCTTGTGCTGCCGGGGAATCATTACTAAATGTGCTTACTTCAAATGGTACACCACCAACAAATTGAGTCGCTGTAGCATTAAAATTGATTTGATGTAAAGAAGGAGCGCGAAAACCTGTGGAAACAGCACCACGCAAATTAATGTTGTCTGTTAGTTTATAACGACTGGCAACTTTAAAATTAGTAGTGTTTCCGAAATCAGAATAGTTTTCAAAACGAACGGCTCCGTTCAATAACCATTTTTCTGTAACATCATATTCAAGATCTCCATAAATAGCGGTACTGTTACGACCTTTGTCAATAGCATTTGTTGGCCTGAAACCCGGAAATACTTGGGAGCCATTCCCTCTAATAGATCCAAAGAAATCAGTTACGATCAGATTAGCGGGGGTTACTCCTGGTAAAGCGACATCACCATTTATATCATATAAATTATATGATTCTGGTTGTCCTGCACTAATACTATAGTTTTCATTTCGGTATTCAGCTCCAAAAGCAACGTTCAAATCACCAAATTTTCGGTTCATGTCGAAATTGGTTGTGTTTTGGCTAAAGGCTAATCCACCAGCGTCAAATTCAGTAGGAGAGTTTTCTCTCATGGAAGAATTGACGGTATTTTCAACGCCATAATCAAATGCATTTCTTCCAAAAGTATTGCTTAAGTCAAAATTCCAATTTTCGAAAATTATACCTCTAAGACCCGCTGCTGCTGAGATATCGTTGATTGTTGAATGTATTTCTGGTAAAAAACCATTTGGATACAAACCGGTATACGATCTAGATTGATTTGGTCTTCTGTAAAAACCGGCGGCTTCACCAGTTCTGTTGCTGTTTCCTCCAAAAGCATACAATTCTAATTTATCAGTTAAAGGATAGGCAGCATTTACAAAGAATTGTGAGCTTTGAAGTGATGATTGACCTACTCGCATATTAAAATCATTTCGTACTAAACCTCTAGCACCAAGTTCCTCCGAAGTTACGTCAACTCCTAATAAAGCTCTCATCCCGGATAAATTTCCATTCGATGCGGCAGTTTGAATAGCAGTTTTTGTTGTTGCATCAAAATAACTTACTTGTTGCGCATACGTATTAATTGTGTTCAGCAAACCGTTATAAAAACCAGGGGTAGTGTTTAACGTATTCGCATACAAACTATTAATGTTAATACCTGCTATTCTAGCTCTTTCTTCAACAGCATTGTATCGGTTAAATAAATTTCCTTTAACTTCTTTAGCACGACTTGTTTGACCTCGCAATTGAGCACTTGCCGTAATATTAATGAAACTTTTTTCCTTTCCTAAATTTGTTCCGTAGTTCAAGTCAATTTGAATGTTGTTTCCATCATTTCCACCGGTATGGTCGTTAGCATTTTTAGAAAAATGACTTCCTCCAAAAAGGTTTATTTCTAATTTTTTAGTATCTTTTTTCATGTTGATGTTGATTACACCAGCAATAGCATCTGAGCCATATTGAGCTGAAGCTCCATCTCTTAATACCTCAATTTTTTCGATAGCAAAAGCGGGAATGGAATTCAAGTCGGTACCTACAGCTCCTCTACCAGGTGATCCATTAATATTTACCAAAGAAGAAGTGTGTCTTCTTTTTCCGTTTATTAAAACCAATACTTGGTCTGGTCCTAAACCTCTTAATTGTGCAGGGTCAATGTGATCCGTTCCATCAGCTACAGTGGTTGTATTTGAGGTAAATGATGGCGCAACCATATTTAAAATCTGATTCAAATTCGTTTGAGCACCTTGTGAAGCGATCTCTTTCATAGAAATAACATCAATAGGTACTGCAGATTCCGTTACGGTTCTTGTAGGATTACGGGAGCCCATTATAACTATATTTTGTAATGTTTCGCCACTTCCCGTTAAAGTAATGTTTAGTGTACTTCCTGTGATTTTAACTGATTTTGTTTCTAAACCTACATAGGAGAATTGTAAAATATCTCCAATTTTTGCAGTAATGGTGTATTTACCATCTATATCTGAAGTAGTGCCCTTTGCAATTCCTTTGATCATAATGGTTGTTCCAGGTAAGGTGGCGTTGGAGTCGTCAGTAACAACACCGGAGACTCTAATTTCTTGGGCAGTTATTACTGCTGAAAAAATTAAAGTTAGAATAAAGAAAAGTTTTTTCATTTTTGGTAATTTAATGTTAGAACCGTAAAAATACTACTTAAATGGCGTTAATTAGAATAAAAACAATCAAGATATTTGTTAAATGGCAAATAATTATTATTTACATTTTTTTTTATGAAAAAACTAGTTTGAGTTCTTCTTATTGAACATGTACTATTTTTATTGATAAAGATCTTTCATTTCTAACCAGAATGAGGAGTAATTAGGCTGATTTTTTAAAATTTCCAAGCTTTTTGTTGTGCTTCACTGAGGAAAGTCCAAGCAATAATTCGGCTAGTTTTTTGGCCTTGAGCCATATCGATGGTTTTAATTTCGACCACACTTACTTTGTTTAATGTTTTGTAAAGACTGGAAAGATTCTCTTTTTTAGATACCAAAGTTGTAAACCACAAGCACTGCATCGGATATTTTGCACTTTCGTAAATCATCTGGGTTACAAAACCTAATTCACCGCCTTCACACCACAATTCTGCATTGTGACCACCAAAATTTAAAACAGGTTTAGCGTCACTTCGTTCGGCTGTACCTCGGGTTGTAGTTTTAGCATTTTCTAAATTGTTGATTTTTCGAATCGTGCTTTTCGTGGCTTCATCTTGCGAGGCATGAAAAGGTGGGTTACAAATGGTAAACGTAAATTTGTCTTCGGGAGTGATTATATTTTTAAAAATAAAGCGCGATTCCGTTTGTTGTTGTAAGCTGATAGCGTCAATCAATTTTGGATTTTCTTCAATAATGGCACTGCAATTTTCAATTGCTTTTAAATCGGTATCTGTACCTACAAAACTCCATCCGTACGCTGAATTACCAATTATAGGATAAATGCAATTCGCACCTACGCCTATATCTAAGCCTTGAACGGTTTCTCCTTCAGGAATGATTCCGTTGTTGCTTGAAGCTAATAAATCTGCTATATAATGGATGTAATCCGCTCTTCCGGGAATGGGCGGACAAAGATAATTTTTAGGAATATCCCAGTTTTGAATGTCGTAATGGGACAACAATAATGCTTTGTTAAGCGACTTTACCGCATCGGGATTACTAAAATCAATTGTTTCTTCCAAAGCGTCTGGATTGTGCTTATTGGCGGAAACAAAAGGCTTTAATTCAGGGGATTTTTGAATTAGTTCCTCAAAATCATATCCAAATCTATCCAGATTTCTGGGATGTAAATTAGTCTTTTCGGTAATCGTTTTCGCTTTCATTTTTTTTATTTCGATGCAAATATAGGCATAACTATTTTGTAAAAGTACAAAGACGACTTTGACTCATTAAACAGATGAAAAAATGAACCACATAGAAACATAGAATTTAATTTAATTTTTGATTTAAATCTGTTCCGAACAGTCAAAATTTAGGTGACATAGAAAAAAAGCCAATGCTTTTTTTTCTATTGTGAACTCTTATCACTGTCAAAATTTATTTTTACAGGAATAAACACTATGTTTCTATGTGGTTTAAACTTCAATTTGTTTTAATGCGTTTGATCTGACTATGACCCATTAAACAGATCGAAAATAAATCATAAAATTAGAATATTGCCGTTTTTTAGAACCATAAAAACGGTTACTTTTATAAAACACACAAATAGTATGACTTTTATACCCGCTACTTTTCATTTCAAAAAGAGATACATAGTTTACAGTTTAATTTTTTTGTATATCGTAATGTGTCAGTCTTGTATGACGATGCGATTTTCGAATAAAGAGACATCAAAATTTTTTGCTCCATCAAAAATAGAATTTCAGGATAAAACAATTGCTTTTGAAGGCTATAAAATACATTATGTAGAAACGGGTAATGCGCAAAATCCGACATTGTTTTTTGTACACGGTTCGCCCGGAAGCTGGAATGCCTTCAAAGAATATCTTAAAGATACTTTATTGCTGAAAAAATACCGAATGATTGCGATTGATCGACCGGGTTTTGGATACAGTGATTTTGGTGATGCTCAAAATTTAAGGGAGCAATCTCAAAGAATATCTGAGTTTATAAAAAAAACCGATAATAAAAAGCCGCTAATTTTGGTTGGGCATTCTGTAGGCGGACCAGTTGTGGCTCAATTGGCTGCGGATAATCCTTCTTGGTACAAAAGATTGGTGATACTGGCAGGATCATTGGACCCGAAAGCTGAAAACCCAGAGAAATGGAGAACGGTTATCAAGGCAAAGCCTTTGCGGTATTTGATTCCCGGAGCATTGCGTCCTTCTAATGATGAGTTGTGGTGGCTGAAACAGGATTTGGTAGCTTTAGAGCCAGAACTAAAAAAAATTACTTGTGCGGTTACGATTATTCATGGAACAAAAGATGTTTTGGTGCCGTACAGCAATGTTGCCTTTATGCAAAAAAAGTTTACCAATGCTAAATCAATCGATGCAATAACGATCAAAAAAGCGAATCATTTTATTCCTTGGAGTTACTATGAAATTATAAGAAATATATTGTTAAAAATGTAATAAAACTAATCCAGGCATTCCATCATTAATAGATCACCTTCATTATGTTCTATTGTTACGATTCCGTCTTTGAGGACGTGGTTGCTGCTGCCGGTTCTGTAACCAATAGTCAGACTATCATCTTTCAGCGGATAAAATAAATTATCAGAATGAATTCCAGTGACGTGACCTACAGGGATTAATGAAATAGGAGTGTTTGCCGTATACCATTTTTCGAATTTTTTAGGCAAAAGGAATACTTTTGAGTGATCGTCCAGAATGACAATTTTCAATAAATTTCTATATCTCGTAATGTTGGTAATATTGGTTATGGTATGATCAGCTCTTCGTCCGGTGGCCCAAACGACGTTTACAGCAGGAATTTTTTTTTCGATTAAATAGTCAAAAGCTTTTTCTAAATCGGTTTTATTCTGATCCGGAGTATGAATTATTTCGATGGGATATTGAGACGTTTTATAAATTTCTGGGTCAAATCCTCGGTCAAAATCTCCTAAAAGCACATCGACTTTGATGTCTAGTTCCATAACGCGAACCATAGCCGAATCTAATACGACCACGAGTGGTGACCATTCCAGTAATTGACCCAATAGTTCCGGGTTACAGGAAGCGCCATTGGCAATGATTAAAGCAGGTTCTTGGTCGTCGCGAACGATATGGTGTGAAGACATTGTGAATTATGAATTATGAATTATGGTGTAAAAGTAAATAAAAGTTCTCGTTTTATCTCTCACGTACTAGCCCGGATGGCAATGAAAACCAAAACAGGTTGTAAACTTTAGTTTTCCGGCAGTAGAAGAGCGACCAAAGGAAGCTCCTTATACGGTCTGGAAAACTGTTTAGAGCCTGTTTTTGGTTGTAATGAACAGCCGGATTAGCTCCTGATTATTCAATCGTGTAACTTCTAACATCAACTTCGCTAAGGGAGAAATAACCCAAAGGATAATTAGCCGAATCCGTGGTGTTGATTATGTTTCCTCTTACGGTAGCAGGCGGAGATTGAAACGGTCCGCCACCATTATTTCCTGCAATACTCACTAATACACTCATGTAATTGTAGTATGCTTTTGAAATTCCGAAGTGGATTATTTCAATTTTATCGTCTTTTTTTAACTCGTCATTTTGTGACATACTGAAAAATTCGTTTCCGTTGAAAAACTCATCTTGGTCAACATAAAAATTTGATTTTGCTTGGTTTGAATACACATATTTGTACAGGTAATAATTGGTTTCACCCGCTGGATCTTGGTAGAATGTTTTAATTTCAATGTCAGTCCCTGTAAAACCGCCTTGATTGTTTTGAACAATTTTTGTGATTGGCGTAACGGGTTTTAGTGTATCGGTTGCGGTATACGTATTGCCATTGCTGATAACTGTCAGTGTATAGGTTTCGTTGATTACCGGTATAAAAGTAACGCAAGTATATTCGCCGGTATTTGCAATTTCCGAAAAAGTAAAAACCACATTAGCACTATTTTTTATAGACACTGTTGCTCCGGAAACTTTTGGAATAGTTGTACCGTAAAATCCAGTTGTTGTAGTCAGTTTTATTTTTTGTTGATTTCCCGAAGTTCTTTTTTTCCAATTAATTGCTGCTTCAATTACCAGTTTTGGTGGAGCATTATCTAAATCTACTTCGACAACATCTTCGCAACTTGCCGAAAAAATAGCGATGAGAAGTACCAGATATAGTGTTATTTTTTTCATGATTTTATTTTTTATTTAGTTGCCTTGTAGAATGCTAAGCTTAAAATTTAAAGTTATAGCTCACCGCTGGAACTACACCAAATATCGAAGTTTTTACAGCTTCATTGATTCCTGTATCTGTATTTTGTCTAAAATTAATAGAAGCGGCATTTTTCCGATTGTACAAATTGTAAATGCTAAAAACCCATTCGCCTTTCCATTGGCGGTCTTTATTGCTTTTAGGAGTCAAAGTAGCGGCAATATCCAGGTGGTGGTAAGCGGGGAGCCGATTTCTATTTCTCAATCCATAACTGGGTAGATTGATGCCTAAGTATTCATATTGTCCAACAGGATATGTTACCGGTTGCCCAGTTTGCAGGGCAAAATTAGCTCCAAAAGACCATTTTTCATTTAGATTGTAGGAACTGGTTATTGCAATATTGTGCAGTTTGTCATATACGGAATTGTACCATTGGCCGTTGTTGATTCCGGTTTCGATTGAGGTTCTTCCAGGAGTTTGTTGCTCGGATTTGGATAATGTATACGATATCCAGCCATTAAATTTCCCTTCGTTTTTTCGGAACATGATTTCTAAACCGTATGATCGTAATTGCCCGTTCAGGATTATTTGTTCAATGGCTTTATTGGCAATCAAATTAGCACCATCAATATAATCCAAGCGGTTTTGCACTTCTTTATAATACGTTTCTACTTCAAGGGAATACATTCCTTCTTGAAAGTTTTTAAAATAACCCAAAGCCACCTGATCTGCAATTTGGGGTTTAATGAAATTATCGCTTGGCGTCCAGACATCAAGTGGAGTTGGCGATGTGGTGTTCGAAATTAATTGTAAATACTGCACCATCCTGTTGTAACTTGCTTTTATGGATTGGTTGTCATTGATTTTGTACGCCAATGAAAAACGAGGTTCCAGATAATTATAGCTTTGGATGACTTTATTTTTGTCGTAAAATTCAGTGTTAATTGGAGTTGCTTTTTCATAAATCTGTAATTCCGAATTGAAGAGAACCGGATTGTCATTTTCATAAATATTCACGGTAGATTGCCCTAAACGGTAAAATATACTGTATCGAAGTCCGTAGGAAAGGGCTATTCTGTCGGATATTTCGTGATCAGCGTTGATGTAAACTGCGGGTTCAAAAGCATATTTTTTATCCAATTGAGCAAAATTTATTCCGGAGTCCGTATCAGATGGCTTGATGGTTCCCGGATTGAATTCGTAATAAATTCCGTTTACTCCGTAATTCAATTTGAATATATCTGAAATATAATTCTTGAAATCGTATTTGATATTGTAATTTTTGATGCCGGAATCCCATTTGAACCCTACAAAATCCAAATCCAAACCGTAATAATAATCGCTGTAAATGAGCGATAAATTAGAAAATAATTTTTCAGAAAACAAGTGATTCCAGCGCAAGTTTAAAGTGGTGTTTCCATAAATATTGGTAAAACTTTTGTTCAGGCTGAAGACATCTCGGCCAAAATAACCCGATAAATACAGACTGTTATTTGCATCTAATTTATAACTCAACTTGGTATTTAGGTCATAAAAATAAGCGGAGTTGTTTTTTTGTTTTTCGGATAGCTTCAGGAATAAATGCGCATAGGAACTTCTGCCACCAATCAGGAAGGAACCTTTGTCTTTTACCAATGGTCCTTCGGCCAAAATGCGACTGGAAATCAATCCGATTCCTCCATTGACATGAAAATTTTTGCTGTTGCCGTCTTTTTGATAAATATCCAACACAGAAGAGGCTCTTCCACCATAACGAGCTGGAATTCCGCCTTTGTACAACTTCAAATCTTTGATGGCATCCGGATTAAAAACAGAGAAAAAACCAAAAACGTGTGAAGAATTGAATATGGTAGCTTCATCGAGCAGAATTAAATTCTGGTCGGCACCGCCACCACGAACATTAAATCCTGAAGCGCCTTCACCAGCATTTGTAACACCGGGCAGTAATAAAATAGATTTTAAAACATCGACTTCGCCCAGCACAACGGGCATTTTCTTGATCGCTGAAATGGAGAGTTTATTGACGCTCATTTCGGGTTTTTTGATGTCTATTTTGGTTTCATTATCCGTAATAACAACTTCTTTCAAGGCGGTTTCATCACTGAATAAATTAAAATTATTTTTTAGGTTTTGACTCAAGTCGATTAGCTCTTCCTTGGTTTGAAATCCCAAATAACTGATTTGGACGTTATAGATTCCTTTTGGAACTGTGATGGAGTAAAATCCATATTCATTGGTAGTTACTCCGGTTTTGAGTTCAAGGATTACAATGTTGACGCCTATTAAAGTTTCGTTGCTGTTGGCGTCAATAATAGTTCCGCTTAGCGTAAATTTCTCTTGAGCGAAGCATGAAAAGGAGCATAGTAATACCACTAAAAAGGGAATAATTTTCTTTGGAGTCATTGTTTAAATTTTTCTAAATACAAAAATGCAAATTACATTAAATAGAACAGTATTTGACATATAACAACCGTTAAGGTATTGCTAAGGTAAAAAAAAAGACAACTGTTTCCAGTTGTCTTTTTAATATTATGTAGTAAAAAAATTAAGCTAGTTTAGCATCTAAATTTTCTTGTATCGCTGCTAAGAAAGCCTCGGTAGTCAAGTAATCTGCAGCAGTCAACCCTTCTGGTTTTACTAACATTGCTAAGTCTTTAGTCATTTTTCCGCTTTCAACAGTATCAATGCATACTTGTTCTAGAGTATGACAAAAATCAATTAAAGCTTGATTTTCGTCCAGTTTACCTCTGTGTTCCAATCCTCTTGTCCATGCAAAAATAGAGGCGATTGGGTTTGTTGATGTTGCTTTTCCTTGTTGGTGTTGTCTGTAGTGACGTGTAACTGTTCCGTGAGCCGCTTCTGCTTCTAGAGTTTTTCCATCAGGAGTAACTAATACTGAAGTCATTAATCCTAACGAACCAAAACCTTGTGCAACAGTGTCAGATTGAACATCACCGTCATAGTTTTTACACGCCCAAACAAAACCACCACTCCATTTCATTGCAGAGGCAACCATGTCATCGATCAAACGGTGTTCGTAAGCAATTCCTGCTTCAACGAATTGTGCTTTGTAGGTAGATTGATATACTTCTTCAAAAATATCTTTGAAACGTCCGTCATAGGCTTTCAAAATAGTATTTTTTGTAGAAAGATACAAAGGCCATTTTTTTGTCAAAGCCATTTGGAAAGAGGAATGTGCAAAACCGTAAATACTTTCATCCGTATTGTACATTGCCATTGCGACTCCGTCTCCTTTATAATCGTATACTTCCCAAGTTTGAGTTTCTCCTTCTTCAGGAACAAAAGTCATTGTTAGTTTCCCTTTTCCTTTGATAACAGTATCTGTAGCTTTGTATTGGTCTCCAAAAGCATGACGACCAATAACGATAGGCTGTGTCCAACCCGGTACTAAACGAGGTACGTTTTTCATGATAATTGGTTCACGGAAAACGGTTCCGCCTACAATATTACGGATGGTTCCGTTTGGAGATTTCCACATTTTTTTTAAACCAAATTCGGTAACACGGTCTTCATCAGGAGTAATTGTGGCACATTTAATACCAACATTGTATTTTTTTATTGCCTCAGCAGAGTCAATAGTGATTTGGTCATTACTAGCATCTCTGCTTTCCATTCCTAAATCGTAATATTTAATATCTAAATCTAAATAAGGAAGAATTAATTTTTCCTTGATAAAGGACCAAATAATTCGTGTCATTTCGTCACCATCCAATTCAACTACCGGATTAGCTACTTTAATTTTTGTCATAATGTATTGATATATGTAATTCTTATTTTTTAAATTTAGCTACAAATGTAATAAAACGTTATCGTAAAAGAAAATGCGTTTTCATTTGTTTAAAATGAATTGTCAAATTATTACTTTAGGATGGTCAAAATAAGAATATGGAAAATATATTCCTTATTTCTTGTCAAAAAATAAGTGCTTCAAATGCATTCAATTTTAATAAAATTGGTAGAATAGTATTGAATAGCTTGACTTTAAACCAAAAAAAAATCCTGACAACGTCAGGACTTTTATAATAAAGAGATATTTGACTATCTTCTTTTGTCTTTAATTTTAGCTTTTTTACCAGTAAGTTCTCTGAAGTAGAAAATTCTAGCTCTACGAACTGCACCTTTTTTGTTGATTTCCACTTTTTGTAAAGCTGGTAAGTTTACTGGGAAGATACGCTCTACACCAATAGCACCTGACATTTTGCGAATCGTGAACGTTTCTGTATTAGCAGAACCTCTTCTTTGAATAACAACTCCTTTAAAAAACTGAGTTCTTGTTTTTTCACCCTCTCTAATCTCGTAGTAAACAGTGATAGTATCTCCAGCTGCAAAAACTGGGAAATCTTTTCTTGTTACAAATTCGTCTTGAACGAATTTCATTAAATCTGCCATGATATTTTTTAATTATGGTTTGTATTAAGTCAACATTCACGGATCTCGCCAGAGGTTGAGCTAATGTGGGTGCAAAAGTAAATAAAAAAGTTTAAAGTTTAAAGTTTTTCTTGTTTAAAGTTTAGAAGTTCTTGAATGCCACCTTTAAACCTTAAACTTCAAACAAATTTTAATCTTCCAACAAATCCGGTCGTCTGTTCTTCGTGTGTTCGTAGGCCATATCCTCGCGCCATTTGTCAATTTTGGCAAAATTCCCGCTGGTCAAAACCTCCGGAACTTTCCATCCGTTGTAATCTGCCGGACGAGTGTATATAGGACCTGATAATAATCCGTCCTGAAAACTATCCGTCAATGCGGAGGTTTCATCACTCAAAACACCAGGAATCAATCGGATCAATGCATCTGATAATACTAATGCGCCTAATTCACCACCACTCAAAACGTAATCACCAATAGAGATTTCCTTGGTAATAAAATGATCGCGTACCCGCTGATCTACTCCTTTATAATGTCCGCAAAGGATAATAATATTTTCATACATTGACATCGTATTGGCCATTTTCTGGTTTAGGGTTTCCCCGTCCGGCGACATGTAAATGATTTCATCGTAGGCTCTCTCGCTTTTCAAATGCGTAATACAGGCGTCGATAGGCTGTACGGTCATCACCATTCCGGCGCCACCGCCATAGGGATAATCATCTACGCTTTTTTGTCTGTTGGTCGTGTAATCCCGCAGATTATGAAAATGAACTTCCACCAGACCTTTGTCAATAGCTCGTTTCATGATCGAAGCCTCAAACGGACTTCGCAATAATTCTGGCAGAACAGTAACAATATCAATGCGCATAATTTTAAATCTTAGTTTGAAAAGGGCAAAGGTACAAAGATGCCAAGGTTTTCAAATAACCATTTAACCAATTCAGCGATTAAACTTTTCTTCAGGAGCTATTTCCAGCTTTACACTGTATCTTTCCTTGCTTAAAGAAAGCAAGAAAAGGATGCCGTTTCAATCTGGGCTAGGTGTTTGTCAAAATAGGATGTTTTAATTAATAATTGTATCAAACAAAGCAGCAGTATTTTTTTATGGTGCTTTCTAAACGCTATCATAAAGGAAATATTTGTTAAACATTGCGTTTAAAGGTTTGAAAATGAACGTTTGAAAATGAACGTTTGAATTCGTGTGTTGTAAGCTCTATTTGAAGGGGGTTATTATGCTTTGAATTAGTAAACCCAACGAGTTACTTCTTTGTATCAAACGCTAGCAATTTTAAAACCTGTTATAAAACCAAACTTTATCTTTCAACGTATATAAACTAATATTTAATTATACAGTTTGCGGCGATGGGTAAAAAAATAGATAAATGGATTTATGTTTCTTTAGTTGTATTGTTTTTTACTAAATCATTTTCTCAATATGAATTCAGTAATGGAACTATACCCAAAGAAGTTTCATTGCACAATTACACTACAGTTGCAGATGTCGGTCAAAGAAATCTAGATATTCACTATGTTCTTGCCAACTTTAATTCATTTAATCCTAAAAAACTTCAAACTAAAAATGATGATTTAGGTTTTTCTCAAAATAATTTTTGGTCAAAAACGGAGCTTATAAACGCTAGTGATCGGACTTTGAATTATTATTTAGAAACGGCCAGACCTATAACGGATTTAGTAGAATTGTATTTTATTGATAGCACTTCGGGGAAAATTACCAAAATGGTAAGCGGTGATAATATGCCCTTTTCTGAGCGAAGTTTTGATAATCGTAAAACTATTTTTAAGATTAAAATTTTGCCAAATTCGAGGCAGCAATTATTTTTGCATCTAAAAAGTGATGGTGAAGTTGTCAACATGCCGGTCATGTTGTACTCTTCAGAAAACTTTATAAAGTTGATTTCAAACGAGCAGTTGTTTTTTGGTATATTCTATGGTATTCTGGCCATTGTTTCTATTATTTATTTATTCTTCTATTTTGCCTTACGCCAAAAAGCATTTTTATATTATAGTTTATATGTTGTTTTTATCGGCTTAATGCAGTTCTCTTTAGATGGTTATTTTTATGAGTTAATTACCCCTAAAGGCGGTTGGTTTTCGCTTCGTGCAGTGTTGCTTTTTGCGATGATTGCAGGTTTTTTGCTGGGCAAATACAGTGAAGTTTTTTTGAATATCAAAAAACATAATAAAATACTTTACTTTTTGTTTACTGTTCTTTATTTTTTAGCTTTTGTTTTAATTGTATGTATTTTATTTGTTCCTAAGGCTTTAGCTTTGTGTTATCCATTGGCAAACGTGCTGGGATTGCTGATTCTTATCTTGATTATAAGTTCTGTCGTGTATCTGTATTGTAAAAAAATACATGTAGATGGTTTTTTTACAATGGGTATTTTCTTTTTGGTGCTCGGCTTTGGCATTTTTATTCTCAATAACTTCAGTCAAATTCCCAATTCGTTTCTAACAGATAACAGCTCTAAATTAGGTACTGGTTTGGAAGTTATTTTTCTTTCCCTTTCTATGGCTAATTTGATTCGGAATCTTAAAAATGAAAAAGACAACCTCAATCGTCTTGCTTTGATTCGTTCTGAAGAAATGAATGATTTGAAATCTTATTTTTTATCCAATATTAGTCATGAATTACGTACTCCATTGAATGCTATTATGAATTTGATTGAGTCAATTTCTAATGAAGTTGAAGATGATACGATCAAACATAAATGCAAAATCATAAAGTATTCTTCGTATAGTTTATTGAGTTCGGTCAATGATATTCTTGATTTTTCTAAAATTGAAAAAGGGGAATTAAAACTGGAAAACAATCCATTTGATCCCGTACAGGTTTTAGAGTATTTAAATAATAATGCGATCAATATAGCGAATGAAAAGGGACTTGAGTTTCAATTTTCGAAATCAAAGAATATTCCTGATTTTTTGATTGGAGATGCTAATCGATTGGTTCAGATCGTTAATAATGTATTAAGTAATGCCATTAAATTCACCTTAAAAGGGTGTGTGAAGTTTACTATTGATGCGGAATTATTGCCCGGCAACAGGGCGAGCTTGATATTGACCATTTCAGATTCCGGGGTGGGGATTTCTCCTGATAAAAGGGAACGTATTTTTGATTCTTTTTATCAAAAGAGTAGTGATAATAAGAAAAAATTCAGCGGACTTGGATTAGGACTTTATATCGTGAAAACATTGGTAGATATGCAAAACGGAAGTATTAAAATGGATAGCGTGATTAATGTGGGAACCACCTGTGTCATGACGATTGATTTTGAGGTCTCTGAACAAAAAAAAGGCATAGGAACAACTGCTAAAATGGGAATTGAAAATGATTTAGAAGGGAAATCCATTTTAGTAGTTGAAGACAATCCTATAAACCAGATGGTGATCAAAATGATTACTAAAAAATGGTTGAATACCACAGTTATGTTTGCTAATAATGGTCAGGAAGGGATAATGGCATTGATTAAAAATCAATTTGATATTGTACTGATGGACCTTCAAATGCCAGTGATGGATGGTTATGAAGCTACAATTGCAATAAGAAATGGAGCAGCAGGTATACACAATAGTCATATTCCTATTATTGCTGTAACAGCGGATGTCATGGAGGCCACAAAACAGCGGGTTAAGGAAATAGGAATGAATGATTATTTGTCTAAACCAATCAAAAAAGAAGTGCTATATGAGGCAATCAAAAAATTAGTTAACTAAATCGCAATCGTACATAAACGTGTTTGATTCCTTTTTTATCGGAGTCTCTTTCGTCAATTTCCAGAATATCGGTCAATGATTTCAACATTGGAGTTAATTTAGAAAAGCCATAATTTCTAGGATCAAACTCTGGTTTTTTCTTCACAATAAGATTTCCTACGTCACCGAGAAATGCCCATCCACTGTCATCACCTATGTCTTCAATGGTTGATTCTATTAATTCAATGGTGTGCAAATCAATTTTGTTCAACGTTTTTGGGGCAACTTTTTTAGGATCAGTGGCCGTTGGTTTTTTTGTTTTTTTCTTGATTGCGCCATCCAGAACCTCAATATAGATGAAGCGATCACAGGCAACAATAAATGAATTGGGCGTTTTTTGCTCTCCAATACCAATTACTTTCATACCGGATTCTCTAAGCCTAATTGCTAAACGGGTAAAATCAGAATCACTGGATACAATACAAAAACCATCCACTTTGTCAGAATATAATAGATCCATTGCGTCAATAATCATCGCTGAATCTGAGGAGTTTTTTCCTACAGTATAGCTGTATTGTTGAATAGGCGTAATGGCATGCTCTAATAAAACACTTTTCCATCCACCAGCATTAGGTTTCGTCCAATCAGCATAAATACGTTTGGTGGTTGGTGTGCCAAATTTAGCAATTTCTTCCATCATTCCTTTTACATTGCTGTAGGGAACATTATCAGCATCAATTAGAACCGCTAATTTTAACTCTTTTGTGTCCTGTGCCATAAACTTTAGTATTGAAATATTTATTCAAAGATACAATGTTTATTGATAAAACGATTTTGAATCAAAATCGTTTCAAAGTTTTGTGAGATATACTTTTTGTTGTGTTATTAGCAGGAATGAAGCATTTTTTTTTAGATAATGTAACAGATATCGCATATAGTAGGAAATTGTCAGGAATTATCGTTGTAATAAACTAAAAATAAATTTGTTTTCAAGTCCTTTATAAAATATAAATAATTATTTTTGCAACTTCTTAAAAATTAAAATTATTACTTAATATATTATGGTAAAAGATTTATTCGAAAGGATTCAAAACAATAAAGGACCATTAGGAAAATGGGCTTCACAAGCGGAAGGTTATTTTGTTTTTCCTAAATTAGAAGGTGAGTTAGGTCCAAGAATGCAGTTTGATGGGAAAGATATTTTGAATTGGAGTTTAAATGACTACTTGGGTCTTGCTAATCACCCGGAAGTACGGAAGGCAGATGCTGATGCGGCTGCACAATATGGAGCAGCTTACCCTATGGGAGCCCGAATGATGAGTGGACATACCAAATATCATGAGCAATTAGAAAATGAATTAGCTGCTTTTGTAAGCAAAGAGTCAGCATATTTATTGAATTTTGGCTACCAAGGAATTATGTCTACAATTGATGCATTAGTAACTAAAAATGATGTAATTGTGTATGATGTTGATGCACATGCTTGTATTATTGATGGTGTTCGTTTGCACATGGGAAAACGTTTTACATACCGTCATAACGATCTTGCAAGTATGGAAAAAAACCTGCAACGCGCCACAAAATTAGCTAAAGTAACTGGAGGAGGAATCCTTTTTATAACGGAAGGCGTTTTTGGAATGCGTGGACAGCAAGGAAAATTGAGAGAGATTGTGGACATGAAACAAAAATATAATTTCCGTTTGCTTGTTGATGATGCACATGGATTTGGAACACTTGGAAAAACAGGTGCCGGAGCAGGTGAAGAGCAAGGAGTTCAGGATGATATTGATGTTTATTTTTCCACTTTTGCTAAATCAATGGCTAATATTGGTGCTTTTGTAGCTGCGGATAAAGACATTATCGATTATCTTAAATACAACATGCGTTCTCAAATGTTCGCTAAGTCCTTGCCAATGATTCAAACAATTGGTTCTTTGAAACGATTGGAATTGTTGCGTAATCACCCAGAATTGAAAGACAAACTTTGGGAGAATGTTAATGCATTACAAAACGGATTACGAACCAGAAACTTTAATATTGGAGACACAAACACATGTGTTACTCCTGTTTATTTAGAAGGCAGTGTTCCGGAAGCTATGGTTATGGTGAACGATTTGAGAGAGAATTACGGAATTTTCCTTTCGATTGTAATTTATCCTGTTATTCCAAAAGGAATTATCTTATTGAGAATGATACCTACAACCTCACATGAATTATCAGATATTGAGGAAACACTAGTTGCTTTTGAAGCCATTCGTGAAAAATTAGTAAATGGAACCTATAAAGAGATTGCAAGTAAAACAAAAGTTGATTTAGACGCTTAGTCTTATAAAATAAGTTATTCTAATCCATCCTGCTTTCTTTAGCAGGATGGATTTTTTTTATACTTAAAAAGAAGTGATATCTTTATACAACAAAAAACAAAGGGTATGAAAAAAGGGATTGTATTGGGTGTCATTTTTTTTAGTTTTTTAATTTCATGTCATAAAAGTAAACAGCTGGAAGAAGCCGCAAGTCCAAATGTTTCTATAGAAAAGGATGTTAAAGAGTCTATTCTGGAAGAATGTTACACCGGCGTTATAAAGAATGATACCATTTCTATGATTTTGAAAATAGAAAATGAGCAATATGTTTCAGGAAAATTAAGGTATAATTTCTATGAAAAAGATAAAAATAATGGGACATTAGTAGGAGAAATAAAAGGAGATACGCTTTATGCAGCGTATACCTTCATGTCCGAAGGGCTTATGACTGTACGGCAAGTTGTTTTCTTAAAAAAAGGGAATACTTATGTGGAAGGTTATGGTGATGTGGTTGATAATAAAGGAAAAGTAACGTTTAAAGATAGAAAGCAATTAAAATTTAATGTAAGTGTGGTGTTGTCAAAAGTAAATTGTATCCTTTGATTTATAATTTCCTTTTAAGAATTTAGCATGCAGGCATTTAAAACTAAAAATTCATCAGCAAAACTGATGAATTTTTTTAATTCAATACTTGTCAAATACTACAATTCTAACCGATACGTGCATCTTCGTTTGTGAATTAATGGATTAAAATGTTTCCACAAGTTTAGACTGGGAGCATTATCAGCTAATTCAGGGGTTCTAAAACAATTAACAATCCCTTTTTTTCGGAAAGTTTCATAGTATTCTTTAAAAATAATTGCGGTAACGGCTTTGTTTTGATATTCCGGCAATACGCCTATCAGATAGAAAATGACATCTTTGCTGTATTTTTTTGCCAATAGTAAATGTAGAAATCCAAGCGGGAATAATTTCCCTTTGGATTTTTGTACTGCCTTTGCAAAAGAAGGCATCACAATGCTAAAGGCCACGATGTTATGATCTTTGTCTTCTACAAATTTTATAAATTCAGGATTGATAAAGCTGATGTATTTTTTCTTGAAATACTCTTTTTGAGTGTCGGAAATAGCAACAAATGACGATAGGGAAGCGTAGGATTTATTAAATAAATCAAACATTTTATCCACATGAGGCATGACCTCTTTAGTTGTTTTGAAATTAAGCGGACTTAACTGGTATCTTTTTTTGACTAAATCATTTGCTTTTTCAAAAAATTGTAGTTTTACGTTTTCAAAAGGAAATTTACTCTCAATATATTCTTTCTCTTTTACATAGCCCAATTGCTCAAAATGACGTGCATAATATTCATGGTTGTACCAAGTAATCATGGTTCCTATTTGGTCAAAACCTTCGGTCAGAATACCTACTTTGTCTAGATTTGAAAATCCCATCGGGCCTTCAACATGTTCTAAATTGTTTTTCCGTCCTAATTCATATACTTTTTCTAAAAGGGCTTTAGTTACCTCGATGTCATCAATGACGTCAAACCAGCCAAAACGCACTTTCTTTTTTTGCTGATCATTTACCTCACTCCAATTGATAATTGCCGTAATTCTGCCTACTATTTCGGTATTTCTTTTAGCAACATAAAAATAGGCTTCGGCAGTTTCAAAAGCGGGATTTTTTGTTTTATCAAATCCTTCCAGTTCTTCAGCAATTAATGGCGGAACCCAGTTCTTATTGTTTTTGTATAAAGAAAAAGGGAATTTGATAAAATCAGTTAATTCGCTTTTTGTTTTTGCTTCTTGTATGGTGATCATTGCGTAGGATTGATTCAATGTATAGTTACTGTTTTATTGAGGCACAAAACTACGAATATAATTAACTTATACATGAAAAAGTAAAAAAAGGCCATATTATTCCTTTGTGTGAAGGACTCGTATTTTAGGTTTTTATTGGTAAGGAATATGTCACGGATATTTCTATCACTATTGCTGTATTTGAGTTTGTCGATGAAGAGCTGGTTTTTCCTTGCGGATTGGCGTTGTATAAATAGTTAAAATAGTATATTTATAACTCAAAACTAAAACTAAGATTTTATGGAATTATCCTGGACTGAATTCGAAAAAGTAGAGATGCGTATAGGAACAATTCTGGCAGTGAATGATTTCCCCGAAGCGAGAAAACCAGCGTATCAGCTCACAATAGATTTTGGTTCCGAAATTGGAATCCGAAAAACATCCGCACAAATAACGAAACGGTACAGGAAAGAGGATTTGCTAGACCGACAGATTGTTGCCGTAGTCAATTTTCCTAAAAAACAAATTGGAAAATTTAGTAGTGAATGTTTAATTTTAGGAGCAGTTGGTCAGGAAGGGGACGTGATTTTACTGGCGCCGGATTTCAAAATTCAAAACGGATTGCGAATTGGCTAATTTGTGAAAGGAATTCTTGCAATCAACTGTAAATTAATTTTCTATAACAAAAAAGTCCAAAAATCAGATGGTTTTTGGACTTTTTTATTGGTAAGTAAGGAACTAAATATTAAATATCATCAAATTCTATATCGGTAAAAGTTGATGTTTGCGGTATGATTTCATCTTCTGATTTCTCAGAGGCATATTCTTTTTTGAAATCTTTTTGGTGTCTTTCTGATATTACTTCGTCGCCTTTGTGGTTCAAAACATAAGAAGTCATTTCGCCAAGAATTTCTGCAAAAGCAGCAAAATCTTCTTTGTATAAATAGATTTTATGTTTTTTGAAATGGAAAGATCCATCTTCTTCCGTAAATTTCTTGCTCTCAGTAATGGTAATGTAATAATCATCTGCTTTTGTCGCTCTCACATCAAAGAAATACGTTCTTCTTCCAGCTCTTAAAACTTTAGAAAATATCTCTTCTTTTTCTAACATGTCATGTTCTCTCATAATCCTTTCTGTCAATTTATGGTTGTTAACTAGTATCCAAAAATCTATAAAAAATATGTATTATACAACAATTATAGCATTTCTTTTTCTGAAAGTTGTTTCAAATACAAAGCAGCATAATACCCTTCTTGATTTATCAATTGATTATGAGAGCCTTGTTGGATAATTTGTCCTTTTTCGATAATGATAATTCGATCGGCATTTTTAGCTGATGATACGCGGTGACTCACTATAATAGTTGTTTTGTCCTTGCAGATTTCTTGCAAATTGTTTAATATCGCTTCTTCGGTCTCAGTATCCACTGCTGACAAGCAATCGTCCAAAAGTAAAATAGGGGGATTCTTAATAATTGCTCTGGCAATGGAAACTCTTTGTTTTTGACCTCCGGAAAGTGTAATTCCTCTTTCGCCCAGAACCGTTTCGTATTGTTTGTTGAAGCCCATAATGTTGTCATGTACCACAGCACTTTTGGCAGCAGATTTCACTTCCTCTTCTGAAGCATTTTCTTTCCCAAACATAATATTATTCTTGATACTGTCCGAAAACAAAAAGGCATCTTGTGGCACAATACCAATGCTGTTGCGTAAATCAAACAGATTAATGGTGCTTATTTCATTTCCGTCAATATTTATTTTCCCGGCTGTAACATCATACATTCTGGAAATCAACGATAAAATAGTCGATTTTCCGGAACCTGTTTTTCCTAAAATGGCTAAGGTTTCTCCTTTTTTTACTGTGAACGAAATATTTTGTAACGCTTTGATGTTAGTGTCCTCGTAGGTATAACTTACGTTTTCAAAAGAAATAGAACCTTCAATTATGGATTTGTTTTCGTTTTTGTTTTTTATCTCGGGTTCAATTTTCAAAAATTCATTTAACCTTTTTTGAGAGGCTTCGGCCTCCTGAACCATTGACGAAACCCAACCTAGTGAAGCCACGGGCCAGGTCAGCATGTTGACATATAGGATGAATTCAGCGATGGTTCCAATGCTTTTGATCGTTCCATCAATGTACATCAGACCACCAAAATAGATGACCACTAAGTTACTGATTCCTATAAGGGCAAGCATTAATGGTCCAAATAAAGATTGTACTTTGGCTAAATTCAAGCTTTTGCTTTTGCTCTCATGGGCTAAATTCACCATGTTTTTTTGGTGTTGATCTTCTAATGAATATGCTTTGATCACTCGGATTCCTGAAAATATCTCCTGTGAAAAACTAGAAACTTTAGATAAATATTGTTGAAAAATAGTGCTTCTTACGTTGATTTCGGAACTAAGTTTAAAAATGGCATAGGACAATAGCGGCAAAGGCAGCAAGGTATACAGAGTCAATCTTGGCGATACGTTATACATATACACAATTACAATAGCAAAACGAATTACGGTATTTATAGTATACATCACCGCAGGACCTACATACATTCTGACCTTGGATACATCTTCGCTGATTCGGTTCATCAAATCGCCGGTACGATTTTGTTTGTAAAAATTTTGAGATAAATTCTCATATTGCCGAAACACTTCGTTTTTTAGATCAAATTCGATGTGGCGCGACATCACGATTAGGGTTTGTCTCATCAAAAAAGTAAGAAAACCAGCAATGATTGTTGTGGCAATAATTAGTAAAATATTCGCAACTAATTCCTCGTGAATGACTGATTTGGCTACGGTTTTATCTTTGGCGAAAGCCTCAATTACCTTAAAAGACTTGCTGATCAGCTTGGGTGTAAAAAGCATAAAGATCTGTGCAATAATGGTAAAAACAATCCCCAGTAAAAAACTGTATTTGTATTTGACGAAATATTTATTTAAATAACGTAATTCTTTCATTTTTATGATATTCTATGTTGAAATAGTTTTATTGATGGTGTAAAATTTTTCTTTTAGTAATTTTAATAATAATTTTTCGATTGTGTAAATTGCTGAATAAACAATTTTTATATAAGATGTTACCGCATATTTATTTTTTGTGTAATTTTGGATCGTCTTTTTGACAAATTCATAATTTTATCATTATAAAAATTTCACACTATGAATGCAGCTTTCACTACTGTAAAGGAACTTCAAAAAATGGATCCCGTTTTTGGTCAATTATCATTTGATGATCATGAACAAATTGTATTTTGCAACGACAAAGATACAGGTTTAAAAGCAATTATTGGTATTCATAATTCGGTTATGGGTCCTGCTTTGGGTGGTACGCGGATGTATAATTACGCGAATGAATGGGAAGCCCTAAACGACGTACTGCGACTTTCACGCGGAATGACTTTTAAAGCAGCAATTACAGGATTGAATATTGGTGGCGGTAAAGCGGTGATTATTGGCGATGCCAAAACACAAAAAACCCCGGAGTTGATGCGTAAATTTGGTGAATTCGTACATTCTTTAAGCGGACGATATATTACTGCTGAAGATGTGGGAATGGAAACTAAAGATATGGATACCGTAAGAGATGTAACGCCGTATGTTACTGGAATTTCTGAATCAAGAGGTGGTTCCGGAAACCCATCACCTGTTACGGCTTACGGAGTATATTTAGGCATGAAAGCGGCTGCAAAACAACAATTTGGGTCGGATGTTTTGAGTGGTAAGAAAGTATTGGTACAAGGAATTGGTCACGTTGGCGAAACATTAGTTGATTACTTGACTAAAGAAGGAGCTATTGTCACCATTGCTGATATCAATGAAGAAAAACTGAATGAAGTAGGAGCGAAGTACCATGCAGCAATTTTCAGAGGAGACGATTTGTACAGTGCTGATGTTGATATTTACGCGCCTTGTGCCATGGGAGCAACTTTAAATGACAATACTGTTTATAAAATTAAAGCCAAAGTTATTGCAGGAGCTGCTAATAATCAATTAGCGGATGAGAATGTTCACGGAGCAATTCTGCAAGAAAGAGGCATTTTATATGCGCCTGATTTTTTGATTAATGCCGGAGGAATTATTAATGTGTATGCTGAATTAGCACATTATGACAAAGCGGAGATCATGCGTAAAACAGAAAATATTTACAACACAACCTTAGAAATATTTGATTTTGCCCTTGCAAACAACATGACAACGCATCATGCGGCTTTGACGATTGCTCAAAATCGCATCTATCAAAGAAAAATAGAAAACAATAAAAAGTAGTTTTCAAGGCTCAGTTTTCAGTATTCAGCGAACATTTTTGTACCATTCACTGAATACTGTTGATTGAATGCAATAAAATAACCGATTATATATTTTATTTTAAAAAATGAAATACTTATTTTTGCACCCTAATTAATAAAAGTTCTTACAAGGTGGTAAATAGAAGACACATTCGCGTCAAGGTTATGCAATCCATTTATGCGATGCATCAAAGCGGTTCAGATAATCTGGAAAAAGAAGAAAAATTCCTTTTTTACAGTATCGACAATATTCAAGATTTATATCTTATAATGCTTTCTTCGCTGATTGAAATTTGCAAAACAGAAACTATTTTTTTGCATAAATCCAGTTTGAAACATCTTGCAACTCCTGAGGAACGTAAACCAAACGAAAAATTCATCAAAAATAGAATTTTTCAAATTCTTTCCGAAAATAATTCATTAAGTATCGCGCTGGAAAACCGTAAAATCAATAATTGGACGTTAAACGACGATTATATTTTATTGCTTTTGAATGATATTAAAGCCAGCACATTGTATGCACAATACATGAATAATGCGGTGAACACCTTTGAGGAAGATCGACAGTTTATTGTTGATTTATTCATGGATGTAATTGTGCCTAACGAGAAATTGTATGAGTATCTGGAAGATGACAAATTGACTTGGGTGGATGATATTCCGTTAGTAAACACACATATTATCAAGCAATTGAAGGTAATCAAATCTGGTGAAGATGATAATTTCAGAGTGCCAAAGTTATATAAAGACAATGAAGATAAGGATTTCGTGAAAGACTTGTTCCGAAAAACAGTCTTGAATGAAACGGAATTAGCCAAGGAATACGTGGATAAAACGCCCAACTGGGACAGTGATAGGATTGCCGAAATAGATACTATCATTCTAAAAATGGCTATTTGTGAGTTCTTGAAATTCCCATCGATTCCCGTAAAAGTAACTCTTAACGAATATTTAGAGGTTGCCAAAGAATATTCTACTCCAAAAAGTAGTATTTTTATCAACGGAATTTTAGACAATTTAGTAAAAGAGCTTCAGACCAGCAAAAGAATTATTAAAGCCGGTCGTGGTTTAATGTAATAATTAACAAATAAAAATAAAATTATGGAACAATTAACTCAATTTGCACCCTTTATATTAATGTTTGTGGTGATCTATTTCTTCATGATTAGACCGCAACAAAAAAGAGCGAAAAATGAAAAAGAATTTGAAAGCACACTTAAAGTAGGTGATAAAATCATTACAAAAAGTGGTCTTCACGGAAAAGTTTCTGAACTAGCGGATACAACGGTTGTTGTAGAGACGATGTCAGGAAAATTAAAAATGGAGCGTTCTGCTATTTCTATGGAAATGAGTGCAGTATTGAACAAAAAATAATTTTTGGTTTAAGAAATTAAAAAAGTCCCAACCGGTTTCGGATTGGGACTTTTTTGGATAAAAAATAATCGGATTATTTTTTGTTTTTCTTTGCTTTCTTTGCTTTTTTAGATTTTGCTTTTGCTTTCTTCGCTTTTATCTTGGCTTTTACTTTTGCTTTTTTTGCTTTATCCTTTTTTGCTTTTTTTGCCTTTTTTGCTTTTGCTTTCGCTTTTTGCTTTGCTTTCTCTTTTGCGTCAGCTTTTTTAGCCTTTTTCTTGTCTTTGTCTTTCATGTCTTTGTCTTTCATTTTTAACTTCTTTTTAAGATCTTTTGTATCGTCCTTTTTATTTAGAACTTCCACAGTTGTATCGTCTTTGTCTTCTACTGAAATTTCTATGGTTTCTTCTATTGTTTCAGTTATTACTACTTCATTAAGTGGTACTATAGTTTCTTCAGAAGGTTTGATAACTTTGTTTTTGGGTGCCCTTACGGGTTTATCAATTTCAGGCTTTACGGAAGTAGGTACTGTAGGATTTTCTTTTTTTTGTATCATAGTGTGTATTATTAGTGTCGTTTTTGATTTTATTAAAAACTTAAAAAAAATGGCTCAATGTTAATAAATGGTTAAGTAATTGTTAGTAAATATAGTGATTTAATTTATTTTCGAATGTTAAGCTTTTCAATATTCTAAATTGGAAGTTTCAAGTATACCAAAAATAGAGGTAGGAGACAATTGTTGATGAAAGACTATAAGTAAGATTTTAGAGACATTTACTCTGAATGATTTGTAGTGAATGTTCTTTTCTTAGTGTTTTTTAAATTAAAAAGTCCCAATCTGAGTTCTTCGAAATGGGACTTAATGTCATCCATATTTGTCATTAAGACTAATATTTTCTGATAGTATTCGTATTCTTTTTTTAATACCGGAACGTTTAATTTCGTCTCGTTTTGCTGTTTTAAGATATGCTAAGAATTCGTATTGTTTGCAAGGATAGAATTTCTGAAATACTGCTGCTAATTCTGTTGTGGCAATAATTAATTTGAGAAATTATAATTAGGCATACCAATTATTATTTTTATCCCAAGAATAGGTATTGATTTTTGAATATTCTAAATTAGGCTTATTTTATAATTGAATCTCCTAATGCTGTTAGCTCAGCAATTTTCACGATTACTTCAACTGCTTTTTGCATGCTTTCAGCAGGAACGTATTCATATTTTCCGTGAAAGTTGTGTCCTCCTGCAAATATATTAGGACATGGCAATCCTTTATAGGACAATTGTGAACCGTCTGTTCCGCCACGAATAGGCTTAATAAGCGGTTTGATTCCTATTTCTTTCATTGCTTTTTCAGCAATATCTACAATGTGTTTTACAGGCAGAACCTTTTCTTTCATATTGTAATATTGATCTTTAATCTCAGTGATAACTATGTCTTCACCAAATTGTTTTGCAAATTTCTTATTGATTTTTCGAACAATTTTCTCGATTAATTCTTTACGCCTTTCGAACTTTTTCTTGTTATGATCCCGAATAATAAGTTCTAAAACGGTTTCTTCGATGCTTCCTGTTATGTGATGCACGTGAAAGAAACCTTCGTATCCTTTAGTTTCTTCAGGTGTTTCTCCGGAGGGGAGTTCATTGATAAAATCATTGGCAATCAGCATAGAGTTGATCATTTTCCCTTTGGCATAACCAGGATGTACGCTTTTGCCTTTGAAAGTGATTTTGGCGCCAGCTGCATTAAAATTTTCATACTCTAATTCGCCTACCTGGCTACCATCCATAGTATACGCCCATTCAGCTCCAAATTTATCTACATCAAAATGGTGGGCACCACGACCAATTTCTTCGTCTGGTGTGAAGCCAATTCGTATTTTTCCGTGTTTGATTTCCGGGTTATTGATCAGAAACTCCATTGCGGTAACAATCTCTGTAATTCCGGCTTTGTCATCAGCTCCTAGTAATGTTGTGCCATCTGTAGTGATTAGTGTTTGTCCTTTATACTGCAGTAAATCTTTGAAATAACTCGGGGATAATACAATGTTTTTATCTGGATTTAATACAATATCTTTTCCATCATAATTGCGCACAATTTGAGGTTTTACATTGGCTCCACAAAAATCCGGAGAAGTGTCAAAATGAGAAATAAACCCTATGATTGGCACTTCATGAGCCACATTACTGGGCAAAGTAGCCATAATATATGATTTGTCATCTATTGTTACGTCTTGCATTCCTATAGCTTTTAATTCGTCAACCAGTTTATGGGCTAAAGTCCATTGTTTTTGGGTGCTTGGAGTAGTTTCTGAGTTTGAATCAGATTCGGTATCAATAATTACATAACTGATAAAACGGTCTATGATATGTTGCATTTTTCTTTGTTTTATGCAAATATAATCATTTTTTAAGGAGCATTTTTAAGTAAATGTTGGTGTGAATTTTGTTTGATTTAATCTTTTGAAATAACAATGCCTGCACTATTATTTTTGTGTCGGTATAGGCAAATAATTAACGATTATATTTTTGCCATTGGTATATCAGCGTTAAAACAATCGCGGAAAAGTTTCTATTTTCCATTTTTTTTGTCCAAAGTCCCAGTGATTTTCCTCTATCAATATAGGTACTATTTTTATATAAAAGTTGGTGATTCCGTCTTTTATTAAACCACTAAAAATAGGAATTAGATTTTTTCGGACTACTATTGCTTTACTGTTGGGCATCATGAATTAAAAGCATTACAATTTGTAATTCCTGCCGAGTCACCATTTTTACGGATCAGTAACTCTAATACGCGTTGTACTCCCGGATATTTTTAGTAATCAAAATGATTTATATAAATTATTTTCTAAATATTTATTTATCGGTTAGATAATTCTATTTTTGTACTCCATAACAACGCACCCATGTACAAATTACTTTTACGTCCCATACTTTTTTGGTTTGATCCTGAAAAAGTGCACTATTTTACTTTTTCATTAATTCACTTTTTGTCTAAAATCCCAGGGTTTTCTTCTCTTTTTAAATTGCTTTATGAAGTCAAGGATCCCCGATTAGAAACAGAAGTTTTTGGACTAAAATTTAAAAATCCCGTAGGACTTGCGGCTGGGTTTGATAAAGACGCCAAGTTGTATAAAGAATTGTCCAGCTTTGGTTTTGGTTTTATCGAAATAGGAACACTTACCCCAAAAGGGCAGGAAGGAAACCCTAAAGAACGCTTGTTTCGTTTGAAAGAAGACAGCGCCATTATTAACCGAATGGGTTTCAACAACAGTGGAGTTCAAGAAGCGGTGGAACGATTAAAAAAAAATAAAGGTATTTTGATAGGTGGAAACATTGGAAAAAATAAGTTGACACCAAACGAAGAAGCGACTTCAGATTATGAAATATGTTTTGACGCTTTGTATGATTATGTGGACTATTTTGTAGTGAATGTGAGTTCGCCAAACACGCCAAATCTCCGTGCTTTGCAAGACAAAGAGCCATTGACGCAACTGTTGCAAACGTTGCAGAATAAGAATTTGGCAAAGCCAAAGCAAAAGCCAATTCTGCTGAAAATTGCTCCTGATTTGACAGATGAGCAGTTACTTGACATTATTGCTATTATAAAGGAAACTAAAATCGCGGGCGTTATTGCTACTAATACTACAATTTCCCGTGAAGGATTGCAATCCGAAAATAAAGCCGAATTAGGGGGTTTGTCAGGAAAACCATTATCAAAACGGTCTACTGAAGTAATCCGTTTTTTAGCTGAGAAAAGCAATAAAGCCTTCCCGATTATTGGAGTAGGGGGAATTCATTCAGCCGAAGATGCAATAGAAAAATTAGACGCCGGTGCAAGTTTAATTCAGTTGTATACCGGTTTTATTTATGAAGGACCAGCTTTAGTGAAAGCCATAAATATGAAAATTTTAGAAAAATTCTAATATCCCATATTGTACTAAAAGCCCTGTCAATAAAGCAATTCCAAAACTTAATAAGGTTCCGATAAGAACATATTCAGTAAGTTTTCGGTCCTTGGCTTCTTTTAAATCTCCAAAACGGAAGATAGATTTTGCAGCCAATAGAAAACCGATGGCTTCAAAATGGGCACTAATTACAAAGTAAAAAACAAATAAGCGTTCTAATATTCCAATATAATTTCCAGCATTGGATAGAGAATCATCGTTTTTTTTGTTTTCTGGAGTCCAAATCGAAATGATATTTTTTATCAGTATCGATGTAGGTTGTGTCAGTAAAAGTATTCCGGTTGCAAAGATCCAAAATTGATTGTCATATGATGCAAAATCGATACGGTCGTTATTGTAAAATAGTGTAATTGCTATGAGCACGATAAGATGTAAAAGTTGGTCAATTAGGAACCAATTGCGTTTTGTTTTGTCTTTTTGAACGTGTAATTTCATAAAATCAATTCCTCCATGTGTTACCGCTAGTACAGTCGCAAACCAAACAAAATTAGCCTTACCAATTAAAATCCAAGCCAGAAAAAAGTGAATAAACGTGTGGATATAAAGATAAATACTTTTATGTTTCCTGTTTTCTTTATCTAAAACCCAAGATGTGGGTTGCAACAAAAAATCACCAAGTAAATGGGCCAATAGTAGTTTTACAAAAATAATCATACACGGAGGTTTTTAATTTTTTTCCGAAAATGATTATCCAATTCCAATACCAAATCAAATTGTGCTCGTTTTCGTCTCCGACTTACAGCGGCTTGATTGATACCTAATTTTGTGCCTATTTCTTCTTGAGAAAGCATTTTGTTTGCCATAGAAACCACAATAAATTCAGCCGATTGCGCCAGCCAATTGTCCATAAAGGTCAATCCTAAACGCAGCATTAAATTTATTTCAGTATCTAAATCGCTAGTGCCGGAATTAATGACTAAGGTCGTTTTTAGTTTTTTTAAAGTTTCAAAAAGTTCCCCGGATCGAACGAATGCAGTTCCGTTACTTTCGGAAATTGTTGCTCCAGAATAGGTTTTATCACCAAAACCAATACTCATTCTCGCATCGAGTTTCAGCGTTTTTAGATACGCCTTAATTTGTAAAGCTGTGAGTAGTGCTTCTTCAGGATTTGTAATTTCTATTTGAAATTCGTCACCCCGATAAATTTCCCATTCACTCGGATTTTTACCTTTGGTATTCAATAGCTCTTTCAAGCCGTCAATCCATATTGCAGAAGGTAGTTGTCTCGAATTAATAATGTCTCCTGTGATTATACTTATCATATTTCAACTGTAATTAAAAAATCAAATTCAATTTCAAAAGGTTAGAATCAAATTATTACCAAATTACGTAATAATATTTGTTATTACCAAATTACGTAATATTTTAATTTATTACCAAAATAGGTAATAATGTCAATTTTAGAAATTTTAAAAATCATAATTTAATAATCTTAATTGTTTTTCTATCTTTGGCTTTCTATGGAACCAATAAAAATTATAGAATGTCCACGGGATGCCATGCAAGGCATCAAGCCCTTTATTCCTACGGCAAGAAAAGTGACTTATATTCAGTCTTTGTTGCGTGTGGGTTTTGATACTATAGATTTTGGAAGCTTTGTTTCACCAAAAGCAATTCCGCAAATGCAGGATACAGCAGAAGTTTTGGCACAACTTGATTTATCTCAAACCAAAAGCAAATTATTGGCTATTATTGCCAATACACAAGGAGCAACTCTTGCGGCTGTTCATCCTGAAATACGCTATTTGGGCTTCCCATTTTCGATTTCTGAGAATTTCCAAATGCGGAATACCCACAAAACCATAGCTGAATCGTTAATTACCTTACAAGAAATTCTTGAAATTGCAGCTAAAAGCAACAAAGAAGTCGTGGCGTATTTATCAATGGGTTTTGGAAATCCTTATGGTGATCCATGGAACGTTGAAATTGTTGGTGAATGGACTCAAAAATTGGCCAGTATGGGAGTCAAAATCCTGTCGCTTTCGGACACAGTAGGAAGTTCTGCCCCTGATGTAATCTCGTATTTGTTTTCAAATTTAATTCCACAATATCCAGAAATAGAATTTGGTGCACACCTCCATACCACACCTGATAAATGGTTTGAGAAAATTGATGCCGCTTATAAAGCAGGATGCCGTCGTTTTGATGGTGCCATTCAGGGTTTTGGTGGTTGTCCGATGGCTACTGATGATCTGACTGGGAACATGCCTACAGAGAAATTATTATCGTATTTTACTGCCCAAAAAGAATATACGAATATGAGTCCAATGAGTTTTGAAAGTACTTATAATGAGGCTTCTAAGTTGTTTGGAGAGTTTCACTAGAAATAAAAGAAAGGAAACCGTGTGGAACTCTTTTATTTTGGCAATAATAAGTTTATCATTGATGCGTTAAGTATACGAATCAAATTTTTTCTTTAACGTATCATACCATGAGACTACTGGCTTTCAATAGAGTTATAGGAATACTAATATTGTTGTTGTTCTCTTTTTCATGCGCGAGTGATTTAGATTATGATCAGGTGAACACTTTAAAGTTAGAGCCTGTTTTTGTATCTAATTTAGCATATTTTGATATTCTGGCAAAAGATTTTGTCACCAATGGAGTAGAGCAAAGCGTGATCTATGATGCACCCGTATTGGATGTGTTTAATGATGATTTTTTTAGACAGCGATTAAAAAAAGTGGAACTTTCATTTGAAATGGAAAATACCATTAGTAGAGCATATTCAGTGGATCTAGTGTTTTTGGACAAAAATCACCAACGCGTTCACGCTATAAATTTTACTGTTCCGGCTTATACCGGTCTGGAAAACAAAATGACTAAGACAGAAACTTTTGAAAATGCCCAGCTTGATTTATTAAAAAGAACTACCAGAATTGCTTTTACACTGACAATGTCGCCTGGTGCACTATTGAACGAGGATAGTGCTGGGAGTTTGAAACTGCGTTCAGGTGCAACCGCTTATTTAGTGTTGGAATGAGAAAAGTAATCTTAATTTTTATTTTATTTCTAGTTGTAGATTGCTTTTCGCAAAACAAACAAATTTTATATAATTTCACTTCAGTTCCTCAGTCTTTGATGACTAATCCGGGAGCAGATTTCAAATATAATTGGTATTTTGGAGTTCCTTTATTGTCTGGAATTTCTGCAAATGTAGGCTCAAGCGGATTTTCGGCATATGATTTATTTGCGGATAACGGAGTCGATTTTAATGTAAAATTACGGAATGCAGTATTCTCATCTTCTAGAAAAGACAGAGTAGCGATCAATGAACAAATAGAAATTTTTAACGGAGGTTTTAAAATCAAAGGAGAACAAAATGATTCTTATATTTCGTTTGGGATGTATCAGGAATTTGATATGTTGAGTTATGTTCCTAAAGACATTGCCATTTTAGCTTTAGACGGAAATAGCGCTTATCTGGGAAAAGTTTTTAATTTAGGTGATTTGAGTGTCAAAGCAGAAATGCTATCGGTATTTCACCTTGGATTTCATAAAAACATCAATGAAAAGTTTATTTTAGGAGTACGAGGGAAAATTTATTCGAGTATTTACAATGCTAATTCTACCAAGAACTCAGGCTACATTTACACTATTCCTTCCACTACAGGAGCCTATGAACAGATAATTTATTCACAATTACAACTCAATACGTCTGGAATTGCTCAATATGATGATGAGAATTACGAGCCTAATGTGGTGAAAGACATTACTAAAAGAGCTTTTTTAGGAGGTAATTTAGGACTGGGATTTGATGCTGGTTTTACCTATTATCCAAAGAAAAACATACAGCTTACGGCCAGTGTTATTGATGTGGGTTTTATTAAACACAGCAAAGAAGTAGAGAGTTTAACATACAAAGGAACCTATAAGTATGAAGGTGTGATTCCGAATTTCAGTTCCGGTAATTCACCAGGAAACGGATACAAGGAATTCAATGATGCCATTCCTTTGGACACCTTATATGCAGATTATACAACTTGGCGACCGGCAAAATTCAATACTTCGGTTCAGTATTCGTTTGACGAAGAAAGACCAGAAGATTGCAATTGTCTTAATTATGATCCGGAAACTATTTATAAAAGTGCAGTTGGCGCTCAATTATTTGTTATGTCTACACCACGAACTCCACTAGTCGCTTTTACCACCTATTACAGGCGAAAACTCTTCAAGGCATTGCAAATGAAAGCCACGTACACCATAGATTCGTATTCGTACAAGAATATAGGATTGGGATTGTCCAGTCATTTTGGACCAGTAAATTTCTATATTCTTGCTGATAATCTTTTGGAATACCGCGATGTTACCAAGGCAAATAGTCTTTCTTTTCAACTGGGGTTAAATGTTATTTTCAAAAACAGTAAAAGATAAAGTACTATCTAACAATACTTCGTTAGCTTTTAAGTTGCTATTTTTCCATAATTCAAGAGTTCCCGAATGATTGCCCTATTTTATGCCTAGTTGCGTTTTGTTGTCAGCAACTATTTCCTCGCTTGAAATTTCAATGATTTAGCCGTTGCAAATGACTTTGCTTTTGGATCGGGATAATTTTTTTAAGGCTTCAATTACTGTTCTGCTTTTGGATTCCGGATACAGTGAAATAGCGGAAACCAATACAATTGCTACACTCATCAAAATTCAGTTTCCATAATCACTGGTAATGAAATAAGCACTAGTTGCGGAGAGCAATAGTAAGAACATTAGTTCCTTTACCATTTCGAATAGGGATTTCAAGAACTGATTTTTATTCTGATTCACTATTGTATTCGAGCCAAATTTTGTTCTCGAAAGTAAAACGGCTTCATTAGAAAGTCCTTTTAATTGGTGTGGGTTTCTGTCATAGCAAAATAAATTAAACCGATTTTCTGGATTGGAAACCAAGACGTATTTTAGAACCAAAGAATTGACTTTGAACGGCAATTTAATTATTTATTGGAAAATGATAGCGATTTTTTGCTTAAAATTATCTATATTTGCACGCAATTAAACTCCAACTACAATTGCAATGATCGCACACAACTCTAAGATTATCGGTGAAGGATTAACTTACGATGATGTTCTATTAGTTCCCAACTACTCAAATGTGCTTCCTCGCGAAGTGAGTATTCAATCCAAATTTTCAAGAAATATAACGTTAAATGTTCCTATTGTATCCGCTGCTATGGATACCGTAACCGAAAGCGCGATGGCAATTGCGATGGCTCAAGAAGGTGGAATAGGCGTTTTGCATAAAAATATGACCATCGAACAGCAAGCTGCGAAAGTTAGAAAAGTAAAACGAGCCGAATCCGGTATGATTATCGATCCCGTTACTTTGCCATTAACTTCAACAGTAGCAGATGCCAAAAATGCCATGAAAGAATTTGGTATTGGAGGTATTCCAATTGTAGATGAAAATCAAATATTAAAAGGAATCGTTACCAATAGAGATTTACGTTTTGAAAAAAATAGTTCAAGACCTATTGTTGAGGTTATGACCAGTGAAAACTTAGTAACTGTTGCCGAAGGTACCTCTCTGGAACAAGCAGAAGTAGTTTTGCAAGGTCATAAAATTGAAAAACTTCCAGTAGTAAATGCTGATTATAAATTAGTGGGCCTGATTACCTTTAGAGACATCACTAAATTGACTCAAAAACCAAATGCAAACAAAGACAAATACGGACGTTTACGTGTAGCTGCAGCGTTAGGTGTAACTGCCGATGCTGTTGAAAGGGCTACTGCTTTGGTTAATGCCGGAGTAGATGCAGTTATTATCGATACTGCTCATGGACATACGAAAGGAGTTGTCGATGTACTAAAATTAGTTAAAGCGAAATTCCCTAACTTAGACGTTATTGTTGGTAATATTGCCACTGCTGAAGCAGCTAAATATCTAGTTGAGAATGGTGCAGATGGAGTAAAAGTAGGGATTGGTCCAGGGTCTATTTGTACGACTCGTATTGTAGCAGGCGTTGGTTTTCCTCAGTTTTCAGCTGTTCTTGAAGTAGCTGCGGCGATCAAAGGTTCTGGAGTTCCAGTTATTGCTGATGGTGGAATTCGTTACACTGGAGATATTCCAAAAGCTATTGCTGCAGGAGCTGATTGTGTAATGTTAGGATCATTATTAGCAGGTACCATGGAATCTCCAGGAGAAACTATTATTTTCGAAGGCAGAAAATTTAAGTCGTACCGTGGAATGGGTTCTGTTGAAGCAATGCAAGAAGGTTCTAAAGACCGTTATTTTCAAGATGTAGAAGATGATGTAAAAAAGCTGGTTCCGGAAGGAATTGTAGGAAGGGTTCCTTACAAAGGGGAATTGAACGAAAGCATGCAACAATTTATTGGTGGTCTTCGTGCCGGAATGGGGTATTGTGGCTCTAAAGACATTCCAACTTTACAGGAAACCGGTCGTTTTGTTCGCATAACAGCTAGCGGAATCAATGAAAGTCATCCTCATAATGTAACCATTACAAAAGAAGCGCCTAATTATTCAAGATAATTTTTAGTTTTTTTAAACAATAAAAAAAGGCATAATTAATTCCGCTTAAGGTTTTAATTATGTCTTTTTTCAGTTTTCGGAAAATCGTTATTCTGTAGTATCTGCTAAGTTGTTTTTCAAATGCTCGCTGTCCCAACTGTGATTGGTGGCTGCAACTTGGGAATAAATATCACTTTTCAACAATTGTTCCTGTAATTCAATTTCTTCTTTTACGGTGATCAGATAGGCCATTTTATCATGACGTTTTTCCGCCAATTTTCGGGTGGTAATTTCATCATATTTTATAAATTGCTGCCCTTGTCTGGTAGCGGTATATTTTCTGTGACCTAATTCTACTAAGGCATCTACCCCCATATTGACCGCACTGAATAACGTTTCCCGATAAATGTGTTCTACTTTATGGTCAATTAATTCATAGGCATCAATTCGGTTTCGGGCACGAGTTAAGATCTTTAAATTTGGGAAGTGTTTTTTTAAGGTTTCAATTACTTGCAAATTTACCGTAGGATTATCAATGGCAGCAATAAAAAGTTTGGCAGTATCACAACCTGCAGCTTTCAATAATTCTAAACGAGTGGCATCTCCATAATATACTTTGAATCCCATTTTTCGTAATACATCTATTCGATCAGAATCATAATCTAGGATCGTTGATTTTACGTTATTGGCTCTTAATAGGCGTCCAACTGTACTCCCAAAATGACCAAAACCAGCTATGATTACAGGATTGTCTTCATCAATATAATCACTGTCTTTTTTTGTTTCCTTTTCTTTAAATTTTGAATTAGGATAAATTAAGCGTTCATTTATTAACAGCAAAAAAGGTGTTGCTATCATACTCATAGCAATAACAGCCATGATTTGATTGGCCAAAATGTTAGGAATGATGTTCAGCTGCATAGAGAAGCTCATGATTACAAAACCAAATTCTCCTGCCTGACTTAACCCAAAAGCAAATAATAGGTTTTGGTCTATTTTCTTTTTATGAAAGCGGCTGATTATAAATAAAACGAAAAACTTGACCAAAGTAAGAATAGCTCCAAAAACAAATATGAAAAGGGGATTGTCAAGAATCAGTTTAAAGTTTATCGATGCGCCTACTCCAAGAAAAAAAAGACCAAGCAGTAATCCTTTAAACGGAGCAATATCCCCTTCCAGCTCATGACGAAATTCAGAGTTGGCCAGTACGACTCCAGCCATAAATGCTCCTAGAGCGGGACTTAACCCAACCAGCTGCATCAAATAAGAAACGCCTACAACCAATAACAATGCCGATGCGGTGAACAATTCCTGCAACCGAGTTTTGGCGATAATATGCAATAGCGGAACAAATAAAAAGCGGCCTGCAAAATATATTGTTGATATACATCCGATGACTATTAAAGTTTGCAACCAGCTGGAGAAACCTGTAATTAGGGATTGTTGAATTTCATTTGTAGTTTCTAGATTTACGGTAGATAAAAGCGGCAAAAATGCTAAAATCGGAATTACGGCGATGTCCTGAAAAAGAAGAACAGCAAATGACGAACGTCCCACGGAAGTATTAGATAATCCTTTTTCTTTTAAAGTTTGCAATACAATGGCCGTAGAGGATAATGCGAGCGCTAAGGAAACGGCCAGTGTGGTTTCCCATTTCCAATCCATAAAATAAAGACATCCAAAAAATAAAAGAAGCGTTGTTCCAACTAATTGTGCGGAACCCATTCCAATAATAAATTTCCTCATTTTCCAAAACTTACTGGGTTCCAGTTCTAAACCAATTAAAAACAACATCATCACAACGCCAAATTCAGCAAAATGCATAATATCCTGGCCTTCCTGACCAATAAACCCCATTACATAAGGGCCTATTATTATGCCGGCAAATAAATAGCCTAAAATAGAACTTAATCCTAATTTTTTAGCAATAGGAACACAAATAACGGCAGCTGATAAATAAATAATAGCCTGAAGTAAAAAATTGGTATCCATGTTATTGTTGTATTGTGGCAAACCATTCGTTCAAATAATGGTACTGCAAAAGTACTTCCGTATCTAAATTATTGTTGTTTATGTAATCTAGAAAATGGCCATACATTAAACCGTTTTGTTTATAATCTTCTTTGGACATATTGTGTGTGCCATGCACAACAAAAGGGGGTAAGTAAATCATGTTGCATACTTTTGCGGTTTGGTTAAACGGCTCGAGCAATTCAGGAATACTGTACCGTTCACTGCCGGTTTTGCAATAATTTTCTTTGTCTCCGCCGGTAGTAATTACTTGAAAAATAATTTTATCTTGCAAGGCTTTTCCTTTTTTTCCGTATGCCCAGTTGTGTTCCAGTACCATATCAATCCATTGTTTCATCAATGGCGGACAACTATACCAGTACATGGGATGATGCCAAATGATGATGTCATGCTGACTTAACAAAACCTGTTCGTGTTTTACATCAATATCAAAATCAGGATACTCTTCGTATAAATCATGGAAAGTTATGTTTTCTGATTCTGGAATATTTTCCACCAAGGCTTTATTTGCGTGCGATTTCTCGTAAAGTGGATGGGAAAATAGGATTAATATTTTGTTTTTTGACATAAAATTGATAAGGTGATTAGCTTATTGAATTATATTTTTTTTTCGCATTTAAAATTTAATAATGATATTAATTGCTACAGTACTACTAAAAATAAAACAAGAAATCCTGGCAAAAAAATCGATAGATTTATTGAGAACGTCTCTTAATAAAGATAATAATTTATTTTAGACGATGGTAAAATACATCTCAAATAAAAGAGGACCCTGTTGAATTATAATTTTATCAAACTTGGAGTACAACAAAAGACCTTGTTTTACTTTTCAAAAAAGGCAGTGAGTAATTTTTCGTTTCCTACAATCCAAAGAATATCATTTTTCTCTAAGATAATATCCGAATTCGGGTTAAGAATCCGTTTTTCATTTCTTTCAATCCCGACGATCAGACCATTCGTTTTTTCTCTTAGCTGTGATTTCCGAATGCTTTTTCCGATAAATTCTTCATTTTCTAGTTCTACTTGTTTTAATATTATAGCGGTTTCTTGTACTAATTCAGGAACTTCAATTTCATTCTGATCCAGATAAGATTTAAATATTTGAACTTGGTCATCGGTTCCAATGACGCAAATTTCATCACCGGGAAATACACGTTCATTGCCATCAGGAATATTTATAGTAATGCCTCCACGTTTTATAAAAGCAATATTAATACCCATGTTTTCTCGGATTTCAAGTTCATTCAATGCTTTACCTGCCAGATTTGATTCTTTGGTAATTTCGAAAAATGCCATATGCCCGTCCCAAGGAGTTAAATCACTTCGTTTCTTCTGTGCTTGAGAAATTTCTCTATCATTGAAATTTCGAAAAAAGTGAAGTTCAATTTTATTGTACAAAGTGTTTAATTTTTTTGGGAACAATAAATAAACAGATATTGCAGCGATCAAAGCGACGAAGGCTATCCAAGGCGACAAAAAATTATTTAATAAGAAGCCAATAAAAAAGATTCCTAAACTAATTCGGATTAGAATCAATACCATTATTGGACCACGATGTTTGCCTGCTTTTTGTAAAGCTTCAATCTGCTCTACCGCCACTTTTCTGAAGGATAACGCCCATAAAAAAGGAGCTATTATTATGGATGTTACCAAGGCTGCTGCTGCGTTTCCAAATTTAGAACTTTCTGTCATTGGAATAATATAGCGGTCAGATAAAATAATTATGGCAATAATAATTACAGAATGAACCACAATTTGTGACAACTTTGCTTTCAAAACAATCTGCCAATTACTGGTCGTTTTTACAGATTGTGAATTCACACTATATCGATCTATAGCATCTATCAATTTTTTAGGCAGTATTTTTATTAAGCGTTCATAAACTGGCAACGCTATTTTGATCATAAATGGGGTAGTGAAAGTCGTTACTGCTGAAACTGCAACAATAATTGGATACACAAAATCACTTGTCACTTTTAATGTCATTCCCAAGGTGGCAATGATAAAAGAAAACTCGCCAATTTGTGCTAAACTCATCCCTGACTGGACTGATTGCTTTAGGGGCTGACCGGCAATTAGCGCTCCAAACATCGTACTTATCGATTTTCCAAAAATTGTAATTAACGTGATTACTACAACAGGGACTGCATATTCTACTAAAGTATTTGGGTTGATTAACATTCCTACCGATACAAAGAAAACAGCTCCAAATAAATCTTTTACGGGTTTAATTAAATGCTCAATTCTTTCTGAATGAATGGTTTCAGCAATGATAGAGCCCATTATAAAGGCACCTAGTGCTGGGGAAAAACCTGCTTTTGTAGCTAAGATAACCATCATTAAACAGAGTGCGATTGATATTATCAATAGGGTTTCCTCATTGAATAAATTTTTTGCTTTTTTAAGAAGGGTGGGTATGAAAAAGATACCACCTACAAACCATAATATTAAGAAGAAAAAGAGTTTTAAAACAGATTCGAATAACTCCATTCCTGAAAATTGTTTACTGACAGCTATTGTTGAAAGTAAGACCATCAGCAAAATGGCTACAATATCCTCTATTATCAAGGTTCCAAAAACAATTCCAGCAAATTTTTTCCCCTTTACATTCAGCTCATCAAAAGCACGAAGAATAATTGTTGTTGAAGACATCGATAAAATAGCGCCTAAAAAAATACTATCCATCAAGGACCATCCCATCCATTGTCCGACGAGATACCCTAAAACGATCATAGTGGTTATTTGAAACAGCGCCGTAATAGCGGCTGTACCTCCAACTTTCATCAGTTTTTTAAAACTAAATTCCAGGCCTAAACTAAATAAAAGGAAAATAACACCAATCTCAGCCCAGACTTCGATACTGTTTATTTCTTGTACTGATGGAAAAAAAATAAAATTTGGCCCCGCTAAAAAACCAGCGATTAAATATCCTAAGACTAAAGGTTGTCTTATTTTTTTGAATAAAAGTACCGCAACTGCAGCGGTCATTAATATTAATCCTAAATCACTGATCAGAGGATGTAAATGTTGTGTTATTTGTGATGTTGCTTCTATGGGATTCATTGATGGATGTACTGATTTGTATTAAATGTTTTTTGGTATTGTTGTAATATATAATTTTATTATTATTTATCAAAAAAAACGTTAAAGGATAACTTTTTTTTATGATAATTTTAGTCTTAAAAGAAAATTCTGCTCCCATAAAACGTTAAAATTTTATAGAAGCAGAATTTAATAAGAAGACGGGTTATTTTTTTTTAGCTGATTCCCAAAAAATTACTAGGAGTTATTTGCATTAATTCAGCTTTAATGGCATCCGAAACTTCAAGTGTTGCTATAAAACCGTGAATCGCTTTTTTATCAATAGCTTCATTGGTTCTGGTCAATCCTTTTAATGCTTCATACGGATTAGGATATCCTTCACGACGCAAAATTGTTTGAATTGCCTCGGCAACTACAGCCCAGTTTTTTTCTAAATCTTCGTGGAATTTTGGCTCGTTCAATAACAATTTGTTCAAGCCTTTCAAAGTAGCTTCAAAAGCGATTAACGTATGTCCTATTGGTACACCAATATTTCTCAAAACGGTACTGTCCGTTAAATCACGTTGCAATCTAGACAAAGGTAATTTAGCTGATAAATGTTCGAAAATCGCATTGGCCATTCCTAAATTTCCTTCTGAATTTTCAAAATCAATAGGATTAACTTTATGTGGCATAGCTGAAGAACCTATTTCTCCCGCTTTGATTTTTTGCTTAAAATATTCCATCGAAACATACGTCCAAATGTCTCGGTCCAAATCAATGATGATTGTATTTATTCTTTTCAACGCATCAAAAAATGCAGCAAAATGATCGTAATGTTCAATTTGAGTAGTAGGGAAGGAGTGGTGTAAACCAAGGTTGTCCTCCACAAATTTCCCTCCAAATTTTCTCCAGTCAATTTGAGGATACGCCACATGATGCGCATTGTAATTTCCAGTTGCTCCGCCAAATTTAGCTGCAAAAGGAATATTAAACAACAAACGCATTTGTTCTTCCAGACGTTCTACAAAAACACCAATTTCTTTACCCAAACGAGTAGGTGAAGCCGGTTGTCCGTGGGTACGGGCAAGCATTGGAATATCGCGCCATTCGACACTTAGATCTTTTAATTTTGATGTCAAAGTGATCAAGGAAGGCATGTATACTTTCTCGAAAGCTTCTTTTGTCGAAAGCGGAATCGCCGTGTTATTAATATCTTGAGATGTTAATCCAAAGTGAATAAACTCTTTATATTGGGATAAGCCTAGTTTTTCAAAAGCATCTTTGATGAAATATTCTACCGCTTTTACGTCGTGGTTGGTTACTTTCTCCGTCTCTTTGATCCAAAGGGCATCTTCAGTAGAGAAGTTTTTATAAATATTACGTAAACTGTCGAATACATCTGGGTTTACGGTTGCAAGTTGAGGCAAAGGTACTTCGCACAAAGCAATGAAATATTCAATTTCAACCAATACACGGTATTTGATTAAGGCTTCTTCAGAGAAAAATGGAGCCAGCGAAATAGTCTTGTTTCTATATCTTCCATCAATAGGAGAAATAGCATTCAATTCGTTTAAAGTAGTCATTGTTTTGTTGTTTGTTCGAAAGGCGCAAATATAACCCTTTCGTGACAAAATAGAAAACGAATGGTTTTTAAATAAAGCCGATTAGCTTCTTTTTTAGTGTTTTCATTCCTTCTGATGCCACTTCAGGAATCACATCTAATGGATTTCGGAGATTTGGAATTTTTATGGGTTTTGGATCAATATAAAAAATAGGTATTTCGCGGGCTGTAAAATCGATTAATCCGGCTGCAGGATACACTTGCAAAGATGTCCCAATCACCGCAAAATAATCTGCACCTTCACTAATTCTAATGGCTTGATCAAGAGCGGGAACTTCCTCTCCAAACCAAACAATATGAGGGCGCAATTGATTTTTATTTTCATCGAAATCGCCAAAATTCAAATCGTCCTGCCAATCTAAAATGTAATCTGGGTTTTTGGTACTTCTTACTTTCAATAATTCGCCGTGTAAATGCAACACATTAGTGCTTCCGGCGCGTTCGTGTAAATCATCTACATTTTGTGTAATAATGAAAACATCGAATTCATTTTCTAATTCAGCCAAAATTATATGCCCTAAATTGGGTTGCACTTCCTTGAGTTGTTTTCGTCTTTGATTGTAAAAATCAAGAACCAAAGCAGGATTTTTATGCCAGCCTTCTGGAGTCGCCACATCATTGACATTATGGCCTTCCCAAAGCCCATCACTATCGCGAAAGGTTTTGATGCCACTTTCGGCACTAATTCCTGCTCCTGTCAAAACCACTAATTTCTTTTTCATTTTATATTAATTTGGGCGTGACCACAAGGGTCGGGCTTTCGGCTTTATCTTTTTGGCTAAAAAGCCCAAAAAGGATACCGCCTCTATCCCTCACGCAAATTCCGCAATCATTTATAATTCAGCTTTTATGGAACAATCCCAAAAGCAGCTGTCAGAATCTACTTTTGAAGCTATAAAGCTAGTCTTTTTTACTATTTTTGCATAAATAAATATTCTAATGGTCGACATCGATTACCTTAATTTTCTCGAAAATATCCTAACGGATAACCGCAAAGAAAAATTCCTGAAAATATTAGAAAACAGAACCAATCATTTTACCATTGCTGTAGAAGATATTTTTCAAATGCACAATACCAGCGCAGTGATGCGCAGTTGTGAGATTTTTGGAATTCAGGAATTGAACGTTATCGAGCAACGCTACGGAAAAAGTATCGACAAGGAAATTGCCATGGGCGCCCAAAAATGGGTCGATATCAATACCTTCGACAGCATTACAAACTGTGTGGATGCGTTAAAAAGTAAAGGATATCAAATAATCGCTACCACGCCACATGAGAATGATTGTTTGATGGAAGATTTTGATATTTCGAAACCCAGCGCTTTATTTTTTGGAACAGAAAGAGACGGGTTATCAGAAGAAATTTTGAAGCGCGCCGATGGTTTTCTAAAAATTCCCATGGTGGGTTTTACTGAGAGTTTAAACATCTCGGTTTCGGCGGCAATCATCATTCAAAACCTGACGAATCGATTGCGCAATTCAAATATTGATTGGCATTTATCCGAAAATGAAATTTTAGAAAAGCGATTGGCTTGGGCCAAAAATTCAATAAAAGACATTAAGCGAATTGAAGAACGGTATTTTGAGGAGCATTAAAACGTTGTTTCACTTTCTAGTTGTATGTCTTTTATATTGTTCGGATTCATTTTATAGCGATAGACGCCGTTATTTCCAATGACAAATAAAGCGAATCAAGGGTTAAAATATTAAGTTTATAAAGGCAGCTGCTATCTTGCCAAGCAGCTGCACTAATAATCCTTTTGCGGATCTAACTTTGCATGCTCTTTGAATATTTGTGTTTTTAATTAACTAATTAAAAAGAGATTCTATAGACTGTCTGATTCTAGACCTTCGCTAGCGCGAGCGCAATGTCATTAAGTTAAGGTTTTATTGTTTTGATTTACAGCTATTTATTGTATTTAAAATTAGGTTTTTTATAG
>NZ_RYDG01000016.1:0-52610 GCF_003970305.1 Flavobacterium sp. LB2P53
AATCGAATTCGACCTTTAGTGCTTAAAAATCAAAAAGATGCAATATAAAATTCCTTAACTTAATGACATTGCGCTCGTGCTGCCAAAATAAATCATACCGTTTTTGTCTTTGTAAGCCGAATTATAATTGAATTGATTGTTTAACAGACCATTGTCTTCCGTATACACCTTAATTTTTTTTGACTCTTGATCGAATTCAGCCAGACCTTTTGAAGTACTTATCCAAAGAATATTTTTTTCACCTCCAATAATTGAGTAAAATACATTGCTGGGAAATCCATCTTTAGTAGTATAATTTTTAAATTCATTGCTCTTATAATTATATACATTTAGCCCATTTTCAGTTGCAATCCATAAATCATTTTTATAGTCTTGGAAGATGCCGTTTATAGCATTATTACTGATGCTTTTTGAATTGTCTTTATTATGTTTAAAAACAGTGCGCTTATTAGTCTTTGGATTATAACTAATTAAACCATCCCAATAGGTACCATCCCAAAGAATGCCTTTTTTATCTTCCATAAATGAAGTATAAAAAACCCGTTCTGCAAATCCTTTTATGTTGATGAATTTATCTTTTCCTGCATCGTAAGTTTGTATACCCGTTGAAGTAATAACAAAAATTTGTTTTGAAATATTTTGATAAAGTGTGTAAACAAAATTACTGGACAGACCATGACCATCTCCTACACTGTAATGTTTGATAACTTTTCCAGTGTCGGTATCCATGATGTCAATTCCACGGTCAAACGTTCCGATCCACAGTTTATTTTCTTTGATTAATAGTCCATGAATGTTGTTATGGGTCAATAAGTTGCTATTTTTGGGAAGATCGTAATTAGTAAAAAGTCCCGTCTTGGGATTAAACTTATTAAGTCCAGCATCCTCAGTACCAATCCATAAATTCCCATTTGGGTCCGAACGAATTTCACGAACTGCATTACCGCTAATTGAATTTTCACCAAGTTTTGGATAATATTTTTTGAATTGTATGTACTGTTTTGGATAATAATTAATGCCCCCAAAATAAGTACCTATCCAAACGCCTCCTTCAGAATCTGCTGTCAAGGAATAAACTGCATTATCGGAAATAGAGTAGGGATTATTATAGCTTTTAGTTAAATTTTTATACCTAGAACTCTTCAAATTATAGATAATTAAGCCGGATTCTGTTGCAATCCACAACTCGTTTGGATTAATTTTTAAAAAATCTCTTATGTATAAAGGTTCACCATTATGCAGACGCAATCGTTTGATACTATTGTTACGAATATGATAAACTAGCACACCACTATTTTGTGTTCCGATAAAAATATTATTTTCACCTTCACATATTATTTTGCTAATATTTATGGGAAGTTTGTTTTTTGTGGAGATGTTAATACTAATTTTTTTAAACGAATTTGTTTCTTTATTGTAACCATATAGATTATTATTAAATGCTACCCAAATTCTTCCATCAGGTGCTCTGGTTATTTCTTCTACATTAAACAATAGTTTATTTTTATAACTAACCGTCTTTTTAGTTGCTATTGTGTACTTGAATAAAGTTAAGTCTGCAATGTACCATAGGTTTCCATCATTATCATTCTCAATGTCAACAATGGGTTTGTTTAAAGACTTTCTTAAAAGGCTGAAATCTTCTGCTTTTTCATTGTATTTGAATAATCCATTATTAGTTCCCACCCACAATTGACCATTGTATTCGTGGAGACATTCAATAAAATTACTCCCTATGCTATTAGGACTATTAGTGTCATTTCGAAAAGTTTTAAAAGTGTAGCCATCAAATCTGTTTAACCCATCTTTGGTGCCAAACCACATAAACCCTTTTTTATCTTGAAGAGAGCTAAGCACAGTATTATGTGATAAACCATTTTCGCTTTTATACTTTTTAAAATAAAACTCTTGCCCAAATGAAGAATTGGTCAAGAAATAAATTATGAAGAGGTGAACGATGTATTTTTTCATTTTTTAATCTTAATACTAATTTTGTGAATAAAAGTAAATAAATAGAATGCCAATTTTCAATTCATATTATCCTATAATTATACAATTCATTCCATAAATAATAATATTACTGATAAAATAAATATTATAATTGATTTGTATAAAAAATGACACGTTAAATATAGATTTATTTTTTTTTTTGACCGTGTTTTGTTTAGAAATAACCAAATAACCAAATAAACTATTACAAAATGAAAAAAAATGTACCAAAATTAATTAAATTAGTCATTACCTTAACATTTTGCTTATTTGCGTTCCTAAACAACGCTTATTCTCAAGGCCAAATTAATATTAGCGGTGAAATTAAAGGTAGTGATGGAACTCCATTACCGGGTGCCAATGTCTTAATTTCAGGAACTCAGCTTGGATCTACTGCCGATTTTGATGGGAAATTCACATTGAAAAATGTTTCTTCTAATGCTGTGTTAGACTTTAGCTATATTGGTTATCAGAGCCAATCAATTAAAGTCAATGGACGTACTACAATTAATGTTGTTTTAATTTCAGACAGCGGTAATTTAGACGAGGTGGTCATAATTGGATACCAATCGATACGAAAAAGTGATTTAACAGGTGCTATTGCTGTTATTGATCCAACTAAAACAAATAAAAACATCTCAAACTCCCTTGCTGAATCTCTGCAAGGATTAGCCGCAGGTGTAACTGTTAGAAACGGTGGACAACCGGGACAAAATTCTCAAATAGAGATAAGAGGATCAGCTAGCTTTGTTAATTCTAATCCATTATACATTATTGACGGAATGATTACTGACGCAAATCAAACCATAAATAATAATGATATTGAGTCTATCCAAATTTTAAAAGATGCATCTGCAGCAGCGATTTACGGTTCAAGAGCTGCCAATGGAGTTATTATTATTAAAACTAAATCAGGCAAAGAAGGACCACTTAAAATTTCCGTTACGCTTAACACTGGGATACAACAAATTCCTAAAACTTGGGATGTAATGAACAATGCCCAATATGCCGAATTACAAAAAACAAGTTATACAAATTCTGGATTAATGCCTCCTTTATCAATTGGAGCAAATTTTAATCCCAATATCAATACAAATTGGCAGGATGAAGTGACGAGAACCGGAAATACTGTAGACTTAAACATTGGCGCCTCTGGGGGTACTAAAACTTCTTCCTATTTTCTTTCTGCAAGCCAGTTTGAAAACAAAGGAGTGCTAATTGGAAGGTCTTTTCAAAGAACATCTTTTAGAGTGAATACCCAGATGAAAAAAGGTATCGTAACTATCGGAGAAAATTTATTAATATCTAATTCAACCACAAAACAACCTTTAGGATCTTTTGATACGGGTAATCCTTTTTTCGATATGGTGACTATGTTGCCTGTTATTCCTGTAAAAGGTGACGGGTACATAAATGCTAATAATCCTGGAGGTTGGGGAATAGGAACTGTAGATGCCGTTTCATTTTCAAAGAATCAAGTTGCCGTTACTGATGTTTTACGTGAAAACATAAATTTTGCGAAATTAGTTGGTAATGCTTTTGTAAATGTGGAGATAATAGAGGGTTTAAGCTATAAATTTAATGTTGGTGTTGATGCAAGTTTTGACTTTTCTAAAGGAATAAGACGAAATGGAGTTACCCAATTTAATGCTGCAGTTCGCCCTAGTTTTATCGCTGACAATAGATCAAGATTTATCAGTGTTTTGATGGAACATACCCTTAATTTTAACAAAAAAGTAGGGAAACATAATTTAAATGGTGTAGTAGGTATTTCTGACCAACAAACAAAAAGAGATTTCTCTTTAGCTATGAGAAGTAACATTACGGAATTGGGAGATCAAATATTTACCCAAATAAATTCAACAACAGGAACATCAACTAGCGAAGGTGCAATCACAGATGATTATAGAACTTTTGGTTATCTAGGGCGAATAAATTATGATTATGCCAGTAAATATTATGTAACCCTTACAGGAAGAATTGACAAAGACAGTCGTTTTAGTAAAGACAATAGAACAGGTAATTTTCCATCAATAGCGGGTGCTTGGAGAATTAGTAAAGAAGATTTTTTTAATGTTCCTTGGATTGATGATTTGAAAATAAATGCTTCGTATGGTGAGTTGGGAATCGTAACCTTGGGTTCTTTTGATTGGCAAGGAACAATAAATAACAATACAAGAGCGATTCTTGGCGGTATGCCTCAAGTGGGTTCCTATCAAGCTACATTGGTGAACCCGGATTTACGTTGGGAAAATAGAAAAACACAAAATTATGGTCTAGAAACATCATTATTTAAAAATACAGTAAAACTGTCTGCGGCATATTATAATTCATTGTCTGAAGATGCCTTAGTTACTAATTTGCCTATTGCCGTTTATTTAGGTAATTTAGGGGGTACTCCTCCAGTAAATGCAGGCTCAATTAGAAATACTGGATTTGAACTTGAAGCTTCATACGCGAACAATGTCAATGAATTTAAATGGAATGTTGGTTTAAATTTTACAACCATAAAAAACCGTGTTGAAAAAGTTGGAAACCGTGGAGAAGGCATAGATTACATACAAACTGGATTGACAAGGTCCAAGGTGGGACAACCTTTAGGCCAATGGTATTTGTTAAAAACAGATGGTATTTTTCAAAACCAATCTGAAATAGATGCTCACTCGTTAAATGGCAATTTGATTCAGCCTTTTGCAAAACCTGGAGATGTCAAATTTGTAGACAGCAATGCGGATGGAAGAATATCTGATACGGACAGAGACTTTAGTGGATCTTCATCATGGCCAACTTTACAAACAGGATTACAACTTGGAGCTAATTATAAGAATTTTGATTTAAGTGCGCAGTTTGTGGGGATCTTTGGAAATGAAATATTTAATAGTGTGAGACAACAGTTAGATTCCTATCAAAATACAAACTTTAGAAGTGATGTAAATCCCTGGACCCCAACAAATACAAATACAAGTGACCCGAGAATTGGTGTAGCAACAAATGATCAAGGTTTGGTTGACAACGCTAGATTTAGTTCAGATAGATGGTTGGAAGATGGCTCATACCTTAGATTGCGAAATATTCAACTAGGATATTCATTTGAAGACAGTATTCTAAAAAAATTAAAAATGACTGGATTGCGTGTTTATGCAACAGGACAAAATTTATTTACAATTACCAAATATTCTGGACTTGATTCCGATGTGCAAGGTAATGGTATTCTCGAAAGAGGTGTGGACAACGGAAACTGGCCTTCAAATCGAATTCTTGCATTTGGTGTAAATCTAGAATTTTAAAAACAAAAAACTAAAGTAAAAAATTATGAAAAATATATTAATATTATTTGTACTGTTAACAATTTTTTCTTCTTGTAGTGACGAGTTAGATAAAGTTAACCCAAACGAAGTAACTAACCAAAGTTTTTGGCAGAATGAAAGAGATGCTGTAAAAGGTATTAATGCCTGTTATAGTACCTTGCACAGAGGAGGATTTTCAAGATGGCAACCCATGCTTTATGATTTGCGATCCGATGTGGGTGTAAGTTATAGCCCCTGGAGTGATTTGGCCAATGCGATGAATAATTTCATACAACCAGACTCTAATTTTGGACCAATGGTTGATGTTTATTTTGATAATTATGTTGGAATCAATAGAGCAAATGCTGTCCTTGCAAATGTGCCGGCTATAACTATGGATTCAAACTTGAAAGCAAGAGTATTGGGCGAAGCCTATTTTTTCAGAGGAATGCATTATTATCATTTAGCCAGTTTGTGGGGCAATGTTGTTTTGCAATTAAAACCATCTGCACCAACAGATTTACCAACAACTTCGACTGAGGCTAAAGTTTGGGCTCAAGTAGTTAAGGATTTAACGGAAGCCGTTGCCAGTTTACCAAAGAGCTATGCGGATCCAAAAGATCAAGGAAGAATTACTAAAGGCGGTGCCAATGCTTTATTAGCAAAAGCCTACATGCAATTAGGCGATTACGAAGCTGCTAAAAAAGCGCTTGATTATTTAGTTGTTGGCGATGGAGCTAGTGCCTATAATTTAGTGTCGAATTATTCCGAAAATTTCAAAATCACTTCAGAATTTAATACAGAATCCGTAATTGAATGGAGCTATATTGAAAATCCTACAGAAGGAACAGATAATGACGTACAAACCGCTAACCATAATTATGGAACATCTATTGGTCAATTCTATGCACCACCTGGAGTAGGGTTTTCAGATGCTGAAGCATTAAGATGGGTAGTTGATGAATTTGAAATTGAAAAAACGGTTTCAAACGAAAGAGATCCCAGACTGCCGGCAACATTTTTATACAACTTTACTAACGAAGCCGGTCCTGCTGCCACAATGGTTTATGGTCAAACATTTTTACAAAGATATGGCAACAATAAAAGGGTATCTTTTAGAAAGTTCCTTCACGATCACGCTAGAAATTATGAAGGCTTCAGAGGAATTAACAACTACAGATTTATTCGGTATGCTGATGTTCTTTTAATGTATGCTGAATGTTTGAATGCAACTGGAAAAACTAACGATGCCTACCAATATGTTAATCGAGTACGGTCAAGAGCAGGCTTAGCGCCCTTAGCAACCGGGAAGTCACAGCAAGCATTTTTAACTCAAATCAAGCATGAACGCCTCTTAGAATTATCAGGTGAAGGTCATAGATTTAACGATTTAAAAAGATGGGGTGATTTAGTACCAACATTAAGTAGCAAGGATCCTGGATTTAATAATTTTGTAAAAGGGAAACACGAATTACTGCCTATACCACAAAGAGACTTGGATATTAATCCAAATATGACACAGAATCCTAATTGGTAAAATACAGATTAAAAACCCGTTGGTGCTGTTTTTTTTAATCATTTGCACCTAACGGGTTTTATCCTAAATATTTAATTTAAGAACTACAAGTATGGAATCACTAAAAATAAAATTGAGAAAATGTGGAGCCATTTCTATTGTCTGTCTTACGGTAAGTTTATTTATTTCTTGCAACAGTAGCCAAATTAGCAGTGAAAGTCCAAAAATTGACGCAATGTCTACTGCTACTACGTTTAAAAATCCAATTCTGAGCTCTGGTGCTGATCCTTGGGTGTATAAAAATGGCAATGAATATATTGTGACATTTACTACCGGAAATAATATCACATTGATGCGAACAGAGAAAATGTCTGAACTTAAAAATGGTACAAAAAAAATAATTTGGACCCCACCCTCGTCTGGTTTTAATTCGAAAGAAATATGGGCACCCGAATTACATAAAATTAATGGAAAATGGTATGTCTATTATGCTGCAAGTGATGGCGATAATAAAAATCACAAAATGTGGGTTCTTGAAAATTCGTCACAAGATCCATTTCTGGGAACATGGGTAGATAAGGGGGAATTAAAACTGCCCGATGATAAATGGGCAATCGATGGAACCCATATCGAGATTAACAACGAGTATTACTTTGCCTGGTCTGGATGGTCTGGTGATACTAATGTCAGTCAAAATTTATACATAGCCAAATTAGAAACCCCCTTTAAAGTTTCAACAGAAAGAGTATGTTTATTGAAACCAACCGCAACTTGGGAAACTAATAATACCAATCCTTTGGTAGCAGAAGCACCCCAATTTTTAATTAGAGACAATAAGGTATTCTTGTTCTATTCGGCAGGAGGATGTTGGACAGATGGATATAGCATTGGAATGATATCGATGGAAGTATCAAAAAATCCTTTAGATGTAAACTCATGGACAAGAAGCGAAAACAATCCTCTTTTTAAATCTAATACAACTGGAAACACCTTTGGGCCCGGTCACAATTCTTTCTTTAAATCTTTAAACGGCAAAGAGGATTGGATTCTATATCATGCCAACCCGCAACCTGGACAAGGATGTGGAGAAAATAGATCAATGAGAATGCAGCAATTTACGTGGGATAACAATGGTTTTCCAGTTTTTGGAATTTCGGAACCACTTAATAAAGAATTAATTATCCCTGCAGGGGAATAATTTAAAAATATTTAATCCTTAATGTATTAATATTCATAGGATTAATGGTTTGAGTTAGTTAATTAAACAACCGTTTTTTTATCAAAACGGTTGTTTTTCAATAACGAAAAAATAATAATTAAATCTCAATAATACTAAAATGAAAAAATATATCGTAAACCTGTTTGCTATACTTACTTTAAATGCAGGATTGGCTCAAGAAAACAAACAATACAATCAGAACAAATGGTCTATTGAAAGAGCAGAAAATTGGCATGCTCAAAATAATTGGATGGTAGGAGCTAATTTTATCCCAAGTACAGCTATAAATCAATTGGAGATGTGGCAGGCAGACACGTTTGATCAAGGAACAATTGACAAAGAATTAGGGTATGCTCAAAGTATTGGCATGAACACCATGCGTGTATACCTGCATAGTTTAGTGTACAAGGAGAATCCGGAAGGTTTTAAAAATCGGATCAAAACATATTTAAAAATAGCAGATAAACACAGTATAAAAACTATTTTTGTAATATTTGATGATGTATGGGATAAAAACCCAAAAATGGGTGTACAGCCAAGTCCTAAACCAGGAATACATAATTCTGGTTGGGTACAAGATCCAGGAGATCCTGCCTCTAAAGAAGATAAAAACTTTCCGGAACTAAAAATTTATGTTCAAGATATCATCAAAACATTTTCCAAAGATGACCGTATCGTGATGTGGGATTTATATAATGAACCCGGTAATAGTGAAAAATTGAATACTTCAATGAATCTTCTTTCTAAAGTTTTTGAATGGGCTAGAGAAATTAACCCAAGTCAACCTTTAACGGCTGGATTGTGGACTTGGAGTTTTCAAGAACTCAATGCTTTCCAAGCTTTAAATTCTGATATTATTACATACCACCATTATGGGGACGCTGCAGAGCATCAACAAGTAATTCACTTATTAAAATCACATGGTAGACCCATGATTTGTACAGAATATATGGCTCGAACTAGAAATAGCAGGTTTTCAAATATTCTGCCATTATTAAAAAAAGAAAACATTGGAGCAATTAATTGGGGCTTAGTAGCAGGAAAGTCAAATACTATTTATCAATGGGACACTCCTATGGTAAATGGGGAAGAGCCTATTGAATGGTTTCACGATGTGTTTACAAAGGATGGTGCGCCATATCGTCAAGATGAGGTAAATTTGATAAAAAAATTGACTGCAAAAAAATAATGACATTCAACCTGCTTGATTAGAACAACCAAAGTTTGTAAAAACATCAAAAAAAGAGAAGGGCTAATTTACAGTCCGATTAAATTGAACAATAAAAAATAATATTCATGAAATTAAACAAAGTGCTTTTAGCTTTTTTTATTTGTTGTTTTCAAGCAGGAATTTCTCAGACATTTACGCAACCTATTGCAGATTTAGCAGATCCTCATATTACTTATGTAAACGGATACTATTACTACACTGGAACTACTGGTGGAGACATTTCTATTAAAAAGGCAACAACTCTTGAAGGCTTAAAACAAGTGAGATTAACAAGATTATTTGGACCGGGAAATGTGGGTGCTCAAACAGGAGACTATTGGGCACCCGAATTACATCAACTGGATGGGAAGTGGTATATTTATTACACTGCTAAAGAAACAGGGTCAAATGTTCAAAAATCATTTGTGATCGAAAACAGTACCAGCGACCCAATGTCAAATAATTGGAATTTCAGGGGAAAGCTTTCTTCTACGGGTGCGGATTATTATGCTATAGACGGAACAGTTTTGGAACTTTTAGGGAATCGCTATTTTTTCTGGTCAGGAATAGACGCAACAACAAATGCACTTGGAAGAGATAAACCGCAAAGAATTTATGTGTCTTTAATGAGTAATCCGTGGACTCTGACTGGCTCAAGGTCATTGTTATCAAGCCCAGGGGAATTGTCTGGAGGAAATTTTGGTGATGTAAATGAAGGACCTGAAATTCTTTTAAAAAACGGAAAGATATTTATGGCCTATTCTGCCAATGGTTGTTGGACACCAGACTACAAAATGGGGATGATGTATATGAATGATTCGGCTAATCCTTTACTTCTGTCTTCTTGGACAAAGATGCCTGACCCTGTTTTTGCAACAAATGCGGCAACCCGTAGCTATGGTCCAGGACACAATTGTTTCTTTAAATCTCCAGACGGTACAGAAGATTGGTTTGCCTATCATGCAACGCCAAATTCTGGAGGTGATTGTGGAAATACTAGAACTACAAGAGCTCAAAAAATCACTTTTGATGGAAGCGGAATTCCACAATTTGAACAGCCTTCCGTTATAGGTGAACCAATAAAAGCACCCAGTGGAGAGCCTGCATTACCTATTCTAGCAGTGGCAAATGGGCTGTATAAGATTAAGCAAAAGAACACCACAAAATTAGTTGAAATTGCAGGAGCTGTTTATGGTAATCCTGCAAACATCATTCAATGGGAGGACAACGGAGGACTAGGGCAAAAATGGTGGATTCAAGCTACTGGGGATGGTTATTATACTTTTATATCTGCATTGAGTGGTTTAGCAATGGAAATTGGAGGTTGTAGCGTTTCTAATCTAGCCAGTGCCACAATTTGGACGCCTAATGGAGCTCCTTGTCAATTATGGTCTATAACGGATATCGGTTCAGGGAATTATAGTATTACTAATAAGAATAGTGGTAAAACACTCGAGATAGATGCTGCTGATATTAATGTTAATGGGGGAAATGTTCAGCAAAACACTTCGACTGGAACAGATAATCAACAGTTTAAACTTGAATTTGTAAGAGCAACGTTAAACACATTAAATAGGGATAGGTCTAACACGGTGAAAATTTATCCAAATCCAGCAAAAGAAAAATTTACAATTACTGGACTAAATAACCAAGACAGCATTGTACAAATCAAAATTATTGATATTGCAGGGAAAACTATAAGAGAAACTAATACGACTACAACTGATGGGGAATGTAAGGTTGATGTTTCGTCTTTAAAATCAGGATTATATTTTATTCATATTTCTAATGAAGGAAATACGATTTACGAAAAAATAATTATTGATTAAATCCCTTGTTGAAAAGCATGTAAAACATCCAGAATTGAGTCAAAAACAATTAAAAAAAAACAATGAAAAAAGCGATTTTAATTATGTCTTTTATGTTCATTACAGTAATAACTATTGGGCAAAACAAAAAACACATGAATACTAAACTACTTAAAAAAAGCGATTTTGAAAGAGAAATAGATGGTAAACAGATCTCACTGTATACGTTAAAGAATAATTCGGGAATGATTTCGGAAATTACCAATTATGGGGGTAAAGTTGTTTCATTATGGACCCCAGATAGAAAAGGTCATTATGAGGATATAGTTTTGGGATATCCAAATATTGATGATTATTTAAATTCTAAAGAAAAATATTTTGGAGCTTTAATAGGTAGATATGGTAATCGTATTGCGAACGGAAAATTTTCAGTAGATGGTAAAGAATATGATTTGGCCAAAAACAATGGCCTGAACCATCTTCATGGAGGAAATAAAGGATTTGAATCTGTTGTTTGGGATGCTGTACAGGTGGATCATCAAACTTTAGAACTACGATATGAATCAAAAAACATGGAAGAAGGTTATCCTGGAAATCTTGTTGTAAAGGTTGTTTACAAACTTACAAACAATAACGAATTGAAAATTGAGTATTGGGCATCCACTGATGCTCCAACGGTAGTAAACTTAACTCATCATTCATTTTTTAATTTAAAAGGAGCTGGAAACGGGACGATCAACAACCATCTTTTACAGATCAATGCGGCCTATTACACACCAGTTGACGAAGGGTTAATTCCTACTGGAGAAATAGCCAGTTTAGAGAATACAGCTTTTGACTTCCAAAAAATAACTGCAATTGGGCAAAGAGTCAATGCCGAAAATCAGCAACTCAAATATGGTCTTGGTTACGACCACAACTTTGTCCTTAATCAAAATTTGGAAGGTTTAAACTATGCCGCAAAGGTTATAGAACCTGTGTCCGGGAGAACTATGGAAGTTTACACAAATGAACCTGGATTGCAGTTTTACGGAGGGAACTTTTTAAATGGTACTGAAATCGGAAAAAAAAGTAAAGCTTATGAGTATAGAACAGCTTTTTGTTTGGAGACCCAACATTTCCCGGATAGCCCTAATAAAAATCATTTCCCTACAACTACAGTAAATCCCGGGGAAAAATACTATTCTATTTGTATTTATAAGTTTTTTATTTCAAAATAAGGCAAAATTTTAAATTATATAAGATGACTATCCGCTAAGTGGGCTAAATTTTCAAGAGAGAACTATTTCTAAAAAAGTTAGCCAATAATTTTATTAATTTTCACCAATTTTTTTAAAATTAGAATAGAAATTCGCGGCAATTCGGGGCTTGAATAATGAATTGGTATTAGTTACTGACAACCATTTTATATAAATAAGGACAAGCAATACTTTAGTTTTGTCAAAGCAATAAATTTGTATCTTTAAATCAACAGTTCAACCGATGAGCTGGACCTACGTAGCGAATAAAGTTAACGCCTTATCGCTTGATTAGGACTTCATCGGTTTTTAGTAAAAAGTATCAGAGTAGGGATTTTATAGGGTTTAGCTCATCATAACGAATTCCTGACATTCAAAGCACTCTTATTCTCAATTTGTTCTTTTGTACCTTTTAAAATCATCTGTGCCAAAATTCTTCCCATAGCTTCAAAATTCGTTGAAATGGTTGTGATTCCGTTTTCAACTACTTTTTTCAAAGGCGTTTCGTTGTAGGAAATAACGCCGAAATCACTACCTAGATTTAAGTTTTGAAGTTTTGATTTTTCAATTACACGCACTAAATCCCTGTCACTCGGGATGATGTACACTTCACCTTTATTAATTTCCCGATTCTTAAATTCAGTAATGATTTCATAATCGAAAGCAAAGTCTTTGCAAAAATTCTCAAAACCAATTCTCATTCCCAAAGGTTCACGAAATCCCGGAAAAATCATAATCATTTTTTCATATTTATCTAGTCTGGATTTCCCTTTCAGTAAGCCCTCATAAATGTCTTTTACGAAATTTTGATACACGGCAGGAAAGGATTTTAGTTCTGGATTGGTCTGGTCTAATATGTATACATCATTAACTGGTAGGGTTTTTATCACGATGGCGGCCTGGGTTAAATTGGTCGGCATGATGATGTATTTGGTGTAATTGCCATTACTGTCATTAATTAGTTTCTGGAAAACAGGAGCATTAAAATGATGGAAGAAAATGTCTACCTGAACATTTGTACCAATGTTTTCCAGAAACGAATTATACAGGTCTTCTTTGAAAATATTCAATTCGTCAAAAAGTAAAAAAATCCGTTGTTTTATAGTGACTTCAACACTTTTTATATAATAGCCTTTGCCCGGAATGGCATAAATAATACCTCTTTTTTTTAATTCGTCGTAGGCTAGAAGAACCGTATCTCGAGACAATGAAAACTCTAAGCACACTTTATTTATTGAGGGGAGTTTGTCTCCTTTTATTAATTTTCCTTCTTCAATTCCCTTCTCAACGGTAATGATAATTTGTTTGTATTTAGGAACTCCAATATTGTTTTGAATGGAAATTATTTTCATAAAAAATGGAATTTCTTGGCAATATACAAAAACTGGTAGGTACTGGTATGTAAGTAACAGTAATTATTTTACTTTTGGTTTTAATATTTCATAAATAAATAATGAAAATAAAACACATATCACATTTTAAAGCTAATTCTGTAATGAAATTATTTGGTTTTACATCAGATGGTGAAGAGGTTTCTCTTTATGAATTAACTAACAAAAATGGAATGCAACTTAAAATCACCAATTATGGTGCAACTATTACTTCGTTGAAAATGCCACTGAAAAACGGTGCATTGGTAGATGTGGTATTGGGTTTTGATACTTTAGATGCTTACATAAAATCATTTGATCTGGAAAGTGCGCCATACTTTGGTGCAACCATTGGAAGATATGCTGGCAGAATTAATAATGGCTTTTTTAGTTTGAACGGTAAAGCTTTTCATTTAAATAAAAACAATAACAATAATTCGTTACATGGTGGAAATATTGGATATAGTCAAAAAAATTGGCGAGTAAAAAACGTGAAAGAAGGCAAAAACCCGGCTATTACTTTCGCATATTTTAGTCCTGATGGGGAAGAAAATTATCCAGGAGGCTTATCAGTAGAAATCACCTATATGGTATCGGAAGACAATGAATTAATTATAGAGTATAAAGCTATTTCGACCGAAGATACAGTTGTGAATTTAACCCATCACAGTTATTTTAATCTCGATGGTCACGATTCTGATATTTTAGAACAGGAGTTAATCGTTAACGCTCAAAAAATGGTAGAGACTACTGATCAAAATAGTCCAACTGGTAGATTTTTGGATTTAGATAATATACCTTTCGATTTTAATCAACCTAAAAAGTGTCCTCCAAAAATTGATGCCACTTTTGTATTAGAAAAGGAAAATGAATTTGCTGCTTCTCTTTTTAATAAAAATAATAATTTGAAAATGACCGTTTATACGAATCAACCTGGGGTTCATATTTATGTTGGTGGGAACTGTTTTAATACAATAAAAGGAAAAGAAAATGCAAATTATCATGCTTTGAGCGGTATTTGTTTTGAGACGCAAAATTTTCCTGATGCACCAAATCACGAACATTTCCCGAATGCTATTCTAAAAAAAGGTGAAATATATTATCATAAAACAAGTTATAAATTCCAATCTTTTTAAAATGAAAAATAGTAAAACTATATTGTCGTTGTTACTGTTATTTTTGTTTTTTACGTCCAGTAATTCTCAAACGAATGTGGATCATACGCCAACTCCAATAGTTGCTACTTTTGCAAAAGGAGCTGATATAGGATGGTTGCCACAAATGGAAGCCACAGGATATAAATTTTATGATACTGACGGTATTGAAAAAGATTGTTTGCAACTCCTAAAGGACAGAGGAATGAATACCATTCGGCTTCGTGTTTGGGTCAATCCAAATGACGATAAAGCCAGTGGACATTGCAGCAAGGGAGAAACCGTTGTCATGGCTTTGCGTGCGCAAAAAATGGGAATGCGCATCATGATCAATTTTCATTATAGCGATTCGTGGGCCGATCCGGCAAAACAAGCGAAACCCGCAGCCTGGGCAAATCATACTTTTCAGGAGTTAATGACGGATGTGTATGATCATACTTTTGATGTTTTGAATGCCTTGAAATCAGCAGGAGTTACTCCGGAATGGGTTCAGGTAGGCAATGAAATTCCAGGTGGAATGATGTGGCCGGAAGGAAGTACCAAAAACTGGAATCAATTGGCACAATTACTCAACAAAGGGTATGAAGCTACAAAAGCTATTGATCCTAAAATTAAAGTAATCGTTCATCTTGACGAAGGAAATAATAATGAAAAATTCAGATTATTTTTTGATAACGCTACAGCAAATAATGTAAAGTACGACGTGATTGGACTGTCCTATTATCCTTTTTGGATCAAGAAAGATTACACAGAAACTATTGCGGATTTAGCGTATAATCTAAACGATATGGTGGACAGATACAACAAAGAAGTGATGGTTGTAGAAGTTGGTGGGGAATATGACAAAGCGCAAAATACGTACGAAATGTTAGCAGCAACAATCAAAGCAGTCGAAGCGGTACCAAATAACAAAGGACTTGGCGTAATGTATTGGGAACCACAAGGAGAAAAAAGTTGGAGCGGTTATTCCCTGAGTGCTTGGCAGTCTGACGGAAAACCATCAATGGCTTTAGATGCGTTTAAGGATTAGTTAAAGAAAAGAAATGCCGCTTAATCCTAGGAAAAAACAGCATTTTATTAATTTTTTTTGCAACATAAGTAAGTCGAAAGTTTAAAAGTCGTAAAGTCAAAAGAATTAACTTTAAGTAAAATAGCTTTAAATCAGATTGTTACATAATTTTATCCTGATTTTAAAATACGACATTATACCATGGTTATTACTTATAAGTCATTGAAGTTTTTAATTTGAATTAAATCAAGTAAAAACTCGGTATTCGTTTAAGTAAAGTCATTAATCATTTAAAGAATATTTTAACTTACATTCACTGTAAATGGTTAATTGACAGGCGTACAATGCTATACAACCAGAAGTACATGGAGCAGGACTAAAGAGCGGTAAATTGACCTTGTACGCTACTAAATAAACCAAAATCCATATAGTTTTACTGAATATTTAAAACAACAACAACAACAACAACAACGAGTTCCTAAAAAAGGAAATGGATAATTTTTAAATCATGGATGACATTTTAGTACACAAAACAATTGATTTTTTTCAGGAGACTTTTGGATCAGAGCCTGAAAAAATTGTTCTTTCCCCGGGCAGAATCAATATTATAGGAGAGCACATTGATTACAACGATGGTTTTGTTTTGCCGGCAGCCATCGATAAAATTATTTGTTTTGCTTTCGAAAAAAACAATTCGGATACCGCTAAAATTGTGGCTATAGATTTGAATGACGAGTTCGAAGTTTATACAAACGAAGAGCAAAATCAGACGGATAGTGTATGGACAAATTACCTGCGTGGTGTTCTGAATCAATTGAAAAGGAACGGTTATTCCGTGGAGGGTTTCAATTGTGTTTTCAGCAGTAATATTCCGGTTGGTTCCGGTTTGTCATCTTCGGCGGCTTTAGAATGTGGCTTTTTGTATGGTTTAAATGAACTGTTCAATTTTAAAATTAAACCCATTGATATTGCGCTTATGGGACAAAAAGCAGAACATTGGGTGGGAATCAATTGCGGAATTATGGACCAGTTTTCCAGTGTAATGGGTCTTGAAAACAAAGTCATAAAAATTGATTGCAGGACATTAGAATATGAATACCATAATGCTAATTTTAGTGATTACTCCTTAGTTTTATTCGATAGTAATGTCAAACATTCCTTGTTTAGCTCGGCTTACAATACCAGACGGAAAGAATGTGAAGAAGGAATATCGATAATTAGTGCTTATTTCCCGGAAATTAGTAGTTTTAGAGATTGTAAAGAAGAGGACGTTTGGAGTCTAAAAGATAAAATGTCTGCGAATGTTTTCAAAAGGAGCCTTTTTGTAGTGAAAGAAATGAATCGCGTGAAACTGGCTTGTGACGCTTTGGATGATGGAAACATTGAAGTTTTAGGACAGCTAATGTTCAGTACGCACGAAGGATTATCATTGGATTATGAAGTGAGTTGCGCCGAATTGGATTTTTTAGTACACACGGTGAAAGAGGACAGATCAGTGATAGGCTCTCGATTAATGGGCGGCGGTTTTGGTGGTTGTACCATTAATTTGATTAAAAAAGGACAAGAAGAGCGAATTAAACAGCAGCTTTCTACTCTTTATTTAGATAAATTTGGAATAGAATTAAAAATTTATGATGTTAAAATCGGAAATGGAACATCACTTTACACTGCTTAATAAATGAAAAATTTTGATATCAACGAAGATCCGCACAGACGTTATAATCCGTTAATCAACGAATGGGTGCTGGTTTCTCCACACCGTTCGAAACGTCCTTGGCAAGGACAAAATGAAACAATATCTCCGGATGCCTTGCCGGAATATGACCCGACTTGTTATTTGTGTCCAGGGAATGTTAGAGCGAATGGAATGGTCAATGCGGATTATGAAAGTTCTTTTGTTTTTGAAAATGATTTTGCCGCTTTAAAGCAAGACGAAATTGCTTTTGAAGAGAACAAGAAAGAGACTTTTTTTAAAGCTACACCCGAAAGAGGAATTTCTCGTGTGGTGTGCTTTTCGCCAAAACATAATTTGACATTGCCAGAAATGCCGGCCGAAGCGATTGAAAACATCATTCGTACCTGGCAAAAAGAATATATGGATTTGGGTAATGTGGCGTACATCAACCACGTTCAGATTTTTGAAAATAAAGGAAGTGTGATGGGGTGCAGCAATCCGCATCCGCACGGACAAATTTGGGCCCAATCTTCTTTGCCCACCGAAGTGGAAAAAACGCAAAAAAATCTAAAAACGTATTTTGATAAACACAACACAACACTTTTTCAGGATTACTTACAAGAAGAAATGAAACTGGACGAGCGCATTGTTGTTGAGAATGATCATTTCGTGGTATTAGTCCCTTTTTGGGCGATTTGGCCCTACGAAACTATGATTGTCAGCAAACGAAATGTGAGTAAAATAACTGATTTCACGGAAACTGAAGTGACGGATTTTGCGGTTATTTTAAAGCAATTGACAACCAAATACGATAACCTTTTTGAAACTTCTTTTCCGTATTCATCCGGAATTCATCAGTCTCCAACAGACGGAGAATTGCATCCGGAATGGCATTTTCACATGCATTTTTATCCACCGTTATTGCGGTCTGCAACCGTAAAGAAATTTATGGTAGGGTATGAAATGATGGGTGAATCGCAAAGGGACATCACGGCGGAGAAAAGTGCAGCCGTTTTAAGAGCGCAATCAAATGTACATTATAAAAATAGATAACCATTAACCAATAACTAAATACATTTAACCAATGCAAACTTTAGCAATCCAAGATTATATTGTCTTTTTCTTCTATTTCATCCTGATTGTCAGTTATGGAATATGGATTTACAGAAAGAAAAAGAAAGAAGAAACGAGCAGTAAAGATTATTTCTTAGCAGAAGGATCGCTTACTTGGTGGGCCATAGGCGCATCATTAATTGCCAGTAATATTAGTGCGGAGCAATTTATAGGAATGAGTGGAAGTGGTTTTAAAATGGGACTGGCGATTGCTACGTATGAATGGATGGCAGCTTTTACCTTGATTATCGTTGCTATTTTCTTTATTCCGGTATACTTGAAAAATAAAATTTTCACCATGCCGCAATACCTGAATCAAAGGTATAACAGTAATGTTGCTATGATTATGGCTGTTTTTTGGTTGTTGTTGTATGTCTTGGTCAATCTTACTTCTATATTGTATTTGGGCGCTTTGGCGATAAGCAGCATTTCTGGTCTGGATATTACTTTGTGTATGATTTTCTTAGCGTTTTTTGCGGTGATGATTACGCTGGGCGGAATGAAAGTGATTGGGTATACGGATGTGATTCAAGTTTTCTTTTTGATCTTGGGTGGATTGGTTACTACTTATTTAGCATTGAATTTAGTTGCCGAAGAATTTGGTTCTACGGGAGTTATAAATGGGTTCAATTTGATGACGACTCATGCAAACGACCATTTTCACATGATTTTTGAAAAAACGAATCCTAATTATATGGATTTACCAGGATTGTCAGTTTTGATAGGAGGAATGTTAATCATCAATTTAAATTATTGGGGATGTAACCAATACATTACACAACGTGCGTTGGGGGCGGATTTAAAAACGGCGAGAAATGGAATTTTGTTTGCTGCTTTCTTGAAATTGCTAATGCCTATAATTGTTGTTTTGCCCGGAATAGCTGCTTTTGTATTGTATCAGAACGGGCATTTTGGCGCTGAAATGTTGCAAGATGGTACAGTAAATCCTGATCGTGCGTATCCGGTTTTGTTAAATTTGCTTCCTGTGGGCCTAAAAGGACTTTCATTTGCTGCTTTGACTGCGGCGATTGTAGCGTCATTGGCCGGAAAAGCGAATAGTATCGCTACTATTTTTACGTTGGATATTTACAAAACCAAATTGAATGTGCATGCCGATGAAAAGACATTAGTTAATGTGGGGAAGAAAGCAATTGTAGCGGCGATGTTAATTGCAGTTGTAGTAGCGCCTTTTCTTGGAATTGATAAAAAAGGAGGATTTCAATACATTCAGGAATATACAGGTTTTGTAAGTCCGGGCGTTTTCGCTATGTTTATTTTAGGATTCTTTTGGAAAAAAACAACTTCTAACGCGGCTTTGTTTGCAACAATTGGTGGATTTATGTTTTCTATTCTGTTTAAATTCATGCCGGCTTTTGTAGATTTATCGTTCCTTCATTCTTCCGGTTTTTCAGTTCCAAATGGGAATGGTGTCTATGAAATTCCTTTTATTGATCGCATGGGATTTGTTTTCTTAATTTGTGTCATCGGGATGTACAGCATCAGTATGTATGAAACAGCGCGAGGCGTTAAAACTAATGGTCTGGAAATTGATCGTACCATGTTTAAAATGTCACCAGGTTTTACCGTAGGCATGTTGATTGTTCTTTCGATTATTGCAGCGTTTTACACTATTTTTTGGTAGATAATGTTTTAGATTCAAAAAAAGCGATGCGTTCAATTTCTATTGAATTCATCGCTTTTTTGTTGTTTAAAAAAGTGTATTGAGGATCATAAAAACGATTCAAATCCATTAGTTATGAATCCATAAAAACTTCAATTAATCTTAAATAAAAAAGACATCTAATAAAAACATAGAAAAAAGAGCCAGATAGCCCAATTATTAGGTTGCTTCTCCAGTCCTTCTGTGGTATTGGGCCACATAGATTTGGTTTTCTCTAAAAAAAGTGACAGGCCTACCGGAATTACAAAATCGATATTTCTAGCCAGCACAGAGCGAAGTCGGAGTGAGGTTTAAAAATTAGACCTAATGGCTATAAGGACTTTTTTAATTTAGGACTGATTATTTCCCGAAGAAACGTTATATTTTTAGTTTAATTTTTCATGTCCATTTTTTTATTAGATGAGACAAAACTTTAAAGATGTATTAACCCAAAAATATAAGGCACAAAAAAAAGCCTTCGGAGTAACGAAAGCTTTTATAGTTGTTGAGGTCTTTTTAGTTAGTTACTAATGCATCTTGTTTCCAAATTTTTACGGAAGCAATTCTGCTGTTAGAATAGTCTACTTCGTTTAAATTATTGCCATTCCAAAAAAGCCATTTTCCAGTTTTTTCTCCATTTTCATAAATAGCAACAGATAGTTTATTACCATTTGTGTCGTACGCAGTCCAGATCCCTTCCAATTTTCCATTTTTAAAAAAGCCTTCTTGTTGTACTTTTCCATTTTCAAAGTAGTAAGTTGTTTTTACTAAATCACCTAGAGCTTCTAATTTTGGATTATTTTCTTGAGCGAATGCTATTCCTGAAAAAAGCAGTGCGGTTAATATTATATATTTTTTCATGGTTTTGGGTTTTTAAAATTCATATTGGCTTAACAAATATATAAATTATTTTACAATAAAAAAACTTTTACTTAACAATTTAGTAACATTAGAATAAAATTTAACATTTTAACGAAGTGCCTTGCGTTACTCATTACTAAAATTTCTTATTTCTCAATTCATTATTCATAATTAGTCCTAAATTTGCAGCCATGTCCAAAGGACAAAATAATCAAAAATTTAGAACATGTATAGAAGTCATAACTGTGGCGAGTTGAACGCCTCACACATTAACACCGAAGTTACACTTGCCGGTTGGGTGCAAAAATCACGTGATAAGGGATTTATGAACTGGGTTGATTTGCGCGACCGTTATGGAATTACGCAATTAATTTTTGACGAAGGTCGTTCGGATAAAACAGTTTTTGAAAGAGCTAAAACCCTTGGTCGTGAATTTGTGATTCAAGTAAAAGGTACTGTTATTGAGCGCGAAGCCAAAAATAATAATATCCCAACGGGAGCGATAGAAATTTTAGTAACGGAACTTACTATTTTGAATGCTTCTCTCACGCCTCCTTTTACTATTGAAGACGAAACAGATGGTGGCGAAGATATCCGAATGAAATACCGTTACCTTGATATCCGAAGAAATCCAGTGAAAAACAGTTTGATGTTTCGTCATAAAGTAGCGATGGAAGTGCGTAAATATCTTTCGGATTTGGATTTCTGTGAAGTAGAAACTCCTTATTTGATTAAGTCTACTCCAGAGGGAGCCAGAGATTTTGTGGTGCCTTCCAGAATGAATGAAGGGCAATTTTACGCATTGCCACAATCGCCGCAAACGTTCAAACAATTATTGATGGTGGGCGGAATGGATAAATATTTCCAAATCGTAAAATGTTTCCGAGATGAAGATTTGCGAGCAGACAGACAGCCGGAGTTTACACAAATTGATTGTGAAATGGCTTTTGTGGAACAAGAAGATATTTTGAATGTTTTCGAAGGACTGACCAGACATTTATTAAAAGAAATAAAAGGTATTGAAGTAGAAAAATTTCCAAGAATTACCTATGAATATGCTATGAAGACCTACGGAAATGACAAGCCGGACATTCGTTTCGGAATGGAGTTTGGGGAATTAAATGAAGTAGCACAACACAAAGAATTCCCAGTTTTTAATGCGGCGGAATTTGTGGTTGGAATTGCAGTTCCGGGAGTTGGGAGCTATACCCGCAAAGAAATTGATGGATTAATTGACTGGGTGAAGCGTCCTCAAGTGGGTGCATCCGGAATGGTGTATGTAAAATGCAATGAAGATGGAACCTATAAATCATCTGTTGACAAATTTTACGATCAAGACGATTTAGCACAGTGGGCAAAAATCACCGGAGCAAAACCCGGAGATATGATTTTTGTGCTTTCTGGTCCTACTGATAAAACGCGAACGCAGTTAAGTGCGTTGCGTATGGAACTCGCCACTCGTTTAGGGTTGCGAAATCCAGCTGAATTTGCTCCGTTGTGGGTGGTTGATTTTCCTTTATTAGAGTTTGACGAGGAAAGTGGCCGTTACCATGCCATGCATCATCCTTTTACATCTCCTAAGCCGGAAGATATGCACTTACTGGAAACCGATCCAGGGAAAGTTCGTGCCAATGCGTATGATATGGTTTTGAATGGAAATGAAATTGGTGGTGGTTCAATACGTATCCATGATAAAGCGACACAGGAATTAATGTTCAAATATTTAGGCTTCACAGCGGAAGATGCAAAAGCGCAATTTGGATTCCTGATGGATGCATTTCAGTTTGGCGCACCGCCACACGGAGGATTGGCTTTTGGATTGGACCGTTTAGTAGCCATTCTTGGCGGACAGGAAACCATTAGAGACTTTATTGCCTTTCCAAAAAATAATTCGGGCAGGGATGTTATGATTGATGCTCCGTCTAAAATTGACGAATCACAGTTAAAAGAGCTGCATATAAAGTTAGCGTAATTGTAGTTTGTCGATAAAATTCGTTAGAAAACGTTGAATGTCAATATTTTTGCAAAATAAAAACACAACATCGTATTTCGTATTATATTAAATATTACATTTGCTCCATTATAAATTATTATTACTATTACAATGCGTACAGGTACAGTTAAATTTTTCAATGAATCTAAAGGTTACGGATTCATTACAGACGAAGAAACAGGAAAAGACATTTTTGTTCATGCATCAGGAATCAACGCGGAAGAATTACGCGAAGGGGATAGAGTTAGCTATGAAGAAGAAGAAGGAAGAAAAGGAAAAGTTGCTGCGAAAGTAGCAGTGATCTAAGCATAAAAATTAATTTTTTTGCCTACGAATGTTTAAAACGTTCCGATATTTATCGGAACGTTTTTTTTTTGCACCAAAGCGTAGTATTCAAAAAGACTACTGATATTTGACTTTGTTAAACCCTTGGGATGTTAAACACATCACAAGATAAATATTTTTTGTTATTTATAATTAATAAAAATTGTAAATTTACATCGATATAGTAGCCATGTATTTTTAAGTTTTCATTGCTATTTAATAATTTGAAGGGTATCTTTGTCATTTATATTTATTTAAAAAAACCACAACCATGCAATCCGATCAATTAAGTTATATCCCAATTTTAATGCAGTTAGTTTTAGCGGTGGGATTTGTTGTAGGCACCATAATAATTTCTGGTAAATTAGGGCCTAAAAGATCTTCAGAAGCGAAAGATAAAAACTTTGAATGCGGTGTTGAATCGGTAGGAAATGCCAGAATTCCATTTTCTGTTAAATATTTTCTAGTAGCCATATTGTTTGTTTTGTTTGATGTGGAGGTAATTTTTCTGTATCCCTGGGCAGTCAATTTCAAAGAATTAGGAATGGAAGGAATGGTAAAGATGGTGATTTTTATGTCTTTGCTTTTGATAGGGTTTTTCTATATCATCAAAAAGAAAGCGTTAGAGTGGGAATAAAAATTTATTTTTAAATGCTGAATTTTAAATTTTAAATGGTTTCATTATAATTTACAATTCAAAATTTGTAATTCAAAATAATAAAAGATGAGTGATTCTAAAATAAATATGGTAGCGCCACCCGAAGGAGTTGTAGGAGAAGGTTTCTTCGCTACAAAACTGAATGATGTTGTGGGTATGGCTCGTGCTAATTCATTATGGCCATTACCTTTTGCAACCTCTTGTTGCGGTATAGAGTTTATGGCAACAATGGCTTCGCATTATGATTTGGCTCGATTTGGCTCAGAGCGAGTGAGTTTCTCTCCGCGCCAGGCCGATATGTTAATGGTAATGGGAACGATTTCAAAAAAAATGGCCCCTATTTTACGTCAGGTATATGAGCAAATGGCAGAGCCTCGTTGGGTAATAGCCGTTGGTGCTTGCGCTTCCTCTGGAGGGATTTTTGACACCTATTCTGTTTTGCAGGGAATTGATAAAGTGATACCGGTCGATGTCTATGTTCCGGGTTGTCCGCCAAGACCGGAGCAAATTGTTGACGGAGTTATGAAATTACAAGAGTTGGTTCGAACTGAATCCGTAAGAAGAAGAAGTTCCCCGGAATACCAAGAATTATTAGCTTCGTATAATATCAAATAAAAGAATGGCGCTAGAAACGATACAAATCCAAGAGAAATTAGTTGAGACATTTGATTCAGCTGTTTTTGAATTCAATCAAGAGAGAGATATATTTTCATTTGAAGTTACTGCGGACAAAATTACTGCGGTGATTCTTTTTTTAAAAAATGATCCCATATTGCGTTTTCATTTTTTAACTGATCTGTGTGGAATTCATTACCCAGATAATGATGTAGAACATCAATTTGCGGTAGTATATCATTTACACAATTGGTACGAAAACAAAAGAATTAAAATCAAAGTGTTTATCAATGGTGAAACCCCTGAAATAAAATCGATATCAAGTATTTTCCTAAGTTCAAACTGGATGGAAAGAGAAACGTATGATTTTTATGGGATAAACTTTATTGGTCATCCGCAATTGAAACGTATCTTGAATATGGACGAAATGATTTCTTTTCCAATGCGAAAGGAATTCCCAATGGAAGACAGCGGAAGAACGGATAAAGATGACCGTTTCTTTGGTAGAACAACCGACAATTATTAAAAAAAACAATTATAATTTTTCACATTAAATAAATGTCAGAACTATTATTATCCCCAGAGCATCGCTATGCTAAAAGAATTGCAGCGCAGTTAAATGAAGATGGAAGCGAGCTTTCTATATTGAATTTAGGGCCTACGCATCCTGCGACTCACGGTATTTTTCAAAATATCCTGTTGATGGATGGAGAGCGAATTCTGGAGGCGGAACCAACCATTGGTTACATCCACAGAGCTTTTGAAAAAATCGCTGAAAACAGACCTTTTTACCAAATCACTCCCCTCACGGACAGAATGAATTATTGTTCGTCGCCTATCAATAACATGGGTTGGTGGATGACATTAGAAAAATTATTAGATATTGAAGTTCCTAAAAGAGCACAATATTTAAGAGTTATCGTAATGGAGTTGGCGAGAATTACGGATCACATTATTTGTAATTCAATCCTTGGTGTCGATACCGGCGCCTATACCGGTTTTTTGTATGTTTTCCAATTTAGAGAAAAAGTATACGAAATATACGAAGAAATTTGCGGGGCTCGTTTGACTACCAATATGGGAAGAATTGGTGGTTTCGAAAGAGATTGGTCACCAGAAGCCTTTAGAAAATTAGATGTTTTTTTAGCTGATTTTCCAGCCGCTTGGAAAGAATTTGAAAACTTATTCGAAAGAAATAGAATTTTTATTGACAGAACTGTAAATGTTGGCGCTATATCGGCTGAGCAAGCTATGGCATACGGATTTACCGGTCCTAACTTACGGGCTACCGGTGTTGATTACGATATTCGTGTTGCGCAACCCTATTCTTCTTACGAAGATTTTGATTTTATTGTTCCGGTGGGAAAATCAGGCGATACATATGATCGTTTCTGTGTTCGTAACGCTGAAGTTTGGGAAAGTTTGAGTATTATTCGTCAGGCATTGGAAAAAATGCCAGAAGGCAACGAGTTCCATGCGGATGTCCCGGATTATTACCTTCCGCCTAAAGAGGATGTGTACAACAATATGGAATCCTTAATTTACCATTTCAAAATTGTAATGGGTGAAGTTCCGGTTCCGGTTGCTGAGGTGTATCACCCGGTAGAAGGAGGTAATGGAGAACTTGGTTTTTACTTGGTTACTGATGGAAGTCGGACGCCGTACAGATTGCATTTTCGCAGACCTTGTTTTATCTATTACCAAGCCTATCCAGAAATGATAAAAGGAGCCTTGCTTTCAGATGCAATTGTTATTTTATCAAGTTTAAATGTTATTGCCGGAGAATTAGACGCTTAATGAAATTATAAAAGATGAATTATAAATTTTGAATAAAAGTTAAAAAACATTAAAAATTTAGCATTCAAAATTTGAAATAATAAAAAATGGAACGTACGTATCACAAACAAGAAATAAATATGACTGAAGTCTTGATGTCTCGCATCAATGAATTGATTAGTCATTATCCTGAAAACAAAAGAAAATCGGCGTTATTGCCTATTTTGCATGAAGTTCAAGACGCTCATGAGAATTGGTTGAGTATTGAATTAATGAATAAAGTGGCCGAAATTCTTTTGATTAAACCAATTGAAGTGTACGAAGTAGTGTCGTTTTATACGATGTACAACCAAAGACCAATTGGAAAATACATGTTCGAATTTTGCCAAACCTCTCCTTGTTGTTTGAACGGAGTCGAGGATTTAATGGATTACACTTGTGAAAAATTAGGTGTAAAAGTAGGTGAAACTACTCAAGATGGTCTTTTTGAAGTAAGAGGCGTGGAATGTTTAGGAGCTTGTGGTTACGCTCCAATGATGCAATTAGGAGACTTTTATAAAGAACATTTGACGGTGGCAAAAATCGACCAGTTAATTGAAGATTGCAAAAATGATACAATAGTTTTACACGATACATAATATGTCACAAAAAATATTATTAGATAAAATAAATATTCCGGGGATTAAAACTTACGAAGTGTACCGTCAGAATGGTGGATATGCTTCAGTAGAAAAAGCCATCAAAACATTAACGCCAGACGAGGTTGTCGAAGAAGTGAAAACTTCCGGATTGCGAGGTCGCGGTGGGGCAGGTTTTCCCGCAGGAATGAAGTGGAGTTTCATTGATAAAAAATCAGGAAAACCAAGGCATTTAGTTTGTAATGCAGATGAATCAGAACCAGGAACTTTTAAGGATCGTTATTTGATGGAATTTATTCCTCATTTGTTGATTGAAGGAATGATCACTTCCAGTTATGCTTTGGGTGCAAACCTATCCTACATCTACATTCGTGGAGAATATATGTGGGTTTATAAAATATTAGAAAGAGCCATTAACGAAGCAAAAGCCGCTGGATTTTTGGGTAAAAATATATTAGGTTCAGGCTATGATTTAGAACTATATGTTCATTGCGGTGCCGGAGCTTACATCTGTGGGGAAGAAACTGCATTGATAGAATCGTTGGAAGGAAAAAGAGGAAATCCTCGAATCAAACCACCATTCCCTGCTATTTCAGGACTTTGGGCTAATCCAACAGTAGTTAATAATGTAGAAACAATTGCCGCAGTGCCATGGATTGTTAATAATTCAGGTGCGGAATATGCTAAAATTGGTATTGGTCGTTCTACAGGAACCAAATTAATTTCGGCTTCAGGGCATATTAAAAACCCAGGAGTTTATGAAATTGAATTGGGTTTAAGTGTTTATGAATTCATGAATTCTGATGAATATTTAGGCGGAATGAGCTCTGACAGACCTTTAAAAGCATTTGTACCGGGAGGAAGTTCTGTTCCCGTTTTACCAGCGCATTTGATTTATAAAACTGCCGCCGGTGAAGATCGTTTAATGTCCTACGAATCGTTAAGTGACGGTGGATTTGCAACAGGTTCTATGTTAGGATCAGGTGGATTTATCGTTTATAATGATACGTCTTGCATCGTTCGTAATACTTGGAATTTCTCTCGTTTTTACCACCATGAAAGTTGTGGACAATGTTCCCCTTGTCGTGAAGGAACAGGCTGGATGGAAAAAGTATTGCACCGAATAGAAAATGGTCACGGTCGTGAAGAAGATATCGATTTGTTGTTGAGCATTCAAAGCAAAATTGAAGGTAATACAATTTGTCCATTGGGTGATGCGGCAGCTTGGCCAGTGGCAGCGGCGATTCGGCACTTTAGAGACGAGTTTGAATACCACATTCGTTTCCCGGAAAAAATAAAACATAGAGATCATTTTGTTGCGGAACCTTTTGAAAAAGTAAAGCATTTAGTTTCTAAAGAAATGATTTAAGAGTAAGGATTAACGTTTTTTGATTTCAGAATTAAGATACTCCGTAGGAGTTAAATATTGGTAGATAATGAAAGTAACCATAGACGGTCAAAGCATAGAAGTAGAACCAGGAACAACAATCCTGCAGGCAGCACGTATGATAGGTGGAGAGGTAGTTCCGCCAGCGATGTGCTATTATTCTAAACTAAAAGGAAGCGGCGGAAAATGCCGTTGTTGTTTAGTGGAAGTGGCAAAAGGAAGTGAAGCTGATCCAAGACCAATGCCAAAATTAATGGCATCTTGTGTAACGGGCTGTATGGACGGAATGGAAGTGAACAGTAAATCTTCGCCAAGAGTAACCGAAGCCAGAAAATCAGTAACGGAGTTTTTATTGATCAATCACCCATTAGATTGTCCGGTTTGTGACCAGGCAGGAGAATGTGATTTGCAAAATTTAAGCTTTGAGCACGGAAAGTCAGAAACGCGTTTTATCGAAGAAAAAAGAACATTTGAGCCCGAAAATATAGGACCAAATATTCAATTACACATGAACCGTTGTATTCTTTGTTACCGCTGTGTGATGGTGGCTGATCAATTGACAGACGATCGTGTGCACGGAGTAATGGATAGAGGAGATCATTCTAATATATCAACGTGTATCTCAAAAGCGGTTGACAATGAATTCTCTGGAAATATGATTGATGTTTGTCCGGTAGGCGCTTTAACAGATAAAACATTTAGATTTAAATCGAGAGTCTGGTTCAGCAAACCTTATAATGCACACAGAGATTGCCCAACTTGTTCTGGAAAAACTACCGTTTGGATGTTTGGTGACGAAATTCAACGCGTTACAGGAAGAAAAGATGAGTACCATGAAGTAGATGAATTTATTTGTAATGGGTGTCGTTTTGATCACAAAGATGTTGCGGATTGGATTATTGAAGGACCGAGAGCCTTTGAAAAAGATTCTGTGATCAATCAAAATAAATACAATAGAAAATTACAAAAAGTGGAAATCGCTACCGAAGAGAATATTCTTTTAGGAAGAGAGAAAGACCGCAAGAAAATAAGCATGGTAGAGTTTCCATTGACTGAAGAAGATATTACGAATCAAAAAAGCTTAGGTAATAATGGATAGTACACTTATCATTGATAAAAGCGTCATTATTGTAGTAGTTTTTGCTATAACAATGCTTATGGCGATGTATTCTACTTGGGCAGAACGTAAAGTTGCCGCATGGCTTCAAGATAGAGTTGGTCCTAACAGAGCGGGACCTATGGGATTGTTTCAACCACTTGCTGATGGTTTGAAATTGTTTTCGAAAGAAGAATTTGAACCCAATACGCCAAACCGGGTGTTGTTTTTTGCAGGTCCGGCCATTGCAATGAGTACGGCCTTAATGACTAGTGCTGTTATTCCTTGGGGCGATCGTTTTCATTTGTTTGGCAGGGATATCTTGCTGCAAGCAGCTGATATTGACATAGCATTATTATACTTTTTTGGAGTTGTTTCTGTAGGTGTTTATGGAATTATGATTGGAGGTTGGGCCTCAAACAATAAATTTTCATTGATTGGTGCGGTTCGTGCTGCCTCTCAAATGGTTTCTTATGAAGTGGCAATGGGGCTTTCAATTATCGCTCTATTGATGATGACCGGGACGTTGAGTTTGAGAGAAATTTCAGCACAGCAGTCTGGAATGAGTTGGAATGTTTTTTACCAACCTTTATCTTTTTTGATTTTCTTGGTGTGTGCTTTTGCGGAGACCAACAGAACGCCATTTGATTTGCCAGAATGTGAAACCGAATTAATTGGAGGGTATCATACGGAATATTCGTCGATGAAAATGGGTTTCTATTTGTTCTCTGAATATGCAAATATGTTTATTTCATCTACTATTTTGGCGGTTTTATTCTTTGGCGGCTATAATTATCCTGGGATGAGTTGGGTGGTTGAAAATTGGGGAATCAATATTGCCAATGTTATAGGTATTGGAGTTCTTTTTATAAAAATATGTGGATTCATTTTCTTTTATATGTGGGTACGATGGACTATTCCAAGATTTAGATACGATCAATTGATGCATTTGGGTTGGAGAATATTAATTCCACTGTCTATCATCAATATAGTGATTACGGGTATTGTAATTTTGAGAAGCGATATTGCGGCTTATTTAGGATTTTAATGTCTACTCTTAAAATAAAATTAATTAGCATTAAATTTAATACATAGATCTCAAAATCACTAGCCCTGATAGTAGCGGCATCCTTTTATTTTTTTCTTTAAAAAATAAAAGATACAGCGAATAGCAGGATTAAGCTTCAAATAAAATAAGTAGAAAGGATTAAAATTGAGTGTTCGATTGCTTCGTTCCTCGAAATGACTAAAAAATGAGTATAGAAAACATATCCTTATCGGGAAGGAAAAAAGTAGTCTCTAATAAAGAGATGACTTTTTGGGAAAGAATGTACCTGGTTGCGATTGTCAAAGGCTTGATAATTACGATTCAGCATTTGTTCACCAGAAAAGTAACGATTCAGTATCCGGAGCAAGTGCGTGAAATGAGTCCTGTGTATCGGGGGCAGCACATGTTAAAGCGAGATGAGGAAGGTCGTGAAAACTGTACAGCATGTGGTTTGTGTGCGTTGTCTTGTCCTGCAGAGGCCATCACGATGAAGGCTGAAGAACGCAGAGAGGATGAAAAACATTTGTATCGAGAAGAAAAATATGCCTCGATATATGAAATCAATATGTTGCGTTGTATATTTTGTGGATTGTGTGAAGAGGCTTGTCCTAAAGACGCCATTTACCTGACGACTTCTAAAGTATTGGTTCCTTCAAGTTATGAACGAGAAGATTTCATTTTTGGAAAAGACAGATTGGTCATGCCATTAGATATCGCAATGAAAAATGCTCAACTTAAAAACGCGAACTAAATGTCTACAATACTTATAATTTTTTGTGTATTGGCTGCTATCACATTAGCAACCGCCTTTTTGACAATTTTCAGCAAAAATCCGATTCACAGTGCTATTTATTTAGTGGTGTGTTTCTTTTCGATTGCGGGTCATTATCTATTATTGAATTCTCAATTTTTAGCCATAGTACATGTCATCGTGTATTCTGGAGCGATTATGATTTTGTTTTTGTTCACGATCATGTTGATGAATCTGAACGAAGAAAAAGAAGTCCACAAACCAAGAATAACAAGATTAGGAGCAATTGTTTCTTTTTGTTTGATATGTTTGATTTTGATTGCTATTTTTATCAACTCAAAACCTATTGTTGGCGAATATGTAACCACTGGCGAAGATTATCAATCTATAAAAGTACTGGGTAAAGTGTTGCTCAACGAATATATGGTGCCTTTTGAATTTGCCTCTATATTGCTTTTGGTCGCTATGATTGGTACTGTTTTATTGTCTAAAAAAGAAAAATTGCAAAAATAAAATGAACAATATTTTAAACCACATTGGTATTGAAAATTATATATTCCTAAGCGTGATACTTTTTTGTATTGGCGTTTTTGGGGTGTTGTACAGACGAAATGCCATAATCGTATTTATGTCAATTGAAATTATGCTGAATGCAGTAAACTTATTGTTTGTAGCATTTTCGACGTATCATCAAGATGCGCAAGGACAAGTTTTTGTGTTCTTCTCGATGGCTGTTGCTGCGGCAGAAGTTGCGGTAGGATTGGCAATTCTGGTTTCTATTTTTAGAAATTTAGGTTCAATTACCATCGATAATTTAAAAAACCTAAAAGGATAAATGGAAATGAATACCAATATAGCTTTAGTTTTAGTTCTTGCTCCTTTTTTAGGATTTTTAATTAATGTTTTCTTTGGCAAAAGCCTTGGAAAATCACTTTCTGGAATAATCGGAACACTTTCTGTTGTTGTCTCTTTTATTGCGACTGCTTATTTCTTCGGTGGAATTGCAGCGCAACCAGAAGGCATTCGAATTGCTCTTTTTGACTGGATCCAAATCAGTACTTTCAAAGTCGATTTTGGATTTCAATTGGACCAACTGTCCATTTTATGGTTGCTTTTTGTGACCGGAATTGGATCTTTGATTCATTTGTATTCGATCAGTTATATGCATGAGGATGAAAATATGCATACCTTTTTTGCGTATTTGAATCTGTTTATATTTTTCATGATTCTTTTAGTAATAGGAAGTAACTTATTAGTGATGTTCATCGGTTGGGAAGGCGTAGGTCTTTGTTCGTATTTGTTAATTGGTTTTTGGCATAAAAACCAAGAATTTAATGACGCTGCAAAGAAAGCATTCATCATGAACCGTATTGGGGATTTAGGGTTGTTAGTTGGAATTTTCATTCTGGGTAATTTATTCTCGACTTTAGATTACGCTACTTTAAAAACTGCTATTGCCGGTGCAACGGATCTTGATATGTATTGGCTTTCTGTTGCTGCTTTCGCGTTATTCATTGGTGCTTGTGGTAAATCAGCACAAATTCCATTGTATACGTGGTTACCGGACGCGATGGCGGGACCAACACCGGTTTCGGCACTGATACACGCGGCGACGATGGTAACAGCAGGGATTTTTATGATTACCAGATTGAATTTCTTATTTGATTTGACTCCGGATGTACAATCGATTATTGCTATTGTTGGAGCGGTTACTGCTCTGGTTGCTGCAACCATTGGACTGCTGCAAAATGATATTAAGAAAGTCTTGGCGTATTCTACTGTTTCTCAACTGGGATTAATGTTTTTGGCTTTGGGATTGGGCGCCTATGAAGTGGCTGTTTTCCATGTAATCACGCACGCTTTCTTTAAAGCTTGTTTGTTCTTGGGTTCCGGTTCTGTAATTCATGCTTTGCACGGTGAACAAGACATGCGCAAGATGGGTGGATTGAAAAAAGCAATGCCAATTACTTTTGCAACAATGCTTATTGCTTCATTAGCGATTTCAGGAGTTCCATTATTCTCCGGTTTTTTCTCTAAAGACGAAATATTATTAGTGGCTTTCCATAATAACATTCCGTTATGGATTGTGGCTTCGGTTGCCTCTATAATGACTGCTTTTTATATGTTCCGTTTAATGTTTTTAACGTTCTTCCAAGAATTCAGAGGAACAGCAGAACAAAAGCACCATTTGCACGAAAGTCCAGCTTTGATTACCATTCCTTTGATTGTTTTGGCAATATTGGCTACTATAGGTGGTATGATCAGTTTGCCTGGAAATAGTTGGTTGAATGAATATTTGACTCCTATTGTACCTAAATTAGCCACGGCAGAACACCATTTAGGAACTACTGAATACATCTTGATGGTTATTGCTGTTGTGGGTGGATTGGTTGGAATTGGTATTGCTTACGCTAAATACATCAAACAAAACGAGGTTCCTACAGAGGATGCAGCCATTACAGGATTTTCTAAAGTTCTTTACAATAAATATTATGTGGACGAATTTTATGATGCTATTTTTGTTAAACCAATTAACTTTTTGTCTCGTTTTTTCAGAGACACAATAGAAACGGGTGTAACAGCTTTTGTTTTTGGTATTGGAAAAGTAGCAAACGAAATAAGTTTTCAAGGAAAGAAAGTCCAAAACGGAAGTATCGGTCTTTATCTCTTTGCCTTTGTTTTAGGACTTTGTGCTATTGTTTCGTATTTGTTTTTAGCAGAATAACCGAATTTATACACAAGTTTTCATAATACTAAAATTATAATTTTAAAATAAATTTTCTTTTAAAAATCTGGTTCGAAGGATGTTTAAAAAACAATAAATAATTACAAATGAATGTATCTCTAATATTAATTATACTTTTGGTCGGTACGTTTGCAACGTATCTTGCAGGCGATAAGCTAGCTTCAAAAGTAGCTTTGTTCTTTGGGTTAGCTGCTGCAGGCGCTTCAATTGTATTATTAAATCACTATAATTTAGGTGAAAACATCAGTTTCATCAACCAGTGGATTACGCAACCTAATATTTCTTTCGCTCTAAAAGCAGATGGATTGTCAATGGCGATGCTTTTATTGACTACGGTTTTGACTCCAATAATTATATTCTCTTCTTTTGGAAATCAATACGAAAATTCAAAATCTTTTTATGCGTTAATCTTGTTCATGTCATTTGCAATGGCAGGAACATTCTTAGCATCAGACGGTTTGTTGTATTATGTTTTTTGGGAATTATCATTGATTCCAATTTACTTCATCGCTTTAATTTGGGGTAACGGAGACGTAGAAGAACGCAAAAAAGCAGTAGTTAAATTCTTTATCTACACCTTAGCAGGTTCTTTATTTATGTTAGTGGCTTTTGTTTATATGTATCAAAAAGCGGGAAGTCTTTTATTAGAAGATTTATACAAATTGAACCTAACAGCAACTGAACAATTGTGGATATTCTTAGCTTTCTTCTTGGCGTATGCCATTAAGATTCCATTAATTCCTTTTCATACTTGGCAGGCAAATGTGTATCAGAAAGCACCAACCGTTGGTACGATGCTTTTGTCAGGGATCATGCTAAAAATGGGATTGTATAGCGTTATTCGTTGGCAATTGCCTTTGACACCTCTGGCAGCTAAGGAATACATGTATATTTTCATCGGACTTGGACTTGCAGGGGTGATTTACGGGTCTATCGTTGCATTGAAACAAAAAGATTTGAAGAAATTATTAGCGTATTCTTCTTTGGCTCACGTTGGATTAATAGCAGCCGGAACGTACACGTTGACATTAGACGGATTGCGTGGTGCTGTTTTACAAATGATTGCACACGGATTTGTAGTTGTTGGGTTGTTTTATGTAGCTGAAATTATTTTTAGAAGATATGAAACTAGAGCAATTGCTGAAATGGGAGGCATTCGTTCACAGACACCAAAATTTACATCAATGTTTTTAATCTTGGTTTTAGCCTCTGTTGCTTTGCCAACTACTTTTAATTTCATTGGAGAATTCACCGTTTTATACAGTCTTTCACAAATCAACATTTGGTTTGCTATTTTAGGAGGAACAACCATAATATTAGGAGCGTATTATATGTTGAAAATGTTTCAACATGCCATGTTGGGCGAAACTAATTCAAAACCTTTTGCGGATGTAACGTTCAATGAAGGAATAACTTTGGTACTAATAATTGGTGTTTTATTCTTTTTTGGGATGTATCCAAAGCCAATTACTGATTTGATTACCCCAAGTCTGGAAGAAATTTTAACTCAAATAAACCGAATTAACTAAGTCAAATAAAAAAATGAATACATTAATAGCTATAATAGGATTAGGTGTTTTATGCCTTTTATTTGAAATCTTTAATTTAAGAAGAGCCATTGTTCCAATAATGATTATTGGATTATTGGGAGTGCTGGGTTTAACTATATCTGAATATAATTCAACGGAAAGTTACTATAGCAACATGATTGTTGTGAGTAAATTTTCAACTACTTTTTCGTCTTTGTTTATTGTGCTAACCATTTTCTTGGTAGCTTTAGGACATAATTTTTACGAAAATCACCAATCTAAAATCTCGGATTATATTGCCATAAAAATATTTTTATTAGCAGGGGCAGTGGCAATGGTTTCTTTTGGAAACTTAGCGATGTTCTTTTTAGGAATCGAAGTGTTGTCCATTGCACTTTACATTCTTGCTGCAAGTGACCGTTTGAGTTTGAAAAGTAACGAAGCGGGAATGAAATATTTTTTAATGGGATCTTTTGCCTCTGGAATCATTCTTTTTGGGATCTGTTTAATTTATGGTGCCATGGGAAGTTTTGACGTTACTGAAATCAGTGAATTGTCGCAATCAGCGGAATTGCCAGTTTGGTTTCCAATAGGAATTGTGTTGGTTACCATAGGGATGTTGTTTAAAGTGGCGGCAGTTCCATTTCATTTCTGGGCACCTGATGTTTACGAAGGTTCTCCAGCGTTGACCACTGCATTAATGAGTACTTTGGCAAAAGTAGTTGCTATGGCTAGTTTGTACAAATTACTATCAGTAATGAATGCGGATGTTTCTGAGTCATTCAAAATGGTAGTCGTTGTGATTTCGATGGCTTCGATGACCGTTGGTAATATTATGGCATTGAGACAAACAAACGTGAAACGTATGTTGGCTTTTTCTGGCGTTTCTCATGCCGGTTTTATGTTGATGACTTTGTTGAGTTTGTCTACATCAGCTGGAAGTTTGTTGTATTATGCCTCAGCGTATTCTTTATCTGGAATCGCTGCTTTTTGTGTGATTTTATACGTTTGTAAAAATAGAGACAACGAAGATGTTGTAAATTTCCACGGATTAGGAAAAACCAACCCTTTATTAGCGGCCATTCTTACGGCAGCTTTACTTTCTATGGCAGGTATTCCTATTTTTGCGGGTTTCTTTGCTAAGTTGGTTTTGTTCAATCAAACGATTCAAGCGGGTTATTTGACTTTAGTGATCGTAGCAGTGATCAATTCGATTATAAGCGTTGGGTACTACTTCAAATTGATTTTGGCGATGTACACTAAAGAACCAAACGAGGAACGAAAAGGAACGCCGGTTGTTATTTATGCGGTTGCCATTGTAGCAATTGTGTTGAATATCGCATTAGGGTTGTTTCCATCCTTAGTGTTGGATTTGTTGGCATAAATTAAATCTGTATATTAAAAAAAATCCTGATGACTTAGCTATCAGAATTTTTTTGTCATGTGTTTTTGCAATGAATTGTGTGCTCAATCTAATGGAACGGTATTGTCTTTTTTCAAAATAGATGGTCATAATTTCTGGATCTGTTAAATCTGGCTTATCGTTGTTACTGAATCGCTCACAAGTATATTTTAAATCTTTTCTAATTTTTCACAAATTGTCGAATAAATTTGCACTAATTTTAATGCTTTAGTCTGAATAATCGTATGTTTAAAAGCACTTCGAGAATTCCGTAAGTCGCTTATTTTTATACTTTAATAAGATATATAGAAGGTGTTTCTGTTTTTTTTAATCGATTTGTAATACTGATTCTTAACACTTGTTTCGCATTAGAATTGAAATAATAAAATCTGGGACTCTCCAAAAGCTGGAGACGATACCGAAGAATCTAAACTGACTATGAGTTTACTTTTTAAATCCAAACGCTTTTAGAAATGAAGGCGTTTTTTTTATGTTTATCTTTACTCGAAATTAAAAGGCAATGCTCAAAATTGGACATCGTGGTGCTAAAGGATACGAACCGGAAAACACTCTTGTTTCGTTTCAAAAAGCAATAGACCTACATGTGGACGGTATTGAACTCGACGTGCATTTGAGTGCTGATGAAGAATTAATTGTTATTCACGATGAAACCATTGACCGTACGACCAATGGAAAAGGTTTTGTAAAAGTTTTATCTTTGCAAGAATTAAAGGCATTTCGAATAAATGGAAAGCACCAAATCCCTACGCTACAAGAGGTTTTTGATTTGGTAAACCAAGGCTGCCTGATCAATATTGAACTCAAAAGCTACGAAGCAACAGACAAAGTAGTCTCACTCATTGAAAAACATGTTGCTAAAAAAGGTTGGAAATATGATCGTTTTTTAATTTCCAGTTTTGATTGGAATGCGTTGCAGCAAGTGGCGTTTTTAAATGATAAAATTTCAATTGGCGTTTTAACGGAAACTGATTTAGACTTGGCTTTGGCTTTCGCCAAATTCATTCAGGCAAAATCCATCCATCCGCATTTTCATTTATTGACAAAAGAAAACACGGCGCAAATGCAAGAAAAAGGATTGCAGGTTTTTCCTTGGACTATCAATGAATTAGAAGATATTGAAAAAATAAAAACATTCAACGTAAACGGAATCATAACCGATTTCCCAAATAGAATATGAATCAGAATTTTGATATAATAATAGTAGGCGGTGGCGCAGCAGGTTTTTTTACAGCGATAAATATTGTAGAAAAAAATCCAAAACTGAAAGTCGCCATTCTGGAGCGCGGTGCAGAGGTATTGCAAAAAGTTCGCATTTCCGGCGGCGGAAGATGCAACGTGACGCACGCTTGTTTTGAGCCAAATGAATTGGTGAAGTTTTATCCGCGCGGCGAAAAAGAATTACGAGGTCCTTTTCATCAGTTTTGTTCTGGTGATACGATTGAATGGTTTGAGAAACATGGTGTAGAATTAAAAATAGAAGGAGACGGACGCATGTTCCCGGTTTCGAATTCTTCACAAACAATTATTAATTGTTTTCTAACTGCCACACAAAAACTGGGTATTGCAGTACTTACAGGACAAAGTGTACAATCAATTTTCAAGAAAGAGAATGAATGGAAAATCGAAACCCAAACTGAAAATTATCTTGCCGAAAAACTGATTCTAGCTACTGGGAGTAATCCTAAAGTATGGGAAATGTTACAGAATTTTGGTCATGCAGTTGTCAGCCCGGTTCCTTCCTTATTCACTTTTAATATCAAAGATTTCAGAATAAAAGAATTACCCGGAGTTGCGGCGCAAGTAACCGTAAAGGTAAAAGACACCAAACTTACATCAACAGGTCCGTTGTTAATTACCCATTGGGGAATGAGTGGCCCGGCAATTTTGAAGCTCTCCGCTTGGGGCGCCCGCATCTTGCATGATAAAAATTATCAGTTCAATATTTTCGTGAATTGGTTGAACGATGCTGACAAAGAAGATGTCGAGAAAAAGCTAAAAGACTTAAAACAGGAACACGCGAAAAAATCAGTTTCCAAGAAATCTCCTTTCGAATTAACCAATAGATTATGGGAAAGTTTGGTGTTCGCTTCCGGAATTGAAGCGGAGACGAAATGGGCCGATTTGTCTAAAATTCAATTGACGAATCTTGCGAATCAATTAACGAATGGCACTTTTCAAGTGAATGGAAAAAGCACCTTTAAAGAAGAATTTGTGACGGCAGGCGGAATTGATTTAAAGGAAATTAACTTCAAAACTATGGAAAGCAAACTACACGAAAACCTATATTTTGCTGGTGAAATTGTTAATATTGATGCCATTACTGGAGGATTCAACTTTCAGAATGCGTGGACGAGTGGGTTTATTGTGGCGAGTGCTATATAATAAATCAACGCTTTAACAGTGTGGAAGCCTAAAAGGTTAAAAAACTATCCTCTATTCAGCCACCAGATACTTCCATTCAAAACCGCTGCAAAACTTACCCAAGCCAAATACGGAATGAATAAATAGCCCGCAATTTTATTGATTTTTGAAAACTGAAGGTACGTTTCAAAGATCATCAACCACAATACAATAATTTCTAATCCGGCTAACATCGGGTTGTGTAATCCAAAGAATAAATACGACCACAAAGCATTCAGTGCTAATTGAATCGCAAAGAAAATCAACGCTTTTTTTACTAGTTCTTTTTCTACTTCTATTCGGTCCCAAACTAATCCAGCCGCAACACCCATCATCACATATAGCATACTCCAGACTGGTGCAAAGATCCAATTGGGCGGATTAAAACTTGGTTTTATTAAGGTTGGATACCAAGTGGTAATGGCAGAACGAGTAACCGTACCAGAGAAATAACCAATCGCAAGACACGTAACAACAACAGCTAATATTCGGGTGATTTTATTCATTTTTATATTTTTCTAATGTGAGCCAAATTTACTCAAATCTTTGTAACGATTAACCAACTAAACGAATAAACAAATAACCCAAAAAAAGTATCTTTGCATAAATTTATACATTCATGATTTCAGCAAACGATTTTATTCCATCACAATATACACATTCGATTGAAGAAGGCAATTTTCAATGGAGCGCACCCAGCAATATTGCCCTTGTAAAATATTGGGGAAAAAAAGACAATCAAATTCCTGCAAATCCTTCGGTGAGTTTTACGTTGAACAATTGTAAAACAATTACGAAATTGGCTTTCACCAAAAAAAATACTTCAACTGCGCTAAACATAAAAGATGATTTTTCTTTTGACTTACTTTTTGAAGGACAACCAAAAGAAGATTTCAAACCAAAAATCCAAAAATTTCTGGAGCGAATAGAAATTTATTTACCTTTTTTGAAAGACTACCATTTTACGATTGACACGGAAAATACCTTCCCACATAGTTCCGGAATTGCTTCATCAGCATCTGGAATGGCAGCTTTGGCGATGAACTTAATGAGTTTAGAAAAAGCGCTAAATCCAGGAATGACTAAGGAGTATTTCTATCAAAAAGCGTCTTTGCTGGCGCGTTTGGGTTCTGGAAGCGCTTGCAGAAGTGTAAAAGGACAAGTTGTAGTGTGGGGAAATCATGCAAATATCTCCGGAAGTTCGGATTTATTTGGCGTGGAATTTCCAAATGCAATTCATGCTAATTTCAAGAATTTTCAAGACACTATTTTGCTGGTTGACAAAGGAGAAAAGCAAGTTTCAAGTACCATTGGACATGATTTAATGCACAACCATCCTTTTGCCGAAAGGCGGTTTGCACAGGCGCACGAAAATTTAGACCAATTAATTTCAATTTTCGAAAGTGGAAATCTGGACGAATTCATCAAAATTGTAGAGCGCGAAGCCTTGACGTTACATGCCATGATGATGACTTCGATGCCTTATTTTATATTGATGAAACCAAATACGTTGGAGATTATAAATGCGATTTGGAAATTTAGAAATGAGACTACAATTCCGGTTTGTTTTACGCTGGATGCCGGAGCAAATGTGCATGTTTTATATCCTGAGAATGTTGCCGAAAAAGTTTTACAATTTATTCAGCACGAATTAGTTGGCTATTGTCAAAATGGTCAGTACATTTGTGACGAAATTGGAAATGGAGCGGTATTGCTTTAATTTATTTATTTTTCACTATCTTTAATTTTTAAAGACCTGAAAACATGGACATTCAATCCGAGAAATTAGAATTGATAAAAATGTTGTTAGAAACTGACGACACAGCCATAATTGAAGCTGTGAAAAACATTTTCAAATCACAAAAAAAAGAGGTTTGGAAAAATTTATCACCTGAACAACAAGAAGAAATTGACCTTGAAATTCAGGAAGCGAATCGTGGCGATCAAGTTGATTTATAAAACAGCACATTAAAAAATGCCTAATTGCCAACCCCCAAATTGTTAATTTACAACACCATATGAAAGGACCTTTATTTTACTCAAAAATACTACTCTTTGGAGAATACGGAATAATTCGTGACTCAAAAGGGCTTTCAATTCCATATAATTTTTATAATGGTGCGCTCAAAAGAGACGGAAATTCGTCTGAAGAAGCGGTAAAATCAAATGGGAATTTAAGGCGTTTTGTTATCTATCTAGACACTTTACAAGACGAACACCCCAATCTGGTTACTTTTGATTTAGACCTCTTGAAAAATGATGTGGAAGCCGGAATGTATTTTGATTCCAGTATTCCTCAGGGTTATGGCGTAGGTAGCAGTGGTGCACTTGTAGCCGCTATTTATGATAAATATGCTCAAAATAAAATTACGGTTCTGGAAAATTTGACTCGTGAAAAATTATTGCAGCTAAAAAATATATTTTCTCAAATGGAGAGTTTTTTCCACGGAAAAAGTTCTGGATTAGATCCTTTGAACAGTTATTTGAGTATCCCTATTTTAATCAATTCTAAAGATAACATTCAAGCAACCGGAATTCCAAATCAAAGCTTTGACGGCAAAGGAGCCGTATTTTTGTTAGATTCTGGAATTGTGGGCGAAACCGCTCCCATGGTGAATATTTTCATGGAAAACCTGAAAGACAAAGGATTCCGCGCCATGTTGAAAAATCAATTTGTAAAATATACAGATGCCTGCGTTGAAAATTTCCTGGGCGGAGACATGAAATCATTGTTCATGAATACCAAGAAACTATCTAAAGTGGTCTTGAATAACTTTAAACCAATGATTCCGGAACAATTTCACAGCATCTGGCAACAAGGAATTGACAGTAATGATTATTATTTGAAATTATGTGGTTCTGGTGGCGGTGGTTACATCTTAGGATTCACAGAAGATTTAGAAAAAGCCAAAATTTCCCTGAAAGAGTATAAACTAGAAGTCGTGTACCAGTTTTAAACATCCTTTCCCCAACCCTCTTCAAAGGAGAGGGAGAAGAAAACCTAAAATAGCACCCTTATTATTGGGAGCACATTCTTAAATAAATCTAAATGTTAAGCAGGCACCACAAACTTCTCCTAATGAAAATTGCAAGTTTGTTCTCTGTGGTTAGAGGCTATAACATTCCGGTCATTATCCTGGCACAATACCTCTCAGCCATATTTATTTTGGCTCCTGACACAAGAGCTTTGGCTATTTTACTCGATTTCAATTTATTTATCTTGGTTTTTGCTTCATCACTAACAATTGCTTCGGGATATATTATCAATAATTTTTATGACAGCCAAAAAGATTTAATCAATCGCCCTAACAAGTCCATGTTAGATCGATTAGTGAGTCAAAAAACAAAACTAAACGTCTATTTTACATTGAATTTCATAGTTGCCTTAATGGCTCTGTTTGTTTCTTGGCGTGCTTTTTTATTCTTTTCCCTATACATTTTCGTTATTTGGTTTTATTCCCATAAAATAAAAAAATACCCTATAATAGGAAATTTGACAGCGGCTTTACTTGCCGTGACCCCTTTTTTTGCCATACTATTGTATTACTACAATCAGATCCCGTTTGAAGAAATTGAAAATTACAAAAGACAGCTTGGAGTAATATTTGTGCATGCCTCTTTTTTGTTCTTATTGCTGCTGATTCGGGAAATGATTAAAGACCTAGAAAATCTGAAAGGCGATTTAATTACTGATTATAAAACGATTCCCATTGTTTATGGAGAAGAAATTTCAAAAAAAATCATAACCTTTTTGACACTCCTTACCGTTTTCCCCGTTTATGTTTTAATCGAAATTTACGATGTGGGATATATGGATATTTATTTTTATTCCTCGCTCATAATCCTTATTTTATCCTTGCTTTACTTGTGGAAATCAAATGCTAAACCACAATTTCTATTGCTTCATAATGTCCTGAAATTTTTAATTGTCTCTGGAGTATTTTGTATTGTACTGATTGATCCGAGTGTTTTATGGCACGGCAAAAGATTGCTGATGATGCTTTAGACAATCCCTTTTTAAGAATTACTAAAAAAAACCTCTATCATCAGGCTAGGCATTCTCTTGAAATAGAAGAAGGGTTCTATGGGCTATAAATTAAAATAAACAATATACTTAATAAAAAAAAGGTCGAAAAAAGGTCGAAAAGGCTAATAAAATCAAGCTCTTACAGAAATGTAAGGGCTTTTTTTGTGTAAAATTGAAATGTACAAGTACTATCGTTTACTACCATTATCCTACCGCTTTCCTTAGCGCTATACTACCGTTTGAATGATCTATTACAACCAAGCAATAAAAAAGGCATTAAAAAGGCTAATTTACCAACAAAATAAGTACTTATAAGAACTTTGAATACTTATTTAAACACTTTTTAAACGGTTCTTATTGGGTGTTTAAACGCTTTTTGTGTACATCTCAAAAAAATCCCTTTTAAATCAATGGGTAACCTAATGGGTCACCTCATGGGTCACCTCACAAGCGCAAAAAAAACAAGATGCAATACCCCATAAATAGCAGTTTTTAGAATGAAACTAATGTTTTTTATTAGATAATTACCCCCCTAGCGCACAAATAAGTATATTTAAAAAACATAAGTAATTGATTTTTAATTATTTATGTTTTAATACATGGAGTTGATCCTCACAGATGCCTTGATTAAGGCTAAGCCCTTGATGTTCTTGATGTGGAAGTCCTTTGGCTGGTGGTGGCGGTTCTCACTAACTAACTTCACGTAATCGGTTCCTAATTCACTTTTATGGAGCCATTTTACCATTACAAACTCATCGCCATCATTATTGATCAATGACACCAGGTACATCTCACCCCAAAACATGTTGTCTATCTCATTAGCCACTTTTTTATACATAATTATATCACCGGACTTGAGTAGCGGGTACATACTATCTCCACTAACATAAATCGCACCATCGCATTTAGGTAAATTGGGAATTGTGATGTGATCTACTGGGGTTTCTGTGCTGGAATCCCTAAATAATGCCACAACTGATGCTGAGGCTTGGATATCGTAAAGCGGTACCGACTGATGTTGAATATTAGTATCTGTTTTTAACCTAAAAACATTACTGTTAGTTGTGTCTTCTATTTTTAGCATTGGCTCTTTTCCCATCAATAGCCATTCGGGACTAATTTCTGGACAATTTTCTATTATTTTAATTAGTATTCCTTCTCCTAGATCTGCTTTTCTATTCAATTGCTTACCAAGATAGCCATTTGAAAGGCCGATTTCTTTCTCAAATGGCGAAGGCTTAACACCTTTGTAATCAATGTATTTGTATAGTCTTTCAATTGCTTTCATAAATAAAATAGAAAAAAGGTTATTTTTTGTTTTGTAAATAGAAAATTGTCTATATATTTGCCTTTCAAATAAGAAACAAAAAAAGCAATGAACAAAGCTAATCAAAAAAATAAGAAGTATACCTACGATCCTAAAATATTGGATGCACTGGTTACTAAGTATGGAATGACCAAGGTATACATCAGAATGTGCTTAAAAGGTGATAATAAAAGTCTTACGGCTGATAAAGTTCAAGCGGATTATAAGTCACTAAAAAATCAATTTTCGGAAGCTCTGGAAAAATTCAACAACAAAAACTAAAAACCATGAAGACTAAGATCATTCACCACGTAAACGAAGACTTCACTAGTGAAGTAATTGAAACGATCACTCTACAAGGTGGCGCAATACGAAGCATCACATTTAGTGAGCCTCAAGCACTTTAATTAAAAAATACACAATTTGGAAACTCCATACGAATTTCACGATAAGAAACTAGGTGTTAAGATCAAGTATTTGATTTATGACCGCCACTTTCATAGCGATAGCTTAAAAGTGATAAGCTACAAGGCTATTAATGGCCGTATGAAGTCGTCAACGTGTACTGAACAACAGTTGCGCCGGGCTTCGCTAGGTAGTGATGCACTTGTATTGCACGGTTCTTTATCACAAGAGTGGAAAGATATGTTAGTGATACATTTTGGTAAGCCAAAAGAGGAAATAAAAAATAGCTGGTTTGCGCAACACTATGTAGCTGATCGTGCAGCGTGGGATTTTTACACAGGCTACACGTATGGCGAAAAACTAAGACTTGAACTAGACACGATTGAGTTGTATGTATATCAAGCCTCAGTGCTAAACACGGTGCTACTTATCAAAAACAACCGTCAGCAATATGTAAAAGCATTGGGTTGTGCTAAAGTAGATATTTGGGATAGTTTGAGTAAAGATGTAAATGCTTTTAGAGAGGTAGATCACAAACTGCCAACTACTAAGGATTCACTACGCTACAAGGTTACAAAGTATGCAAAAGAGGGTTATCCTGCTGTTATATCTGGGAAGTTTGGAATGCAAAACGCATTGAAAGTTAAGGAGCGAGAACAAGAGGCTTTAATTGATGAGCTACTTGCAAAGCACACCAACCTAGACAATGAATTGATAGCCTCACTTTATAACATGGTAGGGGAACGCTTAAACTGGCCATCGATCACGGCTCAAACTATTGGGAATCGCAAAAAAGAGAGTAACCTAGTTATTTATGCAGGTCGTAATGGAGTTTCAGCATTATCAAATAATATGTTGATGCAAAACAAACGTCAAGCGCCATCAACGCCAATGTTGTATTGGACACTAGACGGGTGGGATGCAGAACTTTTGTATCAGAAACCAGTGAGCGACAGTAAAGGACAAACAAGAATGACCTATCACAATCGCTTAACTATGGTAGTTGTTTTGGATACTTTCAATAAATACCCAATAGGTTATGCTATTGGATCACACGAGACTCCAGAGCTTATAAAAGAAGCCATGCGCAACTCCATCAATCACACAGCTGAGTTATTTGGTCAAAAATACAACCCTAGACAGTTACAATCTGATAATTACCAGTCAAAAGTATTGACACCTGTTTATCAAGCGTGCGCAAAGTTCTACACTCCCGCAAAGGTGAAAAATGCTAAAGCCAAAGTAATTGAGCCTTACTTCAATCACATCAACAAAAAGTATTGCAAGCTAATGGATAACTGGTCTGGGCATAACGTGAATAGTGGTTCTAAAAATCAGCCCAACTCTGAGATGCTAAACAAGTTGAGTAAGTTCTTTCCTGATGAACAAGGATGTCACCAACAATTAGAACGAATCATAGAAGCAGAAAGAGCTAAAAAAGTTGATGAGTACCTAAGCAATTGGCAAAAAGTAGATGAAGCGTTGAAACTACCAATGCCGCAAGAAAACTTCTTACTAGCATTGGGTAAAACATCAGGACAAACCAACAGATTAGTAGGTTCTGGACTAAATATCAAGATTGAAGGCAGTAAGCAAGTATATGACTCTTACGAGCTAGAATTTAGGAAACAAGCACACCAAGATTGGAATGTATTGTTTGATCCTCAAAATATAGATCAAGTTTTAGCAGTAAGTGCAGATAGCAAGCACCGCTTTTTACTAGAACGAAAATATGTTCAAGCAATGGCACTGGATGATCGAGGCGAAAACGATGCAATGGAGCTTAAAAGAGTAAACGATTACAACAAAGCAGCGATTCAGTACATCACAGACGAACGAAGCGAAAATAGGGATTTATTAGAAAACCTCTTTGAGAACCCGCTACTAAGTGACACTCTGGCCAAACATTTAATAGTTGATTCAAGAGGACAACACAAGGACCAACGAAACAAGCAACGACTAGGAGAAAAAGTGTTACTCAAGCAAGAAATAAAGATTGAAAAACAAGCCGAAAAAACGTGGCAAGAAGAGCAAAACGATTATTACCAACAAAAAACAGACATTAACAAATACTTACAACAATGACAACAGACTTGAAAAACCAAATTGTACAAGAACTAGAAAACTACCTTGAACTACACAAAATGTCGGCTAACGAGTTTGTGAAAAAGTCAGGAATTAATGAGGCTTACGTGTCTAACATGCGAAACAAGAGCTTCAAAATAGGTCCTACTGAAATTGCTGAAAGATGGTTCGAAAAAGTGGCCCAATTCATAGGCCTAGCACTTAAAAAAAGCTATTGGACACCAGTACAAACCAATCAAATGACCGCAATGATGCCAATTCTTGAAGATTCTAAAGAACACGGCTTAACTAATGTGGTGATTGGCGAAACGGGAAGCGGTAAAACATTTAACTCTGAGTTGTTTGCCAAAGCCAACCCACTCGACACATTTATTGTCAAAGTTGGAAGCTCTGATAATCTATCAGATTTGATAGATAAGATTTTAGAAGGTGCCAAAATACCACACTCAAAAACCAAGTCAAAAAACATCAATGGCATTGTAAAATTTATGCAAAAGCAAAAGTTTGACGGATTGAAACCACAATTAATTTTTGATGAGTGCGAGTACATGAAACAACCTACACTGGGAATGATGAAAGAGTTTTACGATGATCTAAAAGGGCATTGCTCGATAGTGTTGATTGGTACTGATGAACTCATTGACAACCTAGATAAACTAAGAAAACGTAAAAAAGCAGGAATGCGCCAGTTTTACCGCCGTATCAAGTTTGGAATACGAGTGTTGCCAAACATCGATAAGAACTACAGAGGTTTCCTGGACAACATTCAAGACAAAGGTTTATTAAGGTTCTTAAAATCAAACTGTGAGAACTATGGCGAATTGCACGACTGTTTAGTGCCAGCGATGCGAGAGGCAGACAGAACTGGTGAACCGCTAACAGAGTTGTTTGTTAGAAAAGTGTTAAACATACCAACGTCAATGTTTTAATGAAAAAAGCACTCACAGTAAACAACATAGTAAATCAAAAAGTAACGCTCATTGACTTCAATAAAACACACCCTCAATTGTATCAAGCATTTGGGAACCCTCAAAACAAGGGAATTTGGTTTGTTTGGGGTGGTTCTGGTTCTGGTAAGAGTAGTTTGCTTTTAGATTTAGCCAAAGCGTTCTCAGAAAGCTATAAAACTATTCATAACGAACTCGAAGAGGATTTAGATGATTTAGATTTTATCAATCGCATACGATTAAAAAACATGCAAGATGTAAAGGATAATTTTCTAACGGCATCCTACAATTACGAAGAGCTGTGTGAGTATTTAGAAAAGAGAGACAGTCCAAAAGTGGTGATCATCAATTCAGCCACCTATTTTTTTAAGGACTTGCAACAATATTTTGAATTTACAAACAAGTATAAACGAAAGAAAATTATTATCGTTTCGGGAATGGCAAAAAGTAACAATCCCTACTCAGAGTTAGAAACAAAGATCATGTATGACGCCAATAAAAAGATTTTTGTTTCAGGCTATCAAGCCCTTTGCAAAGGTAGAACGATAGGACCCAATGGAGGTGTGTATATCATCTGGGCGGAGGGTTATGAAAAAATAAGAGGAACTCAAGAACAAAACAACTGACATTATGAAAACAACAACAGAAAAACTAGCAATTACAGAACACGAATACGAAATGATGGTTTTTGGATTTTACTCCCGCTGGTGCGAAAGCGTAATCACTAACATGAGAGACTTTCAAGCAATTCTCTCTAATGCAGCAGTCAATGCTTGGTTCTTAATGGAACTAACAAAATGCGAATCAGAATTTCATTTATCAACAGATCGCTATATCGATTTACCAACAATAACCAAAATAGACATGCAAAACTGCTATAACGAAAGCACTTTTAGGTTGTTTAATCTTAGACCTATGCCTCTTTTAGAAAAAGCAAAAACCAAAATACCAAAAGGAACTCAAGTGTTTAACTCCATACTCCAAAACTAATGACCCCACAGCATCGAAAAAACAAAATAGCAGAGCTAGAGCAATGGTTAAGGGATAATCCCAACCACGCTAACCGCACCATAATAGAAACCGACTTGCGTAAGCTCACAGAACAACAGCAAGGCAGAACCTACGAACGTGACACCTTCGATTTAAGAAACTATAATATTTACAATGTATGAGTAACGAAGATATCTACCAACGACTTGAAGACTTACACAACGTGCTCGTGTATTGTTCGGATTTGCAAAAGCAAGGTCGCATTCATGTTTTTAAAACTGGGGAGCGCATTTGCATAAACCAAGAGCGTGGCGCACTGCTTTCACAATTAAGCCACTCGAATAACGAAACGTTTAGCCACGAAGTTCGGGAGTATAAAATGCCAGTAGGAATTGAGGTAAAAATCAAGTTCACCATCGAAAAAATAGAAGCCACTGGATGGGGTGGCTTTTCAAATGAAAAATTTATAAAGTAAACACAAATTAATAATTATGAGTACAGCAACAATCGAAGCACCAGTAGATTTAACCAAATTTTCACCTGCACAACTAAAGGCAGCACTACAGGCTCAGGAAACAAAAAAAGACGATGACAGAATCGCTTATAAAGAACTCGTTGAACAAACAGTTCCTAAAGCCATTTTTAAATTATGCCTAGCATCAGAAACCTTATCGAATGCCAAAACCGAAGCGTTTCAATACTTCGAGGACATTTTGAAACTCAAAGCCGATGTATACGGAATCAAAGAAAAACAGCAGTCCCATACTTTCTCCTTTGAAGGTGGCGAAGTGCAAATAGGCTACCGAATTACGGACGGTTGGGATGACACGGTAAACGCCGGGATTGCTAAAGTAGAAAAATACATTAGCTCGCTTGCAAAAGATGCCGAAACGGCAGCACTGGTCGATATGGTTTTTAACCTTTTGAAAAAAGACGCTAAAGGAAACCTAAAAGGTAGCCGAGTTTTAGAGCTGCAAAAATTAACCGCCAAATTCAGTAATGAAGAGTTTACCGATGGTGTTGATATCATAAGTAAGTCGTACAAACCGGTGCGCTCGGTTTGGTTCGTTGAAGCCGCACTGATTGACGAAAACAAAAACAAAACGCCAATCCCTTTGTCAATGTCTGCGGTTGATTTTTCTAAAGGGTACAAGTTTGAGTTTTACAACGAAGTAATTGCAGAAACCAATGCACCCGAGTAATTCAGTAACGGCACTATTGGCAATATTGCTGATAGTGCTCAACGGGAAAGCCATCGTTGAATATGTATTATGGCTACGATTTAAGATAAGAACCACCTTTAAACAATATGAAAATAGAGATAACCATAACGCCGATAATTGACCACGAAAGCTACGATTTGAACGGCCACGTGATTTATAAAGACAGCCTAGGAAACTGGTCTTGTAAAGCGGATTTGACCGCAAGGCAACATCAGGCTTTTCGGAATTATGAAAAGCTGATCATCAAAAACGAGAGATTCAAAAAACATACAAAAGCAACTTACAAGGGTTAGGTTAATTCGGTTTCCCGAGTGGCGAAATGGTAAATGCGTCCTTTTTGTAGGACTGACTTAGGCAAGGTTCGATTCCTTACTAGCGATTGGAAAGACTAAGCAATGCGGGTTCGAATCCTGCCTCGGGAGCAAATTTTAAAACAACAACAAGATGTCAAAAAAAGATCAGTATTTAGAAATTATTTTACAAACAAATGAGTGGTTTGACAAAAAAATAGGCCAGTTGCAATTAATTATTGAGAACGAAAAAGATTCCAAAATTTTAATTCAAGGTAAAGACGGTGAAAAAGTTGAGTTGCCTGAAGATTTAAAAAACGGCTTTTATTTTGGTATACAAACAGCAATTGAAGTATTTGGAGAGTTTCCAGTTAAAATAACTAAACCTAATGACAACAACTAAATCACCCTATCTATTCGAGGGGCAAGGCTCCGCAATAGATGACTACAACGCCCCAAAAAAGCAATTGCAAACTATTGTTCAAGGTGGCAGAGCTCACAGCAAAAACAAATGGGGTTTGTTCGACAAAGACAATCAGCAGCACAAAACAATCCTATCGCTACTACGCCAGGCGCAATGGGTGGTGCCCAATGACAAATGGGGCGAAGTTCCCGACATCAGCAGATTGAGTGATTTTCTTATGAGTGATAAATCACCCGTTAATAAGCCGCTCAAAAAGATGGAACCTGAGGAGGTTTCAAAGATTATCGAAGCATTTAAAGGAATCGTAAAATCAAAATATAAGTAAGATGAATGGAATTATTTGGATTGGCGGGTTTTTTACGGGAATGTCATTTGCCCTTTTTATGACTATTTTTTTTGATACATCAAAAAAGAAAAAAAGAAAATTAAAACCAACAGATTTATATTGTTTTGAATGCGAAATCGAAATGCCAGTCAAAGAAAAAAACGGGCAGTTTTATTGTTCAAATTGTGGCTTATACCATGGAAGAAAAATATAGCATCACAGAGGTATGCCCTCACGACATAGCCGAAATAAGAGTGATTAGTACCACTTGTGGCTGCGAAACTACTGCAGAATTTTGCATAGAATGCCATAAGCAATTAACCCAACCCAAAACAGAATGTTGAAATGAAACCGATTAAAACTAAAGTCACGCCTGATCAAATAATGGCACTAGAAAAGTTGATGAACCAAATCGAAGATTATAAGGCAATCTCGTTAGAAGAAAAAGTAACCCGCTCGGTTCTTTTCGATATTTCAGACAAAATACACGCTCGATACAGAAAAATAATAAAAAGCGTTGACCTGTTTAGCAATAAGAAATTAATCGGTTTAGAACTTAAATTTCACGAGGGATATGCTCTTTATTCATTTATTCAAATTTTTTTACCAAAAATTCCAAACCAAGAAAAGGCGCACAATGACTTGTTAAAACTGAGCCTTGATTTACACCAAAAACTACAACAATGAATAAAACAATCTACATCGCCGGGAAAGTTACCGGACTACCCGCAGAACCAACCGCACTCAAATTCAAAGAAGCTCAGGACGAACTCGAAGCAAAAGGCTTTGACGTCATAAACCCAATTGAACTCATAGACAACCCAAAAGAGGACTGGGACGTGGCAATGAGCAAATGCCTTGAAGCTTTAGAGTTTTGCGACGCCATTTATATGTTACCGTGCTACACGGACAGCAAAGGCGCAATGATAGAACATAGAAAGGCCACCAAGTTAGGGCTGCACATTTATTACGAACTGGAAACAATTATTTAATGGAGCAACTAACCACCTACCGCGCACACAATGTCATTAAGTTAAGGTTTTATTGTTTTGATTTACAGCTATTTATTGTATTTAAAATTAGGTTTTTTATAGT
>NZ_RYDG01000017.1:0-31878 GCF_003970305.1 Flavobacterium sp. LB2P53
GAATTCGACCTTTAGTGCTTAAAAATCAAAAAGATGCAATATAAAATTCCTTAACTTAATGACATTGGGCGTGACCCAAGGACTCGGTTTTCCATTTCAATCTTTTTTATTACCTTCGCTATCGCTGCGGGAATACAAAGGATTTCCACTACTATCCCTCATGCAGTAAGGACAGCTCGCGAGATGTCCCTAGCTATACCTAACACAATAAAAACATGAAAATACTACTTCTCGGCTCAGGCGAATTAGGAAAAGAATTTACAATCGCTGCACAACGCATAGGGCAAATCGTAATTGCGGTGGACAGTTACGAAAATGCACCCGCCATGCAAGTTGCCCATGATTTTGAAGTCATCAATATGCTCGACGGAGAAGCCCTAGACCGCGTCGTCGCCAAACATAAACCTGATTTTATTGTTCCAGAAATAGAAGCTATCAGAACCGAGCGTTTTTATGACTATGAAAACCAAGGAATTACCGTAGTTCCTTCTGCGAAAGCGGCAAACTTCACGATGAACCGTAAAGCGATTCGAGATTTAGCATCTAAAGAATTAGGATTAAAAACCGCAAACTACCGCTACGCCACTACTGCCGAGGAATTACAAAAAGGCGTTGAAGCCGTTGGAATGCCGTGTGTCGTCAAACCATTAATGTCTTCGTCCGGAAAAGGACAATCCACCATAAAAACCGAAGCCGATATTGAAAAAGCATGGAAGTATGCCGTGGAAGGTTCCCGTGGCGATGTCGTAGAAGTGATTGTAGAAGCATTTGTCAAATTCAATTCGGAGATTACTTTATTAACGGTGGTACAAAACAATAATCCGACACTTTTTTGTGCGCCAATTGGCCATAGACAAGAACGTGGCGATTATCAGGAAAGCTGGCAACCCGCCAGAATTTCCGACAAGGATTTATACGAAGCGCAAGACATGGCCGAAAAAGTAACCCAAGCTTTGGGCGGCGCAGGACTTTTTGGAGTCGAATTTTTCTTGACTGACGATGGCGTTTATTTCTCGGAACTATCGCCTCGTCCGCATGATACCGGAATGGTAACATTAGCTGGAACACAAAACTTCAATGAATTTGAATTGCATTTACGCGCTATTTTAAGTTTGCCTATTTTTGAAATCACATTAGAAAAAGCGGGAGCCAGTGCAGTCATTTTAGCTTCGGAAAACTCTACAAACCCAACGTACTCCGGTATCGAAAAAATTGCGGCTTTACCTAAAACGGATTTCAGAATATTTGGTAAACCAACTTCAAGACCCTACCGCAGAATGGCAGTGGCTTTAGTAAGTGATACCGTAGAAACTCCAATTGAAGAAGTGGTAGAAAAAGCAAAAAATGCAGCAAGGTTGATTACCGTGCATTCGTAATTACATTTAATAAACTTCCAATATTATACCGAAAACAAGATGAAAAAAAAATTCGCTAAATCAGTGTTATCAGCGTTCCTTTTTATCATCTTGTGAATTATCACCTAACCATTCGAAAGTTCTTCTGGAACCTTTAAATACCTTTGATAAAAAAATACCGATGTCTAATTCTATCGTAGACATCCTGAATAATGATTACCCACACTGCCTTCAAGGGAAAGTTTTCAAAGAAAAAAAATATTTGCTTACACATAGGGTTTCCAAAAATGAATGAATATTGCCTCCATGGTCACAATAAATTCGAGAAAGAACCGGGTTATTTTCATGGTGCAATGTATGTTAATTATGGTCTGACGGTAGCACAAGGTATTGCCACATTTGGCCTTGCTCAATTCTTTTTTGCCGAAAGTTTTGATTGACGAATCATTCCAATTATTGCAGTTGTCATTATTGAAATGGCTTCTATTAATATTCCTCTTTCCAGATTAATATGAATTTACATGTTTAAAAATTATTCGATGTAAAAAACGAGTATCTTAGCTAAAGCAAAAAATAATCAATTATGAAAAAGTTATTATACTTAACCCTTTTGTTCGTTGTAACATTAGCAAGTGCTCAGGATAAAGATAAAAAAGAAGAACCAAAACCACAAATTGTTGAGGCTGCTTGTGGTCAATGCCAGTTTGGAATGGAAGGACACGGTTGTGAATTAGCCGTTCGTGTGGATGGAAAATCTTATTTTGTTGACGGTAGTTCAATCGATTCGCACGGAGATGCACACGCCAATGACGGTTTTTGTACAACAATACGAAAAGCCGAAATTGTTGGTAAAATTGTAGATAATCGGTTCAAAGTAACTTCTTTTAAATTACTGCCAAAAAAATAAAAAAAGGGCTAAAAGAAAATTCTTTAGCCCTTTTTTTATTACTTCGATTTCATACTCGCTTCCAAATTGATATTCTCAAAACTTGAAACATCAATAACTTCTTCCATGTCTACATCAAAAGAAATTTTCACACTGTCACCCACAATTGTTACTGGCAATTGATTGGATATTTGTGACGAACCCACAAAAATATTAGGGTAATCTTTCACCTTAAAATAATAAAAGCTATTCCCGTTTTTCACATCATTCTGAATTCGCGTTACTACTGATTTTACTGATTTTTTATTAGAAACACTATTTGGGTTTATTTTATTATCTGCCATATTATATACGTTTTTAAACGAAGTCAAGGTTTCCCGCATTGTATTGCCGACGCCCACAATCGTATAATCTGAAATGGCCACCATCGCAAACATTTTAACTAATCCGCCGTTATCTTTGAGCGTCATCGCATACGTGGGAATGTTATTGATATTATACGGAATAGGCAACGACGCTTTATATCCTTTCTCCTGAACTTTCCCTTGTGCCGAACTTTGAGCCGCATATTCCGTCGCGCCACTTTGTTTGTAAAAAGTAGTTTCTTTGGTTCTGGTATCTACCAATACAAAACCTACAGCAGATTCTTCTTTCCCGACCGAAGTTAATCCGGTGTACCAATAGGATTTATTGTCTTTTCCGTACACCAATGTCATTCCTTCTGTAATTTGCAGTTTATCCTGATTAGAAAAATTCCAATAGCCGTGAACATATTCACCCCAATCATTCAACTGATTTTCTATAAAATCCAAAGGCTGAATTCGATCCACCCATTTTGGCGTTTTAGCAATTGAATATTCATTTATAACTCCAGATTGTGCATCAACCACAATAACTCCCGTAGCTTCTTTTCCTAAAAAACCAATTTTTTTCACATATTTAGTGACAATCCAAAACGGATTTCCAGCATCATCAATTTCAAAACTAAAATCAGCCAGACCAACAGTAGCATTTCCATTAAAATAAACGTGTCTGTGAATGTCACTTTGGAAGTAAGCGCCTTGCTGGTATTTAATCTTAATGTTCTTCCCTCCTACACTCTGAACTAATTTCACATCACGTTCATTGGTTGCAGAAACCATAACATATCCCGCAGTTCCTCCTTGGTTGTTAAACCATTTTAAAAAACCTGAATGCAATAAAGGCGCAACCCAGTACAAGTTATTATTTACTTTCTGTATACAAAAATCACCTAATTCTACTTGGCTCCCCAAAGCGGGTTGCGAACCTAAAATTTTCTCTCCCAAAAGATGGGCTAGTTCCTCATCGACCACACGGATTTTATCAATTGAAATTGGAGCAATATGATTCGTAATTTTTTGTCCGTTTTTAACCTCGCCTATTAATTTTTGATACGAATCGCTTCGGAACATTTTTAGGCTGGTTATAAAAGGAAGCGCAACACAATACGCTAAAAGCAATCCTACCAAAACAAACAAAATCTTGTTAGGCTTGGAAACAATCTTGACTTGCTTTGTTTGCTGAGAAATAGTCAAACCAACCGAAAATAAGATCCCTATTACTAACAACAGTAATAAAATAAAAGCAAAACCAGTAAATCCATAATTGATTACCGGAAGGTTGCCATAAAACAATAAAAAACTAAAAAGGAGTAAGAAAGCTATTGATAAAATCTTTTTCATAAAACTAAGTTTTAAATATTAGTCTTTAATACTCCTAAATGTTACACTAATAAAAGTGTCAATTTTAAAGAAAACAATAACCCTATTTACAATACCGCAAAAAACAGTATTTTTGCATTCTGATTGGAATTCATTTTTCAGTCTTTAATTTTTTTCAATCTTTAAAATAAAAACATGAAAGCATACGTATTTCCAGGTCAAGGCGCGCAATTCACAGGAATGGGTAAAGACTTGTATGAAAATTCTGCTCTCGCAAAAGAATTATTCGAAAAAGCCAATGCAATTTTAGGTTTCCGCATCACAGACATCATGTTTGAAGGAACAGCCGAGGAATTGAAAGAAACCAAAGTGACACAACCAGCCGTTTTCCTGCATTCGGTGATTTTAGCAAAAACATTAGGAGAGGATTTCAAACCAGAAATGGTAGCGGGACATTCATTGGGTGAGTTTTCAGCTTTAGTAGCTAATGGTACTTTATCTTTTGAAGACGGCTTGAAACTGGTTTCTCAAAGAGCTTTAGCTATGCAAAAAGCCTGCGAAATAAAACCATCGACTATGGCGGCCGTTTTAGGATTGGCTGACAACATTGTAGAAGAAGTTTGTGCTTCGATTGACGGAATTGTAGTCCCTGCAAATTACAACTGCCCAGGACAATTAGTGATTTCAGGAGAAACATCAGCAGTGGAAAAAGCGTGTGAAGCGATGAAAGGCGCTGGTGCAAAACGTGCATTATTGTTGCCTGTTGGAGGTGCTTTTCACTCTCCAATGATGGAACCGGCTCGTGAACAACTGGCCGCAGCTATTGAAGCAACAACGTTCTCAACTCCTATTTGTCCGGTATATCAAAATACAACAGCCAGTGCAGTATCAGACCCCGCAGAAATTAAGAAAAACCTAATCATTCAATTGACAGCTCCGGTAAAGTGGACACAATCAGTACAGCAAATGATCCAAGACGGAGCAACCTCATTTACTGAGGTAGGCCCTGGAAAAGTATTAGCAGGATTGATCGGGAAAATTGACAGAGACGCTGTTACCGCTAATGTATAAAATAGTGGTAATTGGTGTCCAATAAACGAAATTTCCCCAAACTTATGTTTGTAGCGATTTTGTTTATCTTTATACGATGAATGTACTCAATTATCAATTTTTTAAAATGAAAATATAATGAAAAAAGCACTTTTAGGATTAGTATTTGTTGCCACTTTAATGACTTCTTGTAAAGAAGAAACAAAAGAGGAAGTGAAAGAAGCTAGAGAGGCCATTAGTAATGAAATGGAAGGAGCTATCGATACTGCAGCGGTAAAAGTTGATGCTGCCGCTGATTCTACCAGAATAAAAGCAGGAGAAATTCTTAAAAAAGGAGCTGACAAGATAAATCAGGCTGCTGAAAAACTGAAGGAATCCGGAAAAGAATAATTCAAAAACAAGGCTGCCCAGAAAGTAATTCCCAGACAGCCTTGTTTCTAAATTGAGTATACAACCCGTCATCGAGTGGCATACTGTAAATTAATAAAGAGGTACAACGTTAAATCTTGGAAAACCGGGTTAAAATTCAAGAATTAATTTCAAATAAAAATAAGCTCAAATGGTTCATAACATTACGATTCTACCCGAAGTTATCGGGAGTTCAAATCCTCTATCGCGCACAAAATTCAAATAACCAAGTCATTTAATTTTAGAGGTTAGTTTGGTTATACAATTGATAACCCCTAAATTTATTAAGATTATTGATTCGAATATCCTAAAGTCATATTAAAGAGACTGATATTTATTTGTTTTATCTTTTTTTGTATAAAGATCCATTGTCGAAATAATCAATCTCTAATCTTAGCTCTTGAACAATTGATTCGTAAGTGTTTTTTTGAAACCTAGATAAATAAATGTAGATTAGCTTACTATTTAAGGAGCAAAATTTCCTTTATATTATTTCAAATGAAATGGATTACTAGAGAACGCCCTAAAATTGATAGAATAGCCAGTCCTTGGTTGATCAAAACTTTTATAGACAAAAACGCTGAATTTATTTATGTCCCATTCAGTGATGTTTTGAATAAAGCAAAAGAATTTGATGCCATTCCTTTTGATATTCCTAATGTAGAATACACACATTATGAAGAAAAAAGCACCTTTGATTATATTGTAAAAAAATATAAAATTAAAGACCCAGCTATTTTAATTATAGCTGATATTGTACGAGGAGCAGACACAGATAGACACGATATTGCAAAAGAATCAGCGGGACTTTTGGCAATTTCAGCGGGACTTTCTTATAATATTACAGATGATTATAAGTTATTAGAAACAGGAATGGTTATTTATGATGGGCTATACAGTTGGGCAACACATTTGTACAAACAGAATCATTTGCAGAATAGTCCTTTTGAAAACCTGCTGCACGAAGTGTACAATAAATTTTTAAAGGAAAAGAAAAAAAACAAAAAGAAAGCTCCAGCTTGGGTCAAAGATTTGAAAAAAATTATTCAGGATCAAATAGACAATCAATTTACTTTTGACCTAAAAAAAATTTCTAGTGACTTGGAGATTAACCCTTCTTATTTATCAAGAGAATTTTCAAAATATTTTGGAGACCTCAATTTTGGAGACTATGTTAGAAAATTACGAATTGAAAAAGCAATCTTCCTTATTCAGAATTCAACGTACTCTCTTACTGAAATAGCTTATATGACCGGCTTTTCAGACCAAAGTCATTTTACGAGGATATTCAAAATACATACAGGGAAAAACCCTTCTTCCTACCGAAAAAAAAAGCAAAAAAGTAATTCAAATACAAAAAGTAAATAGCATTCTATTTATTCCTATTTCTCCTCTGTAGTTTTGTAAAAAATACAAACTATTATGATTTTTTTCAAATATTTTCTTCTTGTTGCTATATTAGTATTTTCTATACCTGCAATTGGGCAAACAACTTATCCGAAAATTACGGGATATTTTGGGATATTGCATCCCATTGTAACGGTAAGTCCGGATGGAACTAATATCAATTTTAGAGATTATTATGCTCTGGGTTTCCCAACTGGAATCAATATTTGGAAAAGTCCAAAAATTGGGTTCTCATTTGAAATTGTACCCAATATAAGAGCAGAAAACGGAATTATGCGAATCAAGGGTTAAAAAAGAAAGAAATATCTGTTTAAAAATTAGATTAATAAGCTGATAATCAGTATATTTATAGTGTATCTAACGCACATTTAAATATATGATTAATCAGCCTAAAGCCCTAAAATTAATAAAAATCTACTCAATAATCTGCGACAGATTTGAAAAAGATTTAAAATATACTTGCTAACGTTTTAGCAACAACGATAAGCAAGATTTAACAGACCAAGAAATTATGACCATTTATCTATTCGCAGTTCAAGAAAAACAAAGCTTTAGCATCAAACAGATTCACAAATATGCTTGTGATTATTTGATTGATTGGTTTCCAAAACTCGGTTCATATACTGCTTTTTCTAATCGGCTTAACCAATTGTCGGAAGCTTTTAGACGTTTTACATCTTCGTTGTTTGAAGATTTTATACCCTCTGACTGTTTTGCTGATCAAAGTTTACTGGATTCAATGCCTATAATCACTTGTTCTGGAAAGCGTAATGCAAAAGTAGCTAAAGAACTGACCGACAAAGGATATTGCTCTACTAAAAGCTTGTATTATTATGGTGTGAAATTACACGCATTGGCTTTTAGACGTTTAGATAAAATCCCTTTTCCTGAGGAAATTCAAATAACTCCTGCCTCAGTAAATGATTTAACTGTATTCAAAGAAGCTTGGTCTGAGAAAACTAACAGGAATTTTTTTGGAGATAAAATATACAATAATCTAGATTTTTTTACTGAATTAGAGCAAAAGAAAAATTCGATTATGATGACTCCAATCAAACGAATTAAAGGGCAATGTCAAGAAATCAAAAATAGAGATAAAGCTGCAAATGATTTGTTTTCGACAGCAGTATCAAGAGTTAGACAACCTATAGAAGCATTTTTTAGTTGGCTAATTCAAAGAACAGATATTCAAAGAGCTAGTAAAGTGAGGTCTGCCAAAGGACGGTTGATTCATATCTTCGGCAAAATCGCTTCCGCTTTTATAAACTTAACATTTTAACCCTTGATTCGCATGAATTAGTAAAGTGAATAGTTTATTATTTCATCCTGGCGTATTAGTAGCACTAGGAAACGGATACACCTTTGCAGGCAGAGCAGCATTTGAGACTAGTGGTAGGTATGGCATAACTCCAGTATTCAACAAAACGATAATAAAAAACACCAATAGCAGTTATTATATTGCCATTCCATTGCCAGTGCGGTTTGGTAATGATCACCCTACCACTTTTACTGTAGGTTTCCAATTTGGCATCGCCTTTTAAAGCTACTTAATTTATGAAAGAAAACACAATATATATGTTAAAAGTGTCAACTGTTTGTTTTCTAAAAATTAAGTCATTCAGGTTTCGCTAGTCCAGTGCTACTAGTCAATTAAGTACCCCCGAGATTTAGTCAAAGAAAATAGGCTTTCGAAAAAATAAATTTAGAGTCATTTAAAAAAAAGGCACAGCATAATATAACGAACATAACGACGACAATACATGCCGTTTTATCAATATTTGCAAGATCTACATTAAGGAAACACAAGAACGAACCTCATTTTGATTTCCGCAATAATAGGACTAATTTTAAAAATAATTTAAACGCTAAAAAAATGAACAGAAAAGATTTCTTAAAATCGAGTAGCTTGTTTGGAGCAGCAGCATTAGTGCTTCCGACTACAAACACGTTTGCTAAAAATTTAGCAGACAATTCCATTGATAAATTGGTAGATGCCAATGGTAATTATATTCAACAAACGTTGCCTTACAGCGAAAGTTTTTTGGAACCCTACATGGATGCCGAAACCTTGCACCTGCATTATACTTTTCATCACGGTGGCGCAGTAAAGGGTGCTAACAAAGATTTACAAATGATAAAGAAAGCATTGGATGAAAACAATTTGGAAACTGTTGATTTTTGGACAAAAAAGCTCTCCCATCATTTTTCATCTCACATTTTACATTCTATATTTTGGACTAATCTTACCAATAAAAACACATCACCCCAAGGTAATTTGCTAAAACGAATAGAAAAAAGTTTTGGTAGTTTCGATAGATTGAAAGTTCTAATTGCTGCCACCTCAAAAAATGTTGACGGCAACGGTTGGGGAATTCTTGCGTATCAACCTTACAGCGATAGCCTGGTAATTTTACAATGCGAAAACCACGAAAAACTTACGCAGTGGGGAGCCATTCCGATATTGGTTATTGATGTTTGGGAACACGCCTATTATTTAAAATACAAAAATAAACGAACCGATTTCGTAGATGCTTTATTCAATATAATCAATTGGGACAATGTGGCGATGAGATTGAACGATGCAGAAAATCTGATGAAATAAAATAGTAATAAAAACCAACTAAGTAACAACCATTGTATAATATCGTATTTTAAAATTAGATGAAATAACCCAACAGATTGATTTTAAACTACTGTTGACTACTTTTGACTTTATGACGTTTAAACTTTCGACTTACTTATCCTATACGTTTGGATACTCGGTTTAAAATAAGTAGAAGTCTTTTAGAAAGATGAAAAAAATATTTTCCTGCCAGTAACCCTTCAAAAAAGAATGGTTAATTAAAATCGAATTAAATTATAAATTGTTATTTCTTCAAATCCTGCATAAAATGGTTAGAAAACAGTTCCTAATCGCCCACAAAAAACTTCATTATTTCTAATGAAGTTTTTTTATGCCTTTTCTTTAATTTACCACCCCTGCGTCAACCCGTTTTTAACAACCTCTTCGTATTTTTCTTTATCAAAACGGTATAAATTAGGGGCTTTGTGGGCTACATTACTTTTCTTCTCGTCCAGCTTATTTAATATCCCAATTGCCATTATCTTACGTAAAAAATTTCTACGGTCGAGTTTTCTGCCTAAGATGGTTTCATATAATTTCTGCAACTCAGGAATCGTGAATTTTTCGGGTAATAAATTATAGCCTACCGGCATTAAATTCAATTCCATGCGGAGTGTTTCTAATGCTTTATCTAAAATTTCCTTGTGATCTAAAACTAATTCCGGCACCGCATTATGGTCAATCCATTCCACCGTTTCATTGTTACCCTCGGGTTGCGGAATCGTTTTTAAAAAATCAACCAAGGCATAATACCCAACGGTTACAAAACGACTGGCAAACCATTTGCCTTCCGCTAAAGGTATTCCGTAAAAATCTAAAACAGTATTACTGACATCAACATTACACCTTCTGGCTGCTCCAAAAGTTGAAAATTGTCTCAGAAAAATCCCCCTTAGTCCCGTTCTACTATTCAAAACAGTGACAGCAGCCTGATCAATATCCTCATTTATAGGCACAAAACCACCGGGCAAAGCCCATTTATCACTGTACTTTGTTTTTATCAATAACACTTTTAGCTGATTGTCATGAAATCCAAAAATCACACAATCTATTGATAAACCGGGCTGATAGTTTTCCTTATTGTCTAAAATATTTTTTAACATGTACTTATTTTCTGATAATTAAAATATAATTTATTAGTGTTGCAATTTAGCTCATTTTTATAAGAAAATTAAAGAACATCACTTTTTCAAAACTCTCAATGCAGTGTTTTTCTATTGAAAAGAAAAAACACTGCAATAATAGTACAAATCGATTGTGTAAAAACACATCTGTACTAAAAATAGTCTAAAAAAATTATACAAAATGCATTACGAATCAAATAAATATGCGCAATGCGTCAAAATAATAAATTTAATTAACGAACTCAATAATTCAAAAACAACCCAGTAAAAGACGAAAAAAAAATGTTTTTATTACTTTTTGGACTGATATCAATCTCCCAATCGCATGCTCAAGATGTAGATTATCGAGCTAAGGCAAAAAAACTAGTAGCTCAAATGAGTTTAGAAGAAAAGCTTTTTTATGTTCCGGCGAAACCGATTAGTCCACAAAAGCTGTTCAATACTGGATATTCCTACTATTTTTATGACGGATGGACCGTTTGGTTTGCGTAAAGCAGAAGGTTTCGACTTTACTAATAGTGTCCCTTCCATTGTTTTCCGACTGCATCGGCACTTGCTTCGTCCTGGAATCCAGCATTGGTACAAAAAATGGGTGAAACCCTAGAAATCGAATCTCAGACTAACGATCTTCAAATAGTATTAGACCCCGGAGTAAATATGAAGCGATCGCCTCTTCTCGGAAGAAACTTCGAATATTTTTCTGAAGATCCAGTTTTAGCCGGAAAAGTTGCTGTTAGTTTTATCAATGGTCTTCAAAGTCAAGGCGTGGGAACTTCCATGAAAAATGCCATCATAACTTTAATATGATGGCATTTTTATTAAAAAAAATATTTTTTAATTACAAAAAATCTAACGTTCGTTCCAATGCCATTCCTCTCGATCCTTTTATCAAAATAGTACTATTGTTGAATGTTATCATTGGTAAATCATTAGAAAATTCCTCAAATGTACTATAGAACCAAAAGTTACTTTTCTCCTGTTTATTGGTATAAAATGCTGCACCTATAAAATAACATTTCACTTTATCTTCGTTCAAAAGAAGGTCAACTATTGCTTTATGTTCTTGCTGACTTTCCTGTCCCAACTCAAACATATCGCCCAAAATCATAACCTTATTTAAATCCTCTAACTGTAGAAAATTCTCAATAGCTACAGCCATACTGCTCGGATTTGCATTATAGGCATCTAGAATTACTTGATTAGTTCCTTTTGTCAACAACTGTGATCTGTTGTTTTCAGGTACATAGCTTTCTAAAGCTTCTTTTATTGCGATATCATCGATACTAAAATACTTACCAATAGTGAGCGCTGCATTGATGTTATTGGCATTATACAACCCAATTAGGTGGGATTTTATTTCCAATCCGAAATAACATATTTCTACAAAAGGATTTGCCTTAATCGAAGTAATATTAACATCCGCATTTGTTTTATTTATACCAAAAGTAAATGAGTGTAACCTTTTTGATTTTTCAACTTGAATTGTATCTTCCAAATTAACAAAAGCAAGCTTGTCTTTTTTTGAAAGGTATTGATACATTTCGCTTTTGCCTTCAATAACGCCCTCTACACCACCAAAACCTTCTAAATGGGCTTTGCCAAAATTAGTGATATACCCATAATCCGGTGTTGCTAATTCACATAGAAATTCAATTTCTTTTTTGTGATTTGCTCCCATTTCAACTATTCCTATTTCAGTTTCTGAAGTAAAAGAAAGCAATGTCAATGGAACCCCAATATGGTTGTTTAAATTGCCAACGGTTGCTTTGGTTTTAAATTTTTTCGAAAGTACAACCTGAATAAGTTCCTTAGTGGTTGTTTTTCCATTACTTCCCGTAAGCGCAATTATAGGTAATTTTAAATATTCACGATGGTATTTTGCTAATTCCTGCAGCGCGACCAGACTATCTTCAACTAAGATAGTCCTTTGATCAATAAAATAAGATTCATCATCAATTATAACATACGCAGCTGCTTTTTCTAATGCTTCTTTTGCAAAAGTGTTAGCATCAAAACGCTCTCCTTTTATGGCAACAAATAAGGAGTTTGGCTCAATCTTGCGGGTGTCAATTGAAACTGAGTTGCATTGCAAAAACAAACTATGAATGTAATTAATATCCATTTGAAACGATTTAAAAAAACAAAAGCCCTAATCAAAGGGCTTTTGTTTGTATTTATATAAAAATTAATTTCTGGCTGATCTTTTTTTATCTGCTTTTGCTCCTACTCTAGACATCGCACATCTAAAGCCAATGTAATCTGTGGCCATGTCCTGAGGAAAATACCTTCTTTGAGCCGGATCTAACCAATAGGCTCTATCCCTCCAGGATCCTCCTTTGTAAACTCTGACATTGTCATTTATCAAAGTTGTTCTTTTGCTTGATTTATCATATTTCCTAACCATGTTCCCTAAACTGTCCGTAGTCACATTGTGTATTGGGGAGTTATACATGTTTTTTTCTTCTTTCGTTTTCTCGTCATCTGATTCTGAATCTCCAAAATTATAATATCTAGTAGATTGTTTATCTCCATCTCTGTAGTTAATATTATCACTTTTATTAAAATTTTGTCTCAGATAAGTCTCTTGTTCGTCAACGGGTACCTGAGCGATTTGACCTGGAAAGTTTCTGGCAATGATTCTTCCGTTGCTTAAAGTGTCAAATTTCATATTGTCTTTAGTGACAATTTCTACTTTGCCATCTTCACCAATTTTATTTTTAGTGTATTGATTCCCTCTGAAATAATTAAAGTCATTTGCTTCATTATCGATAATAGGTCGGTAAACATCTTGAACCCATTCAGCTACGTTTCCGGCCATATCGTACAATCCAAAATCATTTGCAGGGTATTTTTTTACTTCATTTGTAATATCAGCCCCATCATCAGACCAACCTGCGATTCCACCGTAATCACCATTTCCTTGCTTAAAATTAGCCAATTGATCCCCTTTACTTTGTCTTTTGCCGGAACGCGTGTACCCGCCTGACCAAGGATATTTTTTTTGCCCTTTGTATATGTTATATTCTCTTTGTCCCACATCGGCTGCAGCTGCATATTCCCATTCCGCCTCTGTAGGAAGCCTGTATTCCGGAAGAAGAATTCCGGAAGAACGCTGCGCATAAACATTCTTTGGTTCTACAACCGTCCCGTTTTTTCCAGCTTTAGGAGTTTTTCTGGCTCCTTTTCTTCCTTTTAACACAATATCTTCATTTCCTCCATAAGCCAAGGTCGGTGAATTTAAATAGGTTTCAGTATCAAAATTGCTGTCTGCAGTCACATCTAGTGTTTTTGCATTCTTTTTAAGGTATCCGTTTTTTTCCAGAAGCGCTTCATTTACACGTTGGGTTCTCCAATTGCTAAATTCGACTGCTTGAATCCAATTTACACCTACTACAGGATATTCTGCATAAGAAGGGTGTCTTAAGTAATTATTGGTCATTGTTTCATTATAGCCCAATCGATTTCTCCAAACTAAAGTGTCTGGCGAGGCACCTTCATATATATTTTTATAATTTTCTTCCGTTGGTGGATACACATTTTTCAACCAGTCTAAATAATCCAAATACATTGAATTCGTTACCTCCGTTTCATCCATATAAAAAGATTGAACATGTTGTTGTGTTGGGGTGTTATTCCAGTCATGCATAACATCATCCTGCACTTTACCCATGGTAAATGTACCTCCTTCCACAAAAACCAATCCCGGACCTGCTACTTGTTTCTTATTATTTGAACCTGCCTTTTTACTGTCCATATTCCAACCAGTCGCTCTTGAAGTATTCTTTGAGCTAGATTTTTTACTGCAACTGGAAAAACCAATAATAAACAGGATTGATATTAACAATCGTAAGCTCATAATTCTGTTTGCTTTCATACTCTTTAGTGGGTAATAATTTTAGTGGCGCAATATAATAATTATCAATTAATCAACATCGATCTTTCTTACTATTTTCAAAAAACCAATTTTAACAACAAATTATATATACGAACGCAAATTTATAATATTTATTATTTACTATAACATGAAATGATTTATTTTTACTGATTAATAATAACTGTCTATTAATCCCGTTAAAAAAATAATGAGAAAAATTATTTTGGCTTATTTAGTCCTATTTCCGTTCATTTCTTTTGCCCAAATCAAAGGCGATGCAACCATCGATTGGTTAGAAAAAAAAGAAATGTCCTATGGTGATTTCAAAGTTACGATCCCTTTTTTTTTAGGAAATAGTTTCCATTATAATGCTACTGCCAAAACGCTCCTTTTTACTTTAAAAATAAATGAACCAGTCTCTTTTGACGAAGGGAAAATTCAAGTTACAAATATAATTTACGAATCGATTACTGCTGCTGAACTCGGAGATTTAGATATTGAAAACCTTCCTAAAACAGTAAGTTCGTCTTTGCAAATACGTAATTCCAGAGAACTAAAGAATGCCTTTATTGAGCTTACACCAATAATTAAAGATAATTTCGGATTCAAACGAATCAAATCCTTTTCGTATGAAATAGAGCGTAATACTTCTAGAATTTCACCCTCCGAAAAAACGTTTAATGGCATTTCTAATTCGGTTTTATCGAGCGGTACTTGGTTTCGATTTTATATTGAAAAATCGGGCGTGTATAAAATCTCTAAAAGCTTTCTGCAACAACTCGGACTTGATGTTACCGCTGACCCCCGAAAAATAAAAATATACGGCAATGGTGGACGAATGGCACCACTGTCCAACAACATTTACTATCCAAATGACTTGATCGAAAATGCAATTCAAATAAATGGCGAGGGGGACGGCATTTTCAACAATGAAGATTACATCCTTTTTTATGGTGAAGGCGTTGATACTTGGAATGAGGAAAGCAAAACACACCTTAACTTATATGACACAAAATCGTATTACTACATTACAACGCAAGGTGCTGACGGGAAAAGAATGGCTCCTTTAAGTCAACCTGCCGGAAACAGCACGTTGACTTTAACCTCCTTTGATGATCACCAACACCATGAAGTAGATCTGGCAAACATTGCCCGATTGGGCCGTCAATGGCTTGGTGAATCATTTGAGGTTAAAAACGAACAGGAATTTGACTTTACCTTTCCTAATTTTGACACCACATCACCCGTTAAAATCATGCTGACAGCAGCCTCAGCCGCCTTTACACCTACTTCATTTACTGTGACTGCAAACGGAATTTCAGTTGGAAACATCTCGTTTCCTGCGCTGAATAAAAATTCAGAAACGGAATTTGTTTTGGGGTTTTTACCCCTTAACGCCTCATTCAATGGAGCCGAAACGATCAAAATAAAGCTCAAATACAACAACAATGGTGTTCCGGGCTCTAAAGGCTTTCTGGATAATATTAGGCTAATTGCCAAGAGAAAACTTCAAGGATACGGAAAACAGTTTCATTTTCAATACGATCAATCCGGCGCAAAGACCGGAATTGTCAATTATCTTATTTCAAATGCAGCGGGAATCTCTCAAATATGGGATGTTACGGATAGCTACAACACAACTAAAATCGAAAATGTAGATCAAAATACAGTCAATTTTAAAGCAGGTTTGGGAGAACCCAGAAAGTACATTGCAGTAGAGGCCTTGGATTATTATACTCCTTTAAAAGAAAGCAGATCAACGGTCCAGAATCAAAACCTAAAAGGAACCTTATTCAAAAATAGTCTGGGTCAATTTCAAGATATCGATTATGTAATTATTTCGCCTTCATTTTTAGTTTCTCAAGCTGAAAAACTAGCCGGTTTTCATCGCAATTATTCTAATTTGAATGTAAAAGTAATCCCTTTAGAATCGATATATCAAGAATTTTCTTCGGGCAAACAGGATGTCGCTGCTATAAGAAACTGCATTAAATACATCTATAAAAATGCTTCAACACCACAAAAAAGAATACAATTCATTAACCTTTTTGGCGATGCTTCCTACGATTTCAAAAACAGAATCATCAACAATACCAATGTTGTCCCTATTTATCACTCTTTAAATAGCAATACATCGGGAGAATCCTCTTTTGCCTCTGATGATTTTTTTGGACTAATGGATCCTTCAGAAGGAAATGTTATTTCCTATTTTGGGGGAATCGATATTGCAGTAGGCCGAATGCTGGTGAACGACTCCAAACAGGCGGATGAAATGGTGAATAAAGTGATTGAATATCACGACCTAAAATCCTACGGAAGCTGGAGGAATAACTTTGTACTCGTTTCTGATGATTCCGATATTGCTTCCGATGCCACTTTGCAAAAAAGACAAAATACGCTTGCAAATACCATTGCTACCGAAAAACCTTTTTTGAATGTCAATAAAATCCTCTTGGATTCCTACATTCAGGAAGCCGCTGCAGGAGGATCCAGATACCCTAAAGCACGAGCCGATTTCTTTAATGCTTTCGAAAAAGGCGCTTTAGTATTTAATTATTTAGGTCATGGTGGCGAAGACGGTTTATCAAGCGAGCGGATTTGGGAAAAATCAGACGGACAAAATTTAAGCAATCAATTCAAATATCCATTATTCATCACTATTACCTGTGAATTTTCCCGCTTTGACAATCCCTTTAGACCTACAGCTGGGGAATATACGTACTGGAACCCAAAAGGCGGGGCAATAGCCATGATTACAACGATTCGTTCCATTGGTCAGTTTAGTGCCGAAAACTTTAATGATGTTTTTACTAAAAATTTATTATCATACGGCTCAAACCAATATTTATCTATTGCAGAAGCACTGAGAATTTCGAAAAACAGCAATCCCAATTCAGCGACCAATGTCGTCTTTTACATTGGCGACCCTGCATTAATGCTCGCTGTCCCCAGACCAAAAATTAGATTAACAAAAGTGAATGACATAGCCGTTACCCAAAGTATTGAGGACTTCAAATCACTCTCTAAAATCAAGTTGACCGGAGAGATTACGGATGAGAACAACAATCCTTTGACCAACTATAATGGTGAAGTTTCCACTACTATTTTTGACAAAACCATTTCAAGAGCAACCTATAATAATGACGGAAATAGTCCAGTCATGAATTTTAATGTTTTAGGAGAAACCATATTCCGGGGAAATGCATCGGTTACAAACGGTGAATTTGAATTTAGCTTTGTTGTACCCCGAGACATCAGAATCCCTTTGGCAAACGGAAGAATTAGCTTTTATGCCAAAAAAAATGAAGTATTACAAAACGAAACCGGATATGATGCTACCATAAAAATAGGCGGAATAAACGAAAATGCCGCAACAGACAATATTAGCCCAACAGTGAAGTTATACATGAATGACGAGACTTTTGTTTCTGGCGGAATAACAAATGAATCCCCGTTTCTTGTTGCGTTACTTGAAGATGAAAACGGCATAAATACAGCCAGCGGAATAGGCCATGATATTGTTGCCATTTTAGATGGCGATGTAAGCAATCCCTTTGTATTAAATGACTATTATCAAACAAAACTGGATGATTTCACCAGTGGAACGCTTCGGTTTCCGTTGCGCAATTTAGCTCCCGGGTTGCATACAATCGCATTCAAAGCTTGGGATGTGTACAACAATCCCGTAACCACAGAAATTCAGTTTATTGTAGTGGGTGATGATGCCATAACATTGACACATGTGCTAAATTACCCCAATCCATTTGTCAGCTATACGGAGTTTTGGTTTACGCACAACAGACCATTTGAACCATTAGACGTTCAGGTTCAAGTAATGACAATAACAGGGAAAATAGTTTGGACAAGGAATCAAATCGTCACGACAGACGGTTTTTTATCCAAAGAAATCACTTGGGACGGCAAAGATGATTTTGGAGACCGAATAGGAAAGGGCGTCTATATCTATAAACTCACTGTAAAATCAAGCCTAACCAACAAGAAATCCGAAAAATATGAGAAACTTGTAATCCTTTAATTAAATACTATATTTGTTTAACAAACCTTCTGAAATAATGAAAAAAACAATACTGATTTTTACCCTTTTATTTATGGTTTCCTTTGCAAAAGCTCAGGATAATAGGGTCATAAACCCTGGAGTTCCATTTTTATTAGTCGCTGCCGATGCAAGAGCTGCAGGGATGGGAGATATAGGGGTTGCCACATCAGCCGATGCTTTTTCTCAGCAATGGAATCCGGCAAAATATGCATTTGCCACAGATGCGCAAGGGTTTTCAATAAGTTACACGCCATACCTTACTGATCTGGTAAATGATATCGCATTAGCACAACTGACCTATTATCAAAAACTGAATGACCGAAGTGCTTTTGCAGGAAGCATTCGTTATTTTGGATGGGGCGATATTGAATTACGCAGAACTGGCGAACCTACAGAAACCTTTCCAACCGTATCGCCTAATGAATTTGCTGTTGACGGCTCCTACTCCTTAAAACTAAGCGAGAAATTCTCGATGGCGATTGCAGGACGATTTATAAATTCTAATTTAAAAATTGCTTCCGAAAATAACGACGCCACATCTGCCAGTTCATTTGCTGTTGATGTAGCCGGTTTTTACCAATCCGAAGAACTGGCGTACAATGAATTTAACGGGAGATGGAGAGCGGGATTTAATATTCAGAATCTAGGTCCAAAGATTAGTTATGACAATGATGATTTTAATAATAATTTTTTACCCGCTAATTTAAAAATTGGAACTGGTTTTGATTTTATATTAGACGATTATAATAAGGTTGCTTTAAATGTTGAATTTAATAAATTATTAGTTCCAACTCCTCAAAATCCAGATTTGAATGGAGATGGCACAGTGGCTCCCGAAGAACGCAATCAAAACAATGACAATTACCGTTCAATAGGCTGGGCATCTGGTGTTTTTAAATCATTTGGTGATGCGCCTGATGGATTTGGAGAAGAGGTAAAAGAAGTAACTTATGCGGTAGGTGCTGAATATTTGTACCAAGATTCCTTTGCCATGCGCTTGGGATATTTTCATGAAAGTCCGTTGAAAGGGGCTAGACAATTTTTATCCCTTGGAGCAGGTTTTAAATACAATGTTGTCAAAGTAGATGTTTCGTATTTATTCTCGGCATCAAAAGTAAAAAACCCTTTAGAAAACACCCTTCGTTTTTCACTTACCTTCAATTTTGGAGATAAATACGAAGAATATTAAACATAAATAAAATTCACCAATAATAATCCAAATTTCAGCCCGAACGCTTCGGAATGAAGTTTGGATTTTTTTTCCTCAAATTAGTATGAAAGAAATAATAATTACTACACAATTCAAAGCATTTGATGCCATTGAAGATTTGCCAAATGACATTCAGAATTTAATGGGACAAGCTGTTGAAATTAGAAAAAAAGCGTATGCCCCGTATTCAAAATTCAGAGTTGGCGCAGCCCTTCTTTTAGATAACGGCAAGATCGTTTTAGGTTCAAACCAAGAAAATGCGGCTTATCCATCCGGGCTTTGTGCGGAGCGGGTGGCTATTTTTCATGCAGGCGCAGTCTATCCAGAGGCTAAAATTTTGAAAATGGCTATCACAGCTGCTTCAGATACTAATACGACTTCGACCCCAATACCGCCTTGTGGTTCTTGCAGACAATCCATAGCCGAATATGAAATTCGGCAAGAGACCCCTATTGAAATCTATTTCATGGGAGAGATTGGTACAATTTACAAATCCGAATCCCTAAAAAACCTGCTCCCTTTTATGTTTGACAAAAAATACTTGTAAAAAATCCAAAAACTACCTATTAAATTTTAGTTCTAAGTTGGAATGTCTTATTTTTGCATCCCGACCCTTCGGGGCGCAAATTTGTGGGAGGAAACTATTTTGCGTTATAGGTACACATTGATAATACAATAACACTTTAGCAAAAGAAAAATTCAGATGAAAGAAGTTACAAAAGAAGTATATTTAAAGTGGTATGAAGACATGCTGCTTTGGCGAAAGTTTGAGGACAAACTTGCCGCATTATACATCCAACAAAAAGTTAGAGGTTTTCTACATTTATACAACGGTCAAGAAGCAGTACTAGCCGGTGCATTGCACGCCATGGACTTGACAAAAGACAAAATGATTACCGCGTACAGAAATCACGTTCAGCCAATAGGAATGGGAGTTGATCCCAGACGTGTGATGGCGGAACTTTTAGGAAAAGTTACCGGAACTTCAAAAGGAATGGGTGGTTCTATGCACATTTTTTCAAAAGAACACCGTTTTTATGGTGGACACGGAATTGTGGGCGGACAAATACCTGTAGGTGCAGGATTGGCTTTTGCAGACAAGTATTTTGAAACTGGGGGTGTTACTATGACCTATTTTGGTGATGGCGCCGCACGTCAAGGATCCTTACACGAAGCCTTCAACATGGCAATGTTATGGAAACTTCCTGTCGTATTTATTGTTGAAAACAATGGATATGCCATGGGAACATCTGTAGAAAGAACAGCGAATCATACTGATATCTGGAAACTAGGTCTAGGATATGAAATGCCTTGCGGACCAGTAGATGGAATGAATCCTGTAAAAGTTGCTGAAGCTATGACAGAAGCAATTGACAGAGCACGTCGTGGCGACGGACCTACTTTTCTTGAAATGAAAACGTACCGTTACAGAGGACACTCAATGTCAGACGCGCAATTGTATCGTTCGAAAGAAGAAGTTGAAGAGTACAAAAAAATCGATCCAATTACACAGGTTTTAGATATAATTAAAGAAAAAGAATATGCTACCGATGAAGAAATTGGAGCAATCGATAAGAGAGTGAAAAGTTTAGTTGAAGAATGTGTGAAATTTGCTGAAGAATCTGAATACCCACCTATTCAACAACTTTACGATGTAGTATACGAACAAGAGAACTATCCATTTTTACCTCATAAACTATAAATCAATTATGGCAACAATAATTACAATGCCTCGTTTGAGCGATACGATGACGGAAGGAACGGTAGCGACTTGGCTAAAAAAAGTAGGGGACAAAATCAGCGAAGGCGATATCCTTGCCGAAATTGAAACAGACAAAGCAACAATGGAATTCGAATCCTTCAATGAAGGAACTCTTTTATATATAGGTATTCCGGAAGGAGAAACCGCAGCTGTAGATTCTTTGTTAGCAATTATTGGAGATGAAGGCGAAGATGTTTCTGACTTAATCGCTGGAAAAACAGCTGATGTGGCTCCAGTTAAAGAAGAAGCAAAAGCAACTCCCGATGCTATAAAAGAAGAAACAAAACCTACTACCACTGCTTTACCAGAGGGAGTTATAGTTATTACTATGCCTCGTTTAAGTGACACCATGACCGAAGGAACTGTTGCGACTTGGTTAAAAAAAGTAGGCGATACAGTTGCCGAAGGAGACATTCTTGCTGAAATCGAGACAGACAAAGCAACAATGGAATTCGAATCCTTCAACGAAGGATCTTTATTGTATATTGGAATTGAAGAAGGAAATTCAGCGCCAGTAGACAGCCTTTTAGCAATCATTGGACCAGCAGGAACGGATATTTCCGGAATTGCAGAAAATCATAAAACTGGCGGAGCACCACAAGCAGCGCCCGTAGCTGAAAAAGAGATAGAAAAAGAAGTTGCTTCGACAGAAAAAACTTCAGAGCCAGTGACTCAAGAACCACTTGCTCAAGAAGCATCAACTGACGGGCAACGAATTTTAGCATCCCCATTAGCAAAGAAAATTGCAAGTGATAAAGGAATTCAATTGACACAAGTAAAAGGTTCTGGTGAAAACGGACGTATTGTAAAAAGCGATATTGAAAACTTCACGCCACAAACTGCCGCTCCAGCCCAGACAAATGTAGCGGCTGCACCAGCCAAAACAGAAACTGCAGCTGCGCCTAAAGTATTTGTTCCAGCAGGAGAAATTTTTACAGAAGAAATCAAAAATTCGCAAATGCGAAAAATCATTGCGAAACGTTTAGCAGAATCTTTATTCACCGCGCCACATTACAACTTAGTGATAGAGGTAGCAATGGATGAAGCAATGCAATCAAGAGTAATCATTAACAGTGTTCCGGACACAAAAGTATCGTTTAACGATATGGTGATAAAAGCGTGTGCAATGGCTTTAAAAAAACACCCAAAAGTGAATTCACAATGGAGAGAAGATTCAATTCTTATCAACCATCACGTGAATATAGGAGTTGCTGTAGCGGTTGAAGACGGATTAGTAGTTCCTGTATTGCGTTTTACAGATGCTATGAGTTTATCTCAAATTGGCGGAAGCGTAAGAGATCTTGCAGGAAGAGCTAAAAACAAAAAATTATTACCTACAGAAATGGAAGGAAGTACTTTTACCGTTTCTAATCTTGGAATGTTTGGTATTACTGAGTTCAACTCAATCATTAACCAACCCAATTCTGCTATTCTATCCGTAGGAGCTATTGTAGAAAAACCAGTAGTAAAAAATGGTCAGATTGTGGTAGGAAACACAATGATGTTATCTTTAGCTTGCGACCACAGAACAATTGATGGCGCAACTGGAGCTCAATTTTTACAAACATTGAAACAATTTATAGAAAACCCAATTACGATGCTTGCGTTATAACTCCGTTTTTAAAATACAAATCCCGTCTTGTTTCAAAAACTTGACGGGATTTTTTATTTATTCTTCTCTTCAATCCAGCGCGACATATATTTTGTGCTTTTTAAAGTATGGTGTTGTAACATGGCTCCCATAAAATTATGCAGTCGATGTTCCTTCAAATTAGCACATAAAAATTCTATTTTAATTCTAAAGTTATTTTCGAACAAATATTTTACATAGCGCTGATTAATAATTTTCAGTCCATTTTGTTGGGCTTGAAGCCAAATTGTTTTGTCTTGATATAATTGTACTGCCACATCCGCAAAATCAACAACATCATCCGTGATGTTACCGTTCCAAGACAAATCACCATGCATGGATTCTGAACCAATAGTAGTTGTTACGCTTGGCGTTCCGCATTGCATGGCTTCTAATAATTTCCCTTTAATACCCGCCCCAAAACGCAAAGGAGCCAAAACCACTCGTGCTTCTTTCACAACTTCTTGCGCATCAATGGTACGTCCCATGATTAAGAAGCCTTCTTTCTTATTATGCAATTGCAGTACTTTTTGAGAAGGATAAGCACCATAAATATTCAAAACTGTTTCTGGCAAACGCATCTTAATTAAGGGCCAAATCGTTTCTTTTAAATACTGAACCGCATTCCAATTGGGCTCATGAAGAAAATTCCCGATAAAAATAAAGTTTTTTCGTTCTTCAAAGAAAGGTAGCTTGTCTATTTCGGCAACAACAATTGGTTCCAATAAAAAAGGCAAATAATACAATAAGGCTTTCTCAATTTTAAATGTAGATTCCAAAAGTTCCACTTCAAATTCAGAAATCATCAAAGACAAATCACAACGTAAAATACTGGCTATTTCGCGTTTGGCTACCTCTTCAACAAATAAATCAGTAGTCTTAAAGGAACGATTTTCTTTGAATGCTTTCTGACGAGCCAATCTCAGGCAATGTAAATCTTCTGTATCTAGCAACCGTAACGCATCCGGACAATTTTCGGCAACACGCCAACCAAATTGCTCTTCCATCATAAAACGATCAAACAAAACCACACCAGGATTCAGTTCTTTTATAAAAACATCAAAACTGGAATTATTAAGTTCTATTGCTATTTTCTCCACTTCGTACTCTTGTAAATCAACCATGTAATCACTGTTTTGTGCAGGACTGGCAAACGTAATGCTAAAACCTTGCGCTTTAAAGAGTGAAATTAATTCCATCATCCTTCCTCCCGCTGCAGACGAATTGGGTTCCGGCCAAACAAAACCAATAATTAAAAGCTTTTGAACTTGATTCATAGTATTATAAAATTTCAATTGCAAAATAATGCTATTTTGAGTTCAATCCAGTCATTTGAATCAAAAATAGATTATAAAACACTAATTTTGCACAAATAAATTTCATCAGTATGTTAGGATTAAAATTAGCCACAGACCCGCGTTGGGTAAATATAGTTGAATCAAATATAGAAGAAATTCTAACGGATCATGCGTGGTGCGAGCAAAAGGCTGCTTCAAATGCCATCAGTATTGTTACCTACAACTCGGAAATAGAAGAACTAGTAACCGAAATGTTAATAATTGCAAGAGAAGAGCTAGAACATCTGCAAATGGTACATGACTTAATAAAAAGCAAAGGATTGACTTTAGGCAGAGAAAGAAAAGACCATTATGTAAATGAACTTTTCAAATTCATGAAAAAAGATGGCAGCCGAAAAGATGCATTGTGTGACCGATTATTATTTTCAGCAATGATTGAAGCAAGAAGCTGTGAACGATTTAAAGTTTTATCAGAAAACATAAAAGATGTTGAACTGGCTACTTTTTACAGAGATTTAATGATTAGTGAAGCGGGACATTACACCACATTTTTGAGATTTGCACGGAAATATGCTGATAATGTAGATGTTGACAAAAGATGGGCAGCATGGATAGAATTTGAAGGATCAATTATCACTAATTACGGAAAACAGGAAACGATTCATGGATAATTAACAGACAATCTAATAGTAAATAAAAACAGGATGCTTTACGGTATCCTGTTTTTGTTTACTTAAAATTCTAGTCTATTATTTAACGATCATAAACTCCGAACGTCTGTTTAAGGCATGCTCCTCATCGGTACAATTCTCTTGACAATCCACTTTAAATTCTGATTCACCAAACCCTTCTCCTGTTATTTTATCAACACTAATTCCTTTTGAAACAATGTAAGCTACCGCAGCATTTGCTCTTCTCTCAGAAAGATCCAAGTTAAATTCCTCTGTTCCTCTGGAATCCGTATGTGCCTTTACATTAATTTTTAATTGATGATTTTGAGCCATCACATAAACCAATTTATCAAGTTCTGTCGCGCCTTTTTTTGTTATATTACTTTTGTTGTAATCGAAATAAATAGGATTCAAAATAATTTCGGTTTCCGTAACAATTAGTTCAATTTGATCAATCAAAGCATCAACGATACCTTTTCCTTCACTAATTTCAGTTACAGGAAATGATTTAGTAACATAACCGTCCTTAAAAACTTCAATCGTGTATGGTTTTTGACACTCAACGTTAAAAACAACCTCCCCATTTACATTAGAAATCTGTGTCTCTAAAATAATATTCGTCGAATCTGAAATTACTACTTTAGAATTCGCTAAAAACGTTGCAGTTTTAGCATTTTTGACTACAACTAAAATTTCAGCATTACAGATCGGACTTGCGCTATAAATGTGATCTTTCCCGGAACGGTTACTGGAAACATATCCTATATTTTTATCTGTATTGAAAGTAAAAGCAAAGTCATCTTTTTCTGTATTTATAGGTTTTCCAAGATTATTGGGTTCCAAATTTTTATTTAAATCTACAGAAAAAACGTCTAAGCCTCCAAAACCCGTCAGCCCATTTGATGAAAAATACAACCTATAATCATCCGTTATAAAAGGAAAATTCTCATCACCGACGGTGTTAATTTTATTTCCTAAATTTTCAGGTGCTCCAAAAGTTTCATCACTGTTCACCGCTACTTTCCATATATCTGTTCCTCCTATTGAACCTGGCATATTAGATACGAAATATAGCATTTTTCCTTCTTTGTCTATCGATGGATTGCCCGTAGAATAACTTTTACTATTAAACGGCAACGGCGTTATGTTGCTCCATTTTCCGTTTTCTTTAGTTGCTTTATACAAATTGACTTGACCAAACTTCAACTTGTGCGTTTTATCATTTTCGAATAATTTATCATTGAAACTTTCACTCGAAAAATAAACAACATTACCGTTTTTGGTTAATGTAACCGGACCTTCATGAAACCTGCTATTTAATTCATCCACAGGAATTGGTTCTGAATACTTTCCGTTAGCACTATAAGACGACTGATAAATATCTAAAAAAGGTTCGTTATTCCATCCATAAATTTTATTGCTTTCATTTCTGGCACTGGCAAAATAAAGCACATCGCCATAAAGAACTGCCCCAAAATCAGACCGTTCTGAATTCACTGAAATTTCATTTACCTCAAATTGTTTTTTTATAGCGTTTAAATCTGAAAGGTAATTTAGATTTTTATTAAATTGTTTGGCTTTCAGATCGTCCTGTGCTAAAGCGGAAAATATTTTCATTTGCGTATTGGATTCCAAATATTTACCATTCGATTTAAGCATTTGAGCATACCTGTAATAGGTTTCTGCATCTTGTTGTGATTGTATTGCTTTAGCGTACCACATTTCAGATTCTAGTGTATTACGCATAGTGTAATAACAATCTCCCAATTGTTTATTAACGTACGGATCGGTATTTCCATTTTCAACTAAATTCAGATATTCTTGAACGGCTTCAATATATTGATAGCTTTTCACTAATTTATCTGCATTTTTAGTCTCTTTATTTTGTGCAAAAGGCGAAAAACTTGCTAACACAAAAAACAGTAGTATTGTATTTTTTTTCATTACGTTGAGTAATTAAATTTTAGAAAAATCTAGGGGAACGGGATACTTTTTTCGACTCAAATAAATCATATAATAATATGAATTCATGTGACGAAGGAGCCGTTACTTTTAAATCTGAAACAATATGATCATAAGCATATCCGATTCTTAATTCTGAAGTCACGGCAAAATTGATCATTCCGCCAAAACTGTCTTGCAATCTGTAAGTTGCTCCAATCTCGAACTTTTCCTGAAATAAAAAATTAGCTGACAGATCTAAAGAAGGAGTTACATTAAAGGCTGACTTCAGCATTAAAGAAGGCTTGAATTTGAGTTCATAATTAACATCGAAAACATAACCTGCAGTAAGGAAATAATGTGACACATCTGAGCCATATTCTCGTCCATTATAATCTAAATGATTTGCTTTTAAAATATTAGGAAGAGAAAAAGCTACATAATATTTATCCGTATAATAGAACAAGCCTGTTCCTAAATTCAGTGAACTATCACTTATATCTTCTCCAAAAACACCTTCCGATGGGTCTGGCAAACTCGATTGAATTTCCCTAAGCCCAACTCTGTGAAAAGAAACACCCGCTTTTAATCCAAATGCCAATCGCCGGGTATCGCCAAATTTCAGTGTATATGAGAAATCTCCAAAAACATTTTGCTCAGTTACTGGTCCAATTTTATCCGATATAAAAGAGATTCCTACTCCTACATTTTTTCCTGCAGGTGCATGACCAGAAAAAGTAAAAGAAGCAGGAGCATCTTCTATATTAACCCATTGTTTTCTGTATAGAACCCCCAAAGAAAGACTCTCTTTAGAACCTGCATAGGCCGGATTAATGACATTCATATTATACATATACTGTGTGTAATGCGGGTCTTGTTGCGCTTTAGCATCCATATAGGGAATAAGAATTAAAAGAAACATCAATAGTATTTTGTTCATATCAATTTATTTTTCAGTTTATGAGTCGATTTGAGATGATGGTGGACTAATAAATATAATTAATTACTATTTTTCTCTGATTAGATAAACCCAACCTGTTTTTGGCGCGCCACTTTTGAATTCGATTACATAATAATAAGTAGTATCCGGAAGATTTTCTCCTTTGCTTGACTGGCCTTTCCATTGGTTTGTATAATTCTCTTGACTATAAACCTTAATACCGTATCTGTTAAATATTTCCAGTTTTTTGACACCCATCAATCTTAAATCGAAATACTCATTTGAACCATTTCCGTCCGGAGAAATTCCTTTTTGGATGTTACAATGAATAAATTCTGCTGTAATATTGGCTGATGTTTCACAATCTGAATTAGGGGAAGTCACCGTAAGTGAATACAACACAGGAAAAACAACTTGTCCTCCCGAAGCTGAAGCGATCACATCAGTAACATTTAAAACATTTGAATTTGTTCCAACCGGATTGCCATCTTTATCCTTCCATTGATAGGAAACCTCATTTGGATCATAAGAACCCGCTACTGGATTTACAGTTAAAGTGTACTCTTTATTTTCACAATCACCTATAGTTTCAAACTGAATTTGTGCAGGAGTAGCATTTATCGTTACCTCAGAACCTAAAGTGATACACGCAATACTATTTGAAAATCGCACACTAATAGTGTATTTCCCAGGAGCCAAATTATTAAAAATAGGACTGTTTTGATACCCACTACCTATACTGTATTCAACATCTGCTTGAGTATTAATTGTAATACTTCCTGAAAGTGCTAAGCAAGTTGGTTGTATAACTTGTCCCAAAGTTGGAGTTGACGGTACTAACGGAAGTGGATTAACGGTTACACGCACCAGACTTATAACGGAACATGTATTGTCAGTACTATTTCGTACATACAACGTATAATTATTTGGTGCTAATCCAGAAAATGTATTCGAGGATTGATAAGTTGAACCATTCAAACTATACTCAACTCCAGATTGAACTGCTATTATGATAGTTCCTGAAGGAATCGCACACGTTGGCTGAATCACAGTTGTCGATGTTGGAACTACAGGGAAAAGTGGAAAAGAATTAATAGTAATTGCTGATAATGATTGAATTACACATGTATTATCCATTGTATTTCTTACATACAAAGTATAATTATTGGGAGCCAAGCCTGAAAAAGTATTCGAAGATTGGTACGTCACCCCGTTCAAACTGTATGCTATTCCAAGTTGAGTTGTTATTACAATACTTCCTGAGGGAACTGCGCATGTGGGCTGCACTACACTTGACGCAGTGGGAACAATTGGAGGAAGTGGAATTGCATTAATCGTGATTGCAACCGAAGACGGTGTCAAACACGTAGCATCTGCTGTATTTCGTACATACAACGTATACGTATTTGGTGTCAAACCGGAAAAAACATTCGAAGATTGATAACTGGTTCCATCCAAACTATATTCTACTCCCGATTGCGTAGTGATTGAAATCCTTCCAGATGGAATTGCACATGTGGGTTGTCCTACACTTGACGTTGTTGGAACAACCGGAGGAAGTGGAATTGCATTAATCGTGATTGTAACCGATGACGGTGTCAAGCACGTGGTATCTGCTGTATTTCGTACATACAACGTATACGTATTTGGTGTTAAACCGGAAAAAACATTCGAAGATTGATAGGTGGTTCCATCTAAACTATATTCTACTCCCAATTGCGTAGTGATTGAAATCCTTCCAGATGGAATTGCACAAGTTGGTTGCTCCACGCTTGAAGTTGTTGGAACAATTGGAGGAAGTGGAATCGCACTAATTATCACCGGTGCTGATGGAACTGAAGGACAATTATTCGAACCCGTAACAGTAAACGTATAAACTGTAGCCGCCATTAAGTTACTAAATTCATAACTACTTCCAGACCCAGAAACAGGATTACCTATAGACGGCGTTATCGTCCAAGTCCCAGCTAAAGGCAATCCATTTAATAAAACACTTCCTGAATTATAAGTACAAGTTGGTTGCATGATAGCAACTATTTTAGGAGGAGACGTTATCATATACTCTACAATAATATCAGCTGTTGAGGGACTACATTGACCATTAGAAATTGTCCATGTAAATACATACACGCCCTCGGAACCCACCATGGCCGTAGAAAATCCATTAGTAGCATCACTAAAAGTAACGTTTCCAGGGCCAGATTTTTTTGACCAAGAACCAGTACCTACTGAAGGAACACTACCTCCCAAAGGATCACTTGTCAAAACACACTTAGACTGATTTCCAGCAACTGTAGCAATAGTTGGATTTTCAATAAAACTCATTGTAATATTTGCCTCTGCATAACAAGCTGTCAATGCAGATGAAGCAACTACCACAGGATTTGAATCTTTAAGATTATAATCTACAGCTCCATTTCCATAATCCAAATTACTGGTTCTTTCTGGACTTAACAAAGAATTCATAACTGAATAATTCGTTTCATTCTTATCAGCCACAGTTAAGGCAAAAAATTTAATATCCCCGGTTGTATACCCAATAAGCGACTTTAAAATTTCAACTTCAAAGCCCAAACTATAATCATTAATTCCAGAGTTATTTTTATTCACACCCAAGACCGAAGAAGGGTGTCCTGAGGTAACAATTCCTATATTAGATTTAATTGACGTTCCTGTTCTTAACTCGATAATATCCGCACTATAATTACTTCCGTCTAAATCTGTTCCAATAGCAAGGCAATAATCTGCTTGAAAATAGGAGTCAAAAGTACTTGGATTATTATTGAAGTAATTAAATGCATTGACTAAAGGTGTCGCTCCATTTTCATCTCCATAATTAGAGGTATTAAATCCTCCAGCTTTTGTATCTAGAAACAATAAAACTCTTCTGTTACTTAGTACTTTCCCAAGTATACCAAACGTTAATTTATCTTCAGTTGGGCTAATTTTTATTGCATTAATATAACCAGTAGAAGCATTAGCTGACAATGGAGCAGAAAGAAAATTATCTTCTAATGATCCGGTACCCCAAGCTTTTTCAGTAATATTTCCATCAAAATTGACAGCATATCGTGTTCGCACCCTTACCACCTGTCCGTCTGTTAAGGCATTTGTAGCAAATGTTTTAGTAGTTGACATCCCTTGCTTAACAACCCCATCTACTGAAAATTCAAAGAAATCAGCACCACCTGTGGCCGTAAAAACTACAGGTGTACTTAAACATAAAGGGGAAGATGAATCAGCAGCAGGGGAAACGGATAAGGTAACAGCGGGAGGAACTACGTAAACAGAAGCCACCACTGGCACACGAATACTCACATCTCCGCCAGATCTACTTTGTACATAATAAGTCCTAGTTCCACTGATATTTGGACTATAAACATTCCCAATATAAATGGGGATAACTGAAATTTGCGAAGTAAACCACTCAATAATTTCAGTACCATTAGTTCCAAATGCAGAAATATTAACTTGTACTGGATTGATACCGTCACCACATAAACTCCCTGCTGTAGTAGCAGGGGCTGGTAAAACAGTCGAAGTTTTTGAACTTCGTAGAAAATTTATTTTCTTATTCTGTTTTTTAATGGTATCCAAAGAAATTGATTCGTAAAACAACTTAAAATTTAAATCATAAAATATTATACTATTATTTAAATTTTCAGCACTTAAAGTAGAACCAAATAACAAATGAAACAGTAAAAATGAAAGTAGTTTTTTATTCATAAACTGAAAGTTGTAATTAAAAAAATATGGTTATATTTAAAAAAAAAGAGTATTAATTTAAAGTTTTAAAAATAAATATTTAAATTGATTTACCAAATAAAAAACATTATTGTCCGATAAAAAAGAAGCCAAATTAATGGCTTCTTAAAAAACATCATAATTTTGAGTTGCAAAAATCAAATAACGATGGGTAAAAATAAGTATTTTTCGACTAAATCTGTTTTCGGACAGTTG
>NZ_RYDG01000018.1:0-22403 GCF_003970305.1 Flavobacterium sp. LB2P53
ATAAAAAACCTAATTTTAAATACAATAAATAGCTGTAAATCAAAACAATAAAACCTTAACTTAATGACATTGGGGTCGCGCTGTACGCTGTATCTTTATTTTCTTAAAGAAAGAAAATAAAGGATGCCGCTTCCATCCCTCACACAAAACGTTTGGAATATGTGAGGACTTTTTGTGTAAAAAGAAATTTAAAACGGCATCTCAATTTTGTGTCTGAATAAATTTGTTACAGCTATTTTTTTGTCAAGTCGAGCGCAGTCGAGATACCGCGTTGAGTTTTGACTGCGCTCGACTTAATATATATTCTGAAGCCTTAAATTGTAATTTGAAAACACCGATACCTGCTTTTTTTAGATTTCGTAAGTCAGAGTCGGCATTCTCAGCAATACTCGTGGCTCGTATACTTGCATCTTTAGTTGCCTGAGCAATCATTTTATTTTTAGTTCGGCCAGTTTGATGTACTAATATTCCACGCCAGAATTAATCAATTCACGGGATTGTCACGATAATTTTTCAATTTTGTTTACTTCCTTAGATTGGATACTCACACTTTGAGTTAACGTGAATCCAGTAAGAATTTGCTGTCTCGTAGTCCCGTTTTTGTTATAAGTAGTTTCAAAATCTTTATTGAAATTTCCCGCAGAGAATATCATTTCATAGGCAATAACTCTTTTGCCGGATAAATAGTTTTTTCTTTTCTCTCTGTCCTCATCCAATGCGACGTTGGCCTTTTTCAAAGTGGTACTTTTTCACTACTTTTACAAAACAAAATACAAATCATGATTTTCGAAAACACCCTTGAATTTGCAAAACACCTCGATTTACAAGATCCTTTACACAAATACCAAGACGAATTTATTTTTCCGAAGGTACAAGGAAAAAAAGTAATTTATTTTACTGGAAATTCTTTAGGATTGCAGCCGAAACGCACCAAAGCGTATGTAGATGAAGTCATGAATGATTGGGCAAATCTAGCTGTTGAAGGACATTTTTACAGTGAAAAACCATGGTGGGATTACCACGAACGATTCGCAGATCCGTTGAGTAAAATTGTTGGTGCTTTACCAAGCGAAGTTACCGTGATGAATACATTAACGGTAAATCTTCATTTACTGATGGTTTCCTTTTACCAACCTACACAAACCAGATATAAAATTATTTGCGAAGAAAAAGCATTTCCTTCGGATCAATATATGTTTCAAAGTCAGGTTGATTTTCACTCCCAAAACCTGGGGATACAATTCGAGGATGCAATTGTTGAGATTAAGCGTCGCGATGGCGAACACAACATTCGCTTAGAAGATGTGTTGGCAAAAATTGAGGAAGTAGGTGATGAGTTGGCTTTGGTCTTAATTGGGGGAGTCAATTATTACACAGGACAGGTATTTGATATGAAAACTATTACCGCTGCAGGTCATAAAGTGGGAGCCTACGTAGGCTGGGATTTAGCGCACGCCGCAGGAAATATTAAGCTGGAATTGCACGATTGGAATGCGGATTTTGCCGCTTGGTGCAGTTATAAATACATGAATTCAGGGCCAGGAAATGCTTCTGGATGTTTTATTCATAAAAAGCACCACAACAATGCAGCGTTACCCAGATTTGCCGGATGGTGGGGACATAATAAAGAACGTCGTTTCAAGATGGAACAAACCTTTGATCCTATTCAAGGCGCTGATGGCTGGCAAATTAGTAATCTTCCAATACTTTCTCTGGCGCCTTATTTAGCATCTGTAGACATGTTTGATGAAATTGGGATGGATGCTTTGATCCAAAAAAGAGATGCGATCACTTCTTATTTAGAATTCATTCTGCATGAAATAGACAAAGAAGTGGATAGTAGTTTCGAAATTATAACACCGTCAAATCCCACAGAAAGAGCGTCACAATTGTCCGTATTGCTTCATGGGGAAGGCCGCAGTTTGTTTGATTATTTAATGCAAAATGGAGTAATCACGGATTGGCGTGAACCTAATGTTATCCGCTTAGCGCCAGTGCCTCTGTATACTTCTTTTGAGGATATATATCAATTTGGGCAAATTTTGAAAGCAGGAATTCAGTCTTAAAACGGGCATTAAATAACACAAAAAATAGTTTTAATTTTATAAACTTAATTAACAGGGTTAAGCCTTTCTTTGTATTCGTACTAATTATGAAAATTAAAATTATGAAAGCATTATATTTTATACTAATAGCTGCAGGTATTGTTTCTTGTCAAAATCAAGGAAAAATGGACATTCAAAAAGCGAAACAGGCTACTGTAGACTCCATGAAAGTTGAAATCGAAAAACAAAGAGTGATCGACTCCATGCAGGTAGAAATGGTTAAAATCCAGGAAGCTAAAGTAGAAACTCAAAAAGAAGTAGTTGTTGTGGATCAACAAGCAGCGGGGACTACTACAAAAAATAAAGGTTGGAGTGGTGCTGCAAAAGGAGCCGTAATTGGTGCCGGCGTTGGTGCTGCCACAGGGGCAATCATCAGTAAGAAAAAAGGACAAGGTGCTATAATAGGTGGTTTAGCCGGTGCGGGAGTAGGGGCAGGTACAGGCGCTATTTTAGATAGTAAAAAACAGTAAATAGATTTTTCAATATAACTTGGAGTGTTTAAGTTCAAAAAGAATTTAAACACTCCTTTTTATTTAGCGCTATCTAGTTTAATAGGAATCCATATTAGTTATAATTTCGTTCGCCTTAACTTTGATTTTATACATTTCTTCAGGATTCATTTTCTTTAATAAATTCATCATCATTGCCATGCGTTGGTTCCCTTTGAAATACTCTTTTTTCTCATCTAGGAAATTCCAATACAGCGTATTGAAGGGACAGGCTTTGTCGCCAAATTTCTCTTTGACATTGTAGTGGCATTTAGAGCAATTATTACTCATTTTGTTGATGTAACTTCCAGAGGAAACATAGGGTTTTGTGGCAATTATTCCGCCATCGGCATATTGTGACATCCCGCGTGTGTTGGGCATTTCAACCCATTCAATCGCATCAATATACACACCCAGATACCAAGCGTCTACTTCGTCAGGATGAATTTGTGTCAGTAGTGTAAAATTCCCAATAATCATAAGTCTCTGGATGTGGTGCGCGTAGGCTTCATCTAAACTTTGATTAATCGCGTGGCTCATGCAATTCATTTTGGTTTTACCTGTCCAGAAAAAATCAGGAAGCTTGTTTTTGTTTTGCAAGACATTCATTTTAGCATAATCAGGCATTTCTTTCCAGTATATTCCTCTTATATATTCGCGCCACCCTAAAATTTGACGCACAAATCCTTCTACTTGTGAGATAGTTATTTCTATTTCATTGTCATGATAAAAAGCAATCACGGTCTCGAGGACTTCCTTTGGAGAAAGCATTTTGCTATTCATGGCAAAAGACAAACGAGAATGGAAAAGGAATTTTTCATCGGTATGCATTGCATCTTCGTAATCACCGAAATGTTTTAACAGATTTTTACAGAAATAATCTAAAACCTCGAACGATTGCTCGCGCGAAGTAGGCCAACTGAAATTATCTAAATCGATGTTTCCAAAAGTGATGATCCCAGCTTCTTTAATTTGGGCAACAACTTTAGAAACATTGGTGTGAAAATTCTTTTCAGAAGGCACAGGAACTTCTCCTTTGTATTTTTTGCGATTATCGGCATCAAAATTCCATTGATTTCCCACAGGAGTTGACCCATTCATTAACAAATGATGTTTTTTACGCATGCTGCGATAAAATTTTTCCATCAGCAACAGCTTTTTACCCTCAAAAAAATCGGAAAGTTCATGACGCGTAGTGTAAAAATGCTCGGAGTCAAAAGCTTCTGATTCTATTTTTAGATTGGAACAAATTGTTTTTAGTTGTTGGTCCAATCGGTATTCATCAGGGAATTGATATTCAAATTTTTCGATTTTATATTTTTCGATACAGAAAGCAATAATTTTTTCTAGATCCTGAGGATTATCGCCATCAGTAATTTGAAAATATAAGGCTTGATGTCCTCGTGATTGTAGGGCTGTGTAAAAATTTCTCATCGCCATAAAAAAGGCCACCACTTTTTGGATGTGATGTTTTACATACGCTGATTCCTGACGCATTTCGGCCAGCACATAAATAGTGTTATGATCTTTCTCCTGCAACCAGGAGTGTTTTAAATTGAGTTGATCTCCAAGGATTAATCGTAGTTTTTTCATTTTTATTTTTTGTAAAAGGAAACAGTAGAAACTTCTTTTCGGGCATATTCAAAACGGTCGATAAGTTTGGGTAAACAATAGCCATCAAGGCCGTTTAGCGCCACAACATTGCCTTTATCAATTTGTAACCACCCATCTTTATGTATTAATTTCTCCTCAAAAAATAAATTTTCGATAGCTGCAATTACATGAATTGTATTGTTTTCCTGGATGTAATATTCATTTAGATATTTGCAATGCAACTGCACAGGGCTTCCTTTTACAAAAGGAGTTTCAATATTGGTCTTGTATTCTTCTTCCAGGCTTGTTTTATCAAATTCAGAAACGCCTAAATCATAATTTGCGGAGGTATGATGCGCATCGGCAATCATGTCAGCAGTGATGTGATTTACCGTAAAATAACCAGTCTCTTTTATATTTTTGTAGGTGTCTCTGGGAACGGTTGTGGGTCGCATAATGAATCCAATTATGGCAGGATTACTGCCTAAATGTGTGATACTGCTAAAAATTGCTACGTTAGTGTTTCCGTCCAATGATTTTGTAGCAAGAAGATTCGCTGATTTATAACCCGTGCACGAATTGATTAAATTCAGTCTTTCAATTTTTTCCATTTTGGAAATAGCTTCTTTAGAAATATGTTTCATCTTTTTACTTTTGAACAAATATACTTTTTGTTTAATTAAAATGGAAATAAATCAAACAAAATAATAAATAAGGCTCAATTATTTATTTTGAATTAGTTTTGAACAAACACATTATAAGTAAATTGTTCTAATTGACTTCTAAATCTTATATATTTGTTGCCAATTTATGTAAAGATGCAAACACTTAAAAAGGTCCTTCTGGTTTTACTTTCTTTATTGTTTCTTTCAGCAATAGTTGTGTTGATTTATGGGTTTTATTTAAAGCCAACCTATGAAGGGGAACTAAAACTTAAAAATATTGGAAAGGAAACCACAGTTTATTTTGATGAATTTGGAGTGCCTCATATTTATGCGGCAAGTTCAAGGGACGCTATGGTTGTGTTGGGTTACGTACATGCGCAAGAACGATTGTGGCAAATGGAATTGATGCGGCGTATTGCTCCGGGACGATTGTCAGAAATTTTTGGACCAGTTGCATTGAAAAGTGATCTGTTTTTTGCCGGATTAGGAATCGAAGAAGCTTCCGCAAAAGCAATCGCAACTTTAGATAAGAAAAGTTCCAGTTATCTATTGACAATGGACTATTTAGACGGGATAAACCAATATATGGCAGAGGGAACTACGCCAATAGAATTCAGTTTAGTTGGTGTCAAAAAAGAAAAGTTTACCATAAAAGACGTCTACAATATTTTTGGATACATGTCTTTTAGTTTTGCTATGGCCCATAAGTCAGATCCTTTGTTGACGGATATTCGGAACAAGTACGGAATGGACTATCTCAAGGATTTTGGCATTGACGGTTCATTTAATACCACAAAAATAAAAAATGCAAAACATAAGCCACAGGAATATGCTGCTATTTCAAAATCAGTAGCCTCACTTTTAGACCAATCCCCTATCCCACCCTTTATAGGAAGCAACAGCTGGGTTCTTTCTCCAAAGAAAACTAAAAAAGGAAAAGTGATTTTTGCCAATGATCCACATATTGGGTTTTCGCAACCCGGAACTTGGTATGAAGCGCACTTAGTAACTCCGGATTTTGAATTGTACGGTTGCTATTTAGCAGGTACTCCATTCCCATTATTGGGACATAACCGTAACTATGCGTACGGATTAACCATGTTTGAAAATGATGATATTGATTTGTACCAAGAAGAAAATAGTCCTGAAAATGCGACCGCTTACAAAACGCCAACGGGGTATAGGAATTATGAAATTCGCCAAAAAATTATAAAAATAAAAGATTCTACTGATGTGGTTTTGAATGTAAAAGTGAGTCGTCACGGGCCTATCATGAATGATTTAATTGTTGGGCTGGATAAGGACAAACCAGTGGCAATGTCTTGGATTTATACCCAACAACCCATACGAATTCTGGACGCAGTGTATAGGCTTTCGCACGCTGAAAGCAAGGAAGATTTTCTAAAAGGAGTGGCTCTGATAGCCGCACCGGGACTGAATGTTATGTATGGTGACTCCAAAGGAAATATTGCATGGTGGGCAACAGGAAAATTATACAAGCATAATGAAGGCGTGAATCCGAATTTTATTTTGGATGGGGCGAGCGGGAAAGACGATATCAAGGAATATTTGGATTTCTCCAAAAATCCTTCAGCGGTGAATCCAAAATGGAATTACGTGTATTCAGCCAATAATCAACCAGAGGCAATAGACGGATTTTTGTATCCGGGCTATTACCTTCCTGAAGACAGAGCCAAACGAATCACGCAATTATTGAATAAAAAAACAAAATGGAATAAGGCAACTGTGGGCAGCATGATTTTTGATAATACATCACCAGTTGCGCCTGACGTTGTAGCACGTTTAATTTCGAATCTGGATTACACAACGCTTTCAAATAATGAAAAAGAAGCCTTTGCTGTTTTGAAAAAATGGAAAGGTTCTAATAATCTGGATGATGTAGCACCCACAATCTATAATAAATGGATTTTTAATTATTTAAAAAATACTTTTGAGGACGAACTGGGAGCTGCTAATTTCAAGCAGTTTTTAGGCACGCATATCATGAAGCAAATGATCGCCAGACAACTTGAAAACAAAAACTCACTGTGGTGGGATAATATCAATACAAAAAACCATTCGGAAACAAGGCGAGAAATCGTGTCGCTATCGTTCAAGGAATCGATTGCTGCTTTAGAAAAACAATTGGGCAATTCCGTATCAGCTTGGACCTGGAACAAAGTACATACTCTGGAACATCAGCATCCGTTGGGTAAAATTGCAGCTTTAAGAACTATATTTAATGTTGGTCCATTTGAAGTTTCAGGTTCAACGGAAGTGATTAATAATTTGTTTTTTGATTATACCGAAACGGGTCAGTATCAAGTAAAAGGCGGGCCTTCAACACGAAGAATTATTGATTTCTCAGACATTGAAAATAGCTGGGCCATTTTGCCAACGGGACAATCCGGAAATCCATTCAGTGCACATTATAACGATCAGGCGGAATTGTATAATTCAGGAAAATTCAGAAGAATGAAACTGAACGAAAAGGAGATTGTTAGGACTTCTACAAAATTGGTGTTTATTCCCTATAAAAAATGATTGTTTTTTAAAGTTATTAAAACTTTAAATCAGTAATTTTGCCTAACTTTTTATAAAAAATTAATGCAAACTCCCCGAAAAATAGCAGTTGTAGGCTCTGGACTAGTCGGATCCTTATTAGCTATTTACCTTCGCAAAGCAGGCCATACTGTTCATATTTACGATAGAAGTCCAGATATCAGGAAGATACAATTTTCAGGACGTTCTATCAACTTAGCGATGTCTAATCGCGGCTGGAAAGCCTTAGATGGAGTTGGAGTAGGTGATGCTGTTCGAGCGATCGCAATCCCCATGAAAAAACGGGCAATTCATTTAGTGGATAAGCTTAATTTTCAAAATTATGGTCAGGAAGGCGAATCCATTGATTCAATTTCGAGAGGAATTTTAAACCGAAAAATGATCGATTTGGCGGAAGCCGCAGGAGCAGAGTTCTTTTTTGAGCACAAAATTTGGGATGTAACTCTAGAAAATGCCACGCTTCATATAGGCGAAACCGAAAGAGGCGCATGGGAAGATAAAAAATACGATATGGTTTTTGGCGCTGATGGTGCTTTTTCAAGAATTCGTCACCGCATGCAGCGCCAGAGTATGTTCGATTATTCGCAAGAATTTCTACCTATTGGATATAAAGAATTAAATATTCCGGCAAACGGGGATGGATCACATAAATTGGATAAAAATTCGTTTCATATCTGGCCACGAGGAGAATATATGTTGATTGCCTTGCCCAATTTAGACGGAAGCTTTACCTGTACTTTATTTATGCCCTTTGAAGGAGAAAATTCCTTTGATTCCTTAAAGGACAGGAAGTCAGTAGAAGCTTTTTTTGAAAAAAATTTACCGGATACGGTTGATGTTATTCCAAAATTAGCGGAAGATTTTTTCCGGAACCCAACCAGTACATTAGTAACCATGAAGTGTTTTCCTTGGACGTATGAGGATAAGGTTGCCTTGATTGGGGATGCGAGTCATGCCATTGTACCTTTTTACGGACAAGGAATGAATGCCGGTTTTGAAGATATTTCAGTGCTGTATGAAATGATTGAAAAGTACGGGGATGATTGGAAATCTATTTTTTCCGAATATCAAAAATCCCGTAAACAAAATGCCGATGCTATTGCAGAGCTTTCCTATCGAAATTTTTTAGAAATGAGTTCTAAGACTGCAGATGAAAATTTCCTTTTGCAAAAGAAAATTGAAAAATCATTTTCAGACAAGCACCCTGAAAAATGGATTCCGCTATACAGTCGTGTAACATTTAGTGATCGGCCTTATACAGAAGCGTTGGCTATAGGTGATTATCAAAATGCAATTATGGAAGAAATTTTAAAAATGGAAAATATCAAAGAAATCTGGGATTCAGAAGTAGTTGAAAAGACCATTTTAGAATTATTAAAATAAAAAAAGGACTCTATTCAGAGTCCTTTTTGGTGTTATTTATCTTTTGTTGCCGGTTTCAGTAGGACTCGTAAGGTGCTGTCATTATTGAAATAGCTGAACGTCCAATTGATAAAAATAGAAAGTTTGTTTTTGACGCTCAAAATCAACATAAGGTGGATAAACATCCAGGTAAACCAAGCCAATCTTCCTTGGAAACTAAATTTTGGCAAATCGACCACCGCTTTTCGTTTTCCTACTGTAGCCATAGAACCTTTATCATGATACTCGTATTCGATTTGAGGTTTGTTTTTTAGACTTAGTTTGAAGTTTGTGGCTAATACTTTTCCTTGTTCTATAGCAACACTGGCTACTTGCGGATGACCATTGGGATATTTAGGAGTAGCCATGAATGAAATATCACCAAGGGCATACACGTCTTCGAGATTTTCTATTTTATTAAATCGGTCAACAAGATAGCGATTTCCTCTGGTAATACTTTCTTTGGGAATACCTTCCAGGGTGTTTCCTGTAATTCCTGCTGCCCAGATCACATTTCTGGATGCAATCGTGTCTCCGTTTTGCAGGCTTACGGTCTTACCGTTGTAATGGCTTACAATAGTATCCGTTTTTACAATGACACCTAGTTCCTCCAGATATTTACGAGACGTTTTTTGGGAATCTTCACTCATTGGGTTCAATACGTTCGGAGATCCTTCAAGAATATAAATGGTGAGTTTCGAAAAATCTTTATCCGGATAATCTTTTGGCAAAATATTTTTTTTCATTTCTGCCAAAGCTCCTGCAAGTTCTACTCCGGTAGGGCCTCCGCCAACAATCACAAAGTTCATTAGCGATTGTAGCTCTTCTGGTGAAGCAATTAAGGCATCTTCAAAAGTTTGTAGAATTTGGTTGCGAAGTTGGATCGCTTCCGGCACCGATTTCATGGGAAATGCAAATTTTTCTATTTCAGCATTTCCAAAATAATTAGTCGTGCATCCAAAGGCAATTATCAAATGGTCGTACTCAAAATCAGCAATAGAGGTTTGTACTATTTTGTGCTCTGGATCAATACGAAGTACATCAGCTATTCGAATGCGGACATTTTTCGAATGCTGAAATACTTTTCGTAACGGAAATGAGATACTGGCAGGTTCAAGCCTTGCTGTGGCTACCTGGTACATCAAGGGTTGAAATTGATGGTAGTTGTTTTTGTCAATCAGTAAAACATCAAAATCTGTATTTTCTAAATCTTGAGCCAAACGCAATCCAGCAAAGCCAGCGCCAACTATTATAATTTTTTTTTGAACTTTCATACTTTTTTTATGGAAAGTATAAAGATACAAATTATATAAGGGTTAGTCTGCTCTATTAACTTTTTCTAAAGAAAATGCAGGTTTGCAAATAGCTAAATATTCACAGACTTCATCAAAAGGATCGGAATAGTGCACACGGGTATTCTTCTCTATTTTTATGGACTGTCCTGCTGTAAGAACCACGGTCTCGCCTTCAATTATAAATGGTTTTTATTTCCCTTCTTTAGCAATACCACTAAAATCGCCTTTTATGTCCATCATTAAAACAGGAATCCCAAAAGAGGATAGTTGTTGTGAAAGAACTTGGATCGTTTTGGTTTTCCTCGTTCCAGTAGCTCCGGCAATTAACCCATGACAGTTTAAGGTTTTTAAGGGAATTTTTATGGGTGCATTTGCTAGAGCTTCTCCGCCTAATAGTACTCCTCCAAAGTCATACTCTCTCCTTTTGAAAGGTACCCACGCGTTATGTCTTGTATAAAATCTTCTTTTCTGGTCATGATAAGTTTGAATTAAAAGGATTTGTAAGCTGCTATTAGTATCCTAAAATAGGAAATTATGGGATATAATGCAGTTTTCCTGCTTTTTTACTCTTAATAATAAAAAAATATATTTTTGACTGCTTTTAAACGGTTATTGAAAATTTATGTTAATATTTCTTAAAAATGTATTTTTTTTTTTGTAAAACGAATGATTTCCTTATAGATTTTGATATATATGCAATGAGTAAATTGCTAAATGTTTGTTTGAAATAAAATTAATGACAATAAAATTAAAAAAAGTTTTTTTATTTGAACTAAAAATATAAATTTGCTCCACTACAAGTTTATTATAACTAAAATAAATTATTTAAAACTATTAAAATTAAAAAAAATGGCAAACGTTAAAAAAGAAAAGAGTTCAAACGGAGGAGGAATGATTTCAGGAATCATTATTGTGGCATGTGTATTTGTAGGATGGTTGATTTGGAATTTTATAATGGGAGATGGTGCCAATTTTGAAGGCGGAGTAAATACAGGACACCCAATACCGGGTAATTATTTGGCAATGGTATACAAAGGAGGTCCAATTGTACCAGTTTTGATGGGTTTATTGTTGATGACTGTTGTTTTTTCTTTTGAAAGATATTTTGTGATTTCAAAAGCAGCTGGATCAGGAAACTTAGATCAGTTTATGAAAAAAGTACAAGATGATATTAAAGAAGGGAATATTGATGGAGCTATCGCTTTGTGTGATAAACAAAAAGGATCTGTTGCAAATGCAATAAAATCAGCTTTGATCAAATACCAAGATGTTAAAAAAGAAGGATTCAATAGCGAAGAAGCTGCTGAAACAATTCACAAGGAAATCGAAGAGGCTACTTCATTAGAAATGCCAATGTTAGAGAAAAATATGACTATTATTTCATCTTTGGTTTCTTTAGGAACTCTTGCAGGATTATTAGGTACGGTAACAGGGATGATTAAAGCGTTTGGAGCATTAGCTAGTGCAGGTACTCCTGATCAAGCGGCTCTTGCAAATGGTATTTCTGAAGCACTTATCAACACTGCAACTGGAATTTCGACTTCAGTATTAGCAATCGTTTCGTATAACTTCTTTACTTCTAAAATTGATGATTTAACCTATTCTATTGATGAAGCAGGTACTACAATTGTAAATACTTACAGAAGATTTAGAGGAAGCTTAAAACAATAATAATTTTTTTGACGTCATGTGCGTCAAAATAAAATATAAAAAAGATAATGGCTAAACTAAAAATGTCAAAAAAGTCAACGTCAATTGACATGACTGCGATGTGTGATGTTGCGTTTCTTTTGCTTACGTTCTTTATCTTGACCGCTACAGCTAAAGTACCAGAAGCATTGCCGGTAGACACGCCTTCTTCTACAGTTCAGACAAAATTGCCTGAGACAGATTTGGCTACAATTACTATTGGAAAAGGAAAAGTATTCTTTGATCTAAAAGGAAGAGAAGTTCGTAAAAAAACGTTAGAATTAATGGGTCAAAAATATGGTGTTGAATTCTCAGCTGATGATGCTGATAAATTTGCACTGATGGATGGTTTTGGTGTGCCAATTCAAAGTTTGAAGCAAATCATAGAGATGAAAGCTGCAGACAGAGGAAAAGCAAACCAACCAGGTATTCCAAAAGATTCACTTGATAATCAATTAGCGGATTGGATACAAAATGCTCGTATTGCCAATATTGAAATTGCTGATAAAGAATTGCAAATAGCCATAAAAGGGGATGCAAAAGAAGAATATCAGGCAATTAAAAAGGTGATGGATATTTTACAAGATCAAAAAATCAATAGCTTTAATTTAGTTACTGGTTTAAGAGGAGAAGATTTTTAATTAAAAAACATACACTACAATGGCTGAATTAAATACCGGCGACGGTGGAGGCGGAAAAGGTGGTAAAGTAAGAAGTAAAAAACAAAATTCAAAAGTAGATTTAACTGCTATGGTGGATTTGGCATTCTTATTGATCACATTTTTTATGCTGACTACTACGTTGTCAAAACCCCAATCAATGGATTTGGGGTTGCCAGATAAAGAAGACGATCCTAAAATAAATAAGGATATTAAAGTAGATGAAAATCGTACTTTAACAATTATGCTTGGTGAGAACAATAAGGTGGTATATTACATGGGTTTATTGGCTACGCCAATTGCAGGTCCAAAAGATATTGCCTATGGAAAAAACGGAATTCGTAAAGAATTATTGGCTAGAAAAAAATCAGTAGTGGAGCATACTGGAAACAAAGACAAAGGAGTTATTGTGATCATCAAGCCAAGTAAGAAATCTAATTATCGTAACTTAGTTGATATACTTGATGAAATGGCAATTGTTGGCGTTCCAACTTATGCAATTGTAAATGATTTTTCACCTGAGGAAACAAAATTGTTAGAAGGTAAATAAGATTTTAATCTAATAGCCTAATAACCTAATAATTAAGAAAAATGAAATTAGATATATTTAAAAACCAATGGCTGGATATCGTTTTTGAAGGGCGAAATAAAAGTTATGGAGCGTATGAACTAAGAAAAGAAAATAATAAGACCTCAGTGAGAGCGCTTATTGTTGGAAGTATTCTTTTTAGTTTGGCCGTTAGTGCCCCTCTTATTGCTAGTCTGCTTCCGGATACATCTGATGTAGAGGAAAATAGAGATATTAAAATTACAGCAGTAAAGTTGCCGCCAAAGCAAGAAAAGCCTAAAGAAAACATCCCGCCACCACCACCTCCACCTCCAAAAGTGGATCAGGTTAAATTTGTGAAACCTGTTGTAGCAAAAGCGGAAGAAGTTACAGAAGAACCACCCAAAATTGTTGAAATTAAAGACAAAAAATTAGGTGCAGTGACCATAAAAGGTGATCCAGATGCAGTATTGACTGTAGAGCCTGTAGGTACAGGTACTGCCGCGGTAGTAGAAGAAGTAGATAACCAAATTTACAACACTGCTGGGATTGAGGTTAAACCTGATTTTCCAGGTGGGATAGAGAAATTTTACAAGTATGTGGGTAATAATTATCAAACTCCTGAAGAAGACGGGTTGAATGGTAAAGTATATGTTACTTTCGTAGTAGAGAAAGATGGTTCTTTAACCGATATTAAAGTAATTAGAGATATTGGTTATGGTACAGGGAAAGAGGCGATTCGTGTTTTGAAAAAGTCTCCTAGATGGACTCCGGGTGAACAAAACGGTAAAAAAGTCAGAGTGCTGTATTCTTTACCAATTACAATTCAAACGGCAAATTAATGTTAAAGAGCATACGTATTAATATTCAGAAGAAATCGCTCAAAGAGCGATTTCTTCTCGTTTTAGGAATTATGTTTTTTTTAGTTTATCTGGTTTTGGGTTTATTTATTATCTTTATGAAAGAATTTCCCATAGTAATGGATACTGGATATAGAATAGCATTTGGTTTGCTTCTTATTGTATATTCTTTTTTTAGATTCATCCGACTTATTAATAATACCAACTAGATCATGAAAAAAACAGCTATAATTCCGTATTTTATTTTTCTTTCTTTGTTTGCATTTCTTTTTGCATGTAAAAAAACGGAAGGATCTAAGGAAAATAAAGAAACTATTTTAAAAGGTTCTACAACGATACTAGTTGATGAAACATTACAACCTGTGATTGAGGATCAGATAGCGGTTTTTGAAAGTGTGTATCCTGCAAAAATAACGTTGAATGCTAAATCTGAAAAAGAAGTGCTCCGATCATTGCTAAATGATTCATTAAGTATTGCCATTTTATCCAGAAAATTAAATGCTGAGGAAAATAAGATTTTTGAGGGTAAAAAAATTATTCCAAAAGTGACTCCTTTCGCTACTGATGGGATTGCTTTAATCGCAAATGAGAAAATTAAGGATACCTTAGTCGCTTTAAATGACATTATAGCCTTTCTGCAAGGGAAGTCTCAAACGGCAATAAAGGGATTGGTTTTTGATAATCCAAATTCCAGTACTGTTCGTTATATGAATGAATTAGCGGGTGTGTCAGAACTTCCGAAAAAGGGGATTTTTTCTTTTAAAACCAATGAAGAGGTAATAAAGTATGTGTCTGAAAATGAAGGAATGATTGGAATAGTGGGGCTAAACTGGCTTTATCAACCTTCTGGAATTATGAAAGATATTGTAAAAAAAATTAAGGTGCTTAGCGTTAAAAGTACTACTGGAAATCAATATTATCCGCCATCGCAAAATAATATTGCAGAGGGAACCTATCCTTTGGCACGTGATTTGTATATAATAAATTGTCAGGGTTCTTCTGGATTAGGAATGGGTTTTGCCTCTTTTGTAGCAGGTGAAAGAGGACAGCGGATAATACTTAAATCTGGTTTACTGCCGGTACGAACACCGAGTAGATTAATTCAGGTTAGAAAAAAAATATACAATGATAAAAATTAAATTAACTACAATGAAAATGAATAAATTAAAAACGTTTAGTGTTGCATTATTAGCATCGGCATTTGCAAGTCAAGCGCAAGATATTGATCAAGCAAAAAAAGCGATCGATGCAGAACAGTTCGAAAGTGCGAAGGCAATTTTAAAATCAATTATTAAGGAGAATCCATCTAATGGAGCTGCTTTTTTTACTTTAGGGAATGTATATCTTACTCAAAATGTAGAAGATTCCGCCAAAATTTATTTCCAAAAAGGATTAACAGCTTCTGATGAAGCTAATTTGAATTACATTGGCTTAGGTCAAATGGATTTAGATAACAATGATGTTGCGGCAGCTCAAGCAAAATTTGTATTGGCCACCAAAGACATGAAAAGAAAGGATTTTGCAGAGTACGTTTACCAAGCAAGAGCCTATATGAATGCTGAAAAGCCCGATTATAAAAATGCAATCGCTATTTTGAATCGCGCTGCCATAAAAAATGCAGATGATGCACAGTTACAGCTTGCCCTTGGTGATGCTTACTATGGTGATAGCAAACAAAATGAAGCTTATGTAGCTTATAGAAGTGCTTTTCAAGCAGATAATTCTTTGCTAAGAGCAAAAATGCAACTGGGTGTTTTGCTTAAAGGAGCAAAATCGTATGACGAAGCTTTAAAAGCTTATGAAGAGGTTATTGCTATTAATCCTAACTATGGACCAGTGTATAGAGAATTAGCGGAGACTTATTATAAAATTGCACGTAATAAACCTTCTCAAGCGGCTGTGAATTATAAAAAAGCAATTGGCTATTACGATAAATATATGGCTTTAACCGATTACTCGATTAACTCTAGAATGCGTCGAGCTGATTTTCTAATCTTGATAGAGGATTATGTTGCACTGGAAGCGGAAGCTAACAAAATGATCGAATTGGACAAAGTTAATCCAAGAATCTATCGTTATTTAGGATATGCGGCTTATGAAAATGGAAATGTTGATTTAGCATTGAAATCATTGGAAAGTTTTATCGCTTCCCCAACTAATAAAGTAATCGCTAAAGATTATTTGTATTTAGGTTTGACTAAAATAAAAAAAGGGACTAGCGAAGATGGATTAGCTATAGACTCCGTTGCTTTTGATTCAGGAATGAAAGGTCTTAAAAAAGCAATCGAAATGGAGCCATTAGCGGTTCAAGATTTGAGTGATATTGGTAAAAAATTATTTTCTCAAAAATTATACAAAGAATCTGCAGCTGTATTTGAATCTGGAGCCAGTTCTCCTGAGTCTACTAATTATCTGGATGACAACGTCTATTTTGGTCTAGCGAATTACTATGCCAATATTAACAAAAAGGAAGGCGAAAAAGTAGATGCAATTGCTTTATCAAAAGCAGATGCTGCTTTTGATAAAGTATTAGTTGCTTCTCCTACTTATTTAGAAGCATACTTGTATAAAGCAAGAACCAATAGATTACTTGAAAAAGATGACTTGATGGTGAAAAATTATGAAGATTATCTTTTAAAAACAATGGAATTAGGTGCTGAGGAAATAGCAAAACCTGCAGTAAAAACTAAGTTTATTGAATGTTACAATAATATGGCAGCCAGTTTTGCTAATACAGACAAGCCTAAAGCTATTGAATATTTCAAAAAAACATTAGCATTAGACCCTGCTAATAATTATGCAACAGAGTCAATAAAAATTTTGAAACAATAAGAATTTGTCTCAATATCAAAAACCGATAGTCTTTGGCTATCGGTTTTTTTGTGCTCCTATTTTAGGATCGTTGTATTCAGAGTTGGATTAATTATTTTAAAACGGTTTAATACACGCCTTTTTTGGCTTATTGAAAGTTTATCATTTTAGTCTGTGTTTGCAAATGGACTCCTTTTCTAATTAACTATCTTTGCACTTTAAAATTAAAGAATGTTATCAAAAGAAATACAGTTAGAAGTTAATAAAGGTGCAATGCTTCCTTTAATGGAAGAATTTTACACCATTCAAGGGGAAGGATACCATACCGGAACAGCTGCGTACTTTATTAGAATTGGCGGATGTGATGTAGGTTGTCATTGGTGTGATGTTAAAGAAAGCTGGAATGCGGAGCTACACCCGCCAACTAGTATTGATCAAATTGTTGCCAATGCAAGTAAATATTCAGAAACTGTTGTGGTTACTGGTGGTGAACCATTGATGTGGGACATGAGCTTGCTAACACAAAAGCTAAAAGATAGTGATAGAAAAGTGCACATAGAAACTTCTGGGGCTTATCCGCTTACGGGAACTTGGGATTGGATTTGTTTGTCGCCAAAGAAAAATAAATTACCAACTCAAACGGTGTATGATAACGCACAGGAATTAAAAGTGATTATTTACAATAAACATGATTTTATTTTTGCCGAAGAGCAAGCTGATAAAGTAAATGAGAATGCTATTTTATTTCTTCAACCGGAATGGAGTAAAAAAGAAGAAATGACTCCGTTAATTGTTGATTATGTAATGAACAACCCAAAATGGCGTGTCTCGTTGCAAACACATAAATATTTGAATATTCCTTAATACTTAAAAACCTAAAACAACAAGTGCTGTTTGGGGTTTTGAATTAAAACAGATACTGATTAATTTTCGGAAGGCTTACTTCTTGTTAGCAGATTTCCTAGCCCAGATAGTAGCGACATCCTTTTTTTCTCATTTTTTTAATGAGAAAAAAAGATATAGCGAATAGCTGGAAATAGCTCCTTATGCTACCAACCTTTTTCTTTTTTCAATTCGGTAATATGCGCTAAGTGGTGGTTTCCATGCCAAGCATAGGTTCCAATTATTTCCTTCAATTGAATAACGGTATTATGTTCGGGATGTATAAAAGATTTTTCAAGATCTGCTTCAGAAAGACTATTCATTATATATGCCAAACGAAAATGAAATCCGTCAAGAAATGAAAGTGTGGGTTGAATGGGCATCGTTAAATTATCATGTAATTCTGCCCAACAATCTTCGTGATACGCTTTTATTAGCGGTTTATTTTCAGTTAATGTCCATTTAATTCTAACGAAACAATTCATGTGACTATCGGCGCAATGGTGAATGACTTGACGAATCGTCCAGCCATCCTGACGGTATGGTGTCTCGAGTTGTTCCTCTGTCAAATGAATGACTTCGTTTTTCAATCGTTCTGGAAAACTTGCGATTTCTTTTATTTTATTATGGAGATATTCACTTGAATAGATCTCGGGTCTGATAAATTTCCCAATAGGATAACGTAATTTTTCCACAGCTGAATTTCCCATACTAAGTAGTTTTATGTGTTTTCTAAATGGAAAGTTTTGCTAAATAATCAAAATGTTCGCCTTCAAGAATCAACTCGCATTTTAGTCCATTATCTAAAGCTGCATTTTGCAAAGTGTTGTAATCAATGAACATCCAGTCAAATGGTTTTTCTTTCTCGCCTTTGTAGGAGATATTAAAAACGATTTCTCCATAATATTCCTTTTGGGAAGGAATCCACTTTCCGCCATCTTCATCTTCATCAAACATATAAATTATATCAGAACTGTCTAATAGAATTTGTCCGCCGGGATTCAATAATGATTTTAGTTTTAAAAGGAAATTCGGGATGTTTTTAAGTTTACCGCACATTCCCGCACCATTCATCAATAGGAGTATGGTGTCGTACTTTTCATTTTCTAATGTCAGTACATCTTGAACTTTTGCTTTTTTCAATCCACGCAAGGTACATGCCTGGATAGCATTTGCTGAAATATCAATAGAGGTTACGTCTAGATTGCGTTCGTTTTGCAAAGATAAACTATGGCTTCCTGCGCCACAGCCAACATCCAGGATTTTACCTTTGGCAAGTTGTAACGCTTTTTGTTCCATTTGGGGCATTTCATCATAAGAACGAAACAAGTAGGCAACGCTCATTTCATCTTCTTCAGATATTGTAGTTTCCGTAATTAAATCTTCGGGTGAATTATTGGTTTGAAAATCAAGTATGGCTTTGCCAAAAAGGTCTTTCATCTTTTTTTGTTTAAAGTTTAAGGTTAAAGGATTCAAGTTTGTTACTTTTGTGGTTCCAACTTTAAACTTTAAATTTGAAACATATTTTAAACAATCTCCCTAAGGAAGCCAAAGATAAGCATATCGAAAACAAAAAGTATTTTGATAAGCTGAAAAAAAAGACACCAAAGAATTTGGATTACGTGATGCAAGATTTGCATGATGCTGAATTCAAGAAAACGGATTGTTTAAAGTGTGCTAATTGTTGTAAAACTACGGGACCATTATTTACGGATGCCGACATTGAGCGTGTTTCAAAATACCTACGCCAAAAGCCACAACAGTTTATCCAGCAATACCTTCAAATCGATGAAGACCGAGATTATGTTTTGCAAAGTGTACCCTGTACTTTTCTCGACAATGAAAATGCGTGCATGATATATGACGTACGTCCAAAAGCGTGTAGAGAATTCCCGCATACGGATCGAAAAAAATTCCAACAAATTACAGACTTAACCCTGAAAAACGTAGCGATATGCCCGGCAGCATTTAATATTGTAGAGGAAATGAAAAAGAAAATGCCGCTTTAAAAATTTTCTATTTTGTCTCCCTCTGCTTTGTAGAGTCCCGTCCCGAAACTTCGGGATCGGAAGGGGGTGAGAATTAGTATATCAAATATTTCATTCTCATTGCTTTAAACTCGATAAGTCCTTTCTGCCAGCTTTTTCTGATTTCATTTTCGGAAATTCCATTTTCTATTTGCTGTTGCAGTTTTTTAGTTCCTGCAAGTTTGGTAAAAAAAGGATTGAAGAATTTCGATTTTTCCGTTGTGCTTTGATAGGCTTGAATCAACCATTTTAATTCTAGTTTACTGACCTTTGTATGTGTTGATAAATCTTCCCCATAACATTTCACGCCATTGTAAACTGGATTTTGTGCACCAAAATTTGGTTTGGGTATAAAACTAAAATCACTTTTTGGTAGATACGGAGAACCATAAATCTGAAATTGTTTTTCAGTTCCACGACCCACACTTACATTTGTGCCTTCAAACAGACACAAACTTGCATAAAGATTCACGGCTTGATCATTTGGAAGATTCGGTGACGGTTTTACAGGTAAACTATAATTCATTTTTCGGTTGTAATTAATACACGGAATAACGGTCAATTTGCATTGAATGCCATTTTTTAGCCATTTCTCTCCATTTATCATTTTAGCATACTCGCCAATTGTCATTCCATGTAGCAAAGGAATTGGATGCATGCCTACAAAACTGGTAAATTCTGGTTCAAGAATTGGACCGTCGACTATACTTCCATTCGGATTTGGTCTGTCAAGAACTAAAAGCGGAATGTTGTTTTCAGCGCAAGCTTCCATGATGTAATGTAACGAGGAGATGTAAGTATAAAATCGTGCGCCTACATCTTGCAAGTCGAAAATCATGATATCGATTCCAGCGAGGTGTTCTTGTTTTGGTTTTTTATTATCACCGTATAGAGAAATAATTGGCAGCCCGGTTTTAGAATCTTTTCCATCAACCACATGTTCTCCCGCATCAGCAGTGCCACGAAAACCATGTTCTGGAGCAAAAATAGTTTGCACATTGATATTTTTGGAAAGTAAAAAATCAACAAAATGGGTTTTGTCAGATAGAATTCCCGTTTGATTGGTTACAATTCCTGTTGTTTTATTTTCTAACAGAGAAATATATTTTTCGTAATTATCGGCTCCCGTTTTAAATATTGGTATTTGATGTGGTCTAAAAAATGGTTGGAAATGGATTTTTGGCAAGCTATCCGTACTGCTGCTATACTGATTGTTTTTTGTAGAACTTCCACAAGAGGATTGTACAACTAATGTCAATAATAAGAGGTAAGTATAGCTAAAATATTTCATAGTACTATTTTTGATCTGTTTAAATCTGTTTCATCTGTGGCAAAAAACTTTATGTATCTTTGTTGCAAACTATAAATTTTGAATTTAGAATATTTCATAGCCAAAAGACTCATAACTGCTAAAGATTATAAAAGTAGCATATCTGCTCCAATTATAAAAATTGCTATTTCAGCAATTGCAATTGGTATGATTATGATGATTATTTCGGTAGCGACAGGAATTGGACTGCAACAAAAAATCCGAGAGAAGGTTGCGGCTTTCAACGGACACATCGTTATTTCCAATTATGACAACAATCAATCCGAAGTCACGGTAGTTCCAATTTCTAAAAAACAAGATTTTTATCCAAAATTTACTGCTGTTCCTGAAGTGGAGCATATTCAAGCCATTGCCAGTAAAGCAGGAATTATTAGAACCGAAACCGCTTTCGAAGGAATTATTTTCAAGGGAGTGGGGAATGATTACAAATGGGATAATATAAAAGAGTATCTGGTTTCAGGCAAATTACCTGATTATTCAAAAAATGTGAATCAAGAAGTGTTATTGTCTCAATTCCTTGCCAATAGGTTGAATTTGAAAGTAGGAGATCTGTTCAATACATTCTTCATCAAAGAAAATCAAAATCAGTTGCCCAATATTCGGAGATTTAAAATTACAGGAATCTTCAATTCCGGTTTTCAGGAATTCGATGCAACCTATATAATAGGAGATATTCGTCACATGCAGCGTATCAATAAATGGACTCCAGATCAAATTGGTGCTTTCGAAGTTTTTGTTGACGATTTTAATGCTATCGAAGCTACCGGAGAACAAGTCTATGCACAAACAGCTTCTACATTAGATAGTAAAACCATACTAGAAAAATACAGCTATATATTTGAATGGCTTCAGCTATTCGATTTTAATATCATCGTTATATTAGTTGTCATGATTCTTGTGGCCACAATCAACATGGTGGTTGCACTATTAGTATTAATTCTCGAACGAACCCAAATGATAGGAATCCTAAAAGCGTTGGGAGCCAATAATTGGTCCGTCCGGAAAATATTTCTATATAATGCCTTCTATCTTATCGTAAGAGGGCTTTTCTGGGGAAACTTAATCGGAATAGCACTATTGTTACTCCAGCAACAATTTGGCGTGATCCAGTTGAATCCAGAAAACTATTATGTAAACCAAGCACCAGTTTATTTAAATTGGGGATATATCCTAGTGCTAAACCTACTTACTGTGACCGTTTGTTTTTTTGTATTATTAATTCCGTCCTATATAATAACTAAAATTTCTCCAGTCAAAGCCATACGTTTCGATTAGATTATCATTAGTGCGTTCCCATTTATAAAAAAGAGAGGCTATTATCAATATCGATAGTAGCCTCTCTTTTTTATAAACGGTCGGGCTATCCGCTACAAGTCCTCATAAAGTTGTGTTTCACTCCACTTTCTTGCGGGCTTTCCACTACTATCCCTAACGCGAAGATTTGGAAACCAGAATATTTTGTTGTTTTGCCGCAAGTAATTGTAGCTTG